>DATFGW010000193.1:0-4870 GCA_035249045.1 Gemmatimonadaceae bacterium | reverse complement strand
CGCACACCTGTGTCAGGACGGCGGCTTCCAGAACGTGTTGCAGGCCAATGGAACCGGCTTCGCGAACACCGGCGAGTGCGTCAGCTACGCCTCCCACGGCGGCGAGTTCTTCCAGTCCGTCACCTTCTCGAACATCTCGTTCACCGGCTGCAACAACCTCACCTTCGGTTACATCCTGAACGGCGTATCCACCGACGTCTACTCGTTCCCCGGCGGCTGCGGCAGCGAGAGCTTCTCCGATGTGACGGTCCTCGTCCCGGCAGGATCGACTCCCGAGGTCTTCCTGCGGGACAACACCTGTCAGTCGACCTTCACCCAGAGTAGCGCCCATGCACTGGTAACGGGATCCAACCCGACCCAGATAGCCATCACCGATGCGGGTGGATTCTGCGAGGCGACGTCTCCGTCAACGCCGAGACCGCCAACGAACGGCGGCAACCTGAACGTCACCGAGACGATCCCATAACACTGCGCTTGATTGAATCGTAGCCGGAGGTCGGAGAGGGCTTGGTTATCGGCTCCTCTCTGACCCTGGCCACTGCGGAACGCGGCCGCCGAAGTGCACTACTACGTCATTTGACGCATGGCTCGGCCGAACATGGTTTCCGATGTTGGACGGGTAAGGTCCGGTTGCCAACCCCAACCCTTCCGTCCATGTCGAGATCATTCGCATCACGCCTTCTCCTGCTCTCGGCGAGTCTCTGCATCGCCGCGTCTTCCCGGACTGCCGCCGCACAGACTCCTGCCGTTAGCCGGGACAAGCTGACGGTCCCTGACAGCGCCCACGTCCAGATCCTCACCCTCGCTGATGGCTCGACGGTCTTCGGTCGGATCGTCGTCGTCAGCGGCGACACCCTTACTTTCCAGTCCCAGGCTGGAACCATGCAGCTGGCGACCGCGCAGATCACCCAAATCAGGGAGGTCGCCACCGTCGACATGCAGCAGGGCGACTACTGGTTCCCCAACCCGAATTCCACGCGGCTGTTCTTCGCGCCGAGCGGACAGATGCTGAAGCGGGGAGAAGGGTACTTCTCGGATTACGAGCTCTTCTTTCCCGGCGTTGCGTACGGAGTTACCGACAACATCACGATCGGTGGCGGAGTTTCTCTGCTTCCAGCAGCTATCGATGAGCAGGCGTACTACTTCACGCCAAAGATCGGCTTCGGCATCAGCGACCAGGTTCATCTCGCCGCCGGAGTTCTGTTCGTCGGCGCGCAAGGTGGGACGGGCGGCGTCTACTACGGCGTCAGCACCTTCGGAAACTCCAACGCCAGCGTTACCCTCGGCGGCGGATACGGTTTCGCCGGTGGCGATATCGAGTCGAAACCGGTGGGAATGGTTGGAGGAGAGCTGAGAGTCTCGCCCAGAGTCGGGCTGGTGACTGAGAATTACCTGCTGCCGGTCTCCGACAACAACCTTCTCTACTCCTTCGGCTTCCGCTTCATGGGTGAGAACATCACCACCGACCTCGCGCTCGTAAATGTTTCCGGTAGCAATATCATCGGCGTTCCCTACGTCGATTTCGTCGTCCGCTTCTGAGGAGTTTCGCGATGCAAAAATTATTCAAAGGTGGCTTCTTCTCGAGGCAGCGATCGCCTGTCTCGTCGTGAACGCAGTCGCACCACCAAATGCCGTCGCCCAGGATTCGTCCCGAGCGGGACTGGCTACAAACGGCCTGGGCGGTCTCCATTACGGAGTTCCGCTCAAGTGGTCGATCGCTCTCGGCTACATCCTGCCCGGCAGCTACAAGGACTTGAAGCCGTTCGCTGCCGTTGAACCGGGAATCGGTGGCTTTCGCGCAAGCCTCGGCGCGTTGAAGATCACCAACGAGCTGGGTGGAGCATACTTCGCGCGCGCTACCGTGCTCCACACCACCAGCAAAGCGTGGCGCGCACCGGCGCAGGCAACTTACGTCGGGCCGGAGCTCCAGTTTGCGCCGATCTTCGCGATCGGTCTTCGCCTGGGTGGATTCATCCGCGTCGGGGGTAACGGCGACCGACGCGGTTTAGTCACCAGTGACCTGAGCGTGATGTTTTAGATGGATGCCAGGGTGGGCATCACCTGGCCAACCTTGGCGAGGAACTGCTTGGCGGTCATTAGTCGGCTCGGGTCAGTACACGATCAGGAAATTTACCGCCCAGGTGGTTTGGTGGTCGCTCACCGTGGTTCCCCGGGTGATGATCCGCTGGTTCGCCTTGTCGTAGCGGACTTCGGCGCGCACCACTGCGTGCTCGGCGAGCTTGTAGGCTGGCGTCAGAGTCGCCTCCGACAGCACGGCCTTCGAGTCGGTCCCGAGCCGCACGCCACCATCGTCGTGAAGCGTCTCGGCGCGCAGCGCGAGCGAGAACTTTCTCGTCGCCGCGTACGTTGCATATCCCGCGATGCCTTTCCATCTCGCGTCGGCCCCAGGATTCACGCGGCTGGTCCCCTCTTCGACCCCGTAGTCGCCATTCACGCCGAGCGTCAGCGCGCCCGTCGGCCTCAACGCGGCGACGACGTCGAACGCGTTCCGATCGGTGTGGTTGTCGTTCGCAAGCTCGGGCCCGCCTATCCAGTTCAGGAGCACTGACAGTGGTGCCACCGGCGTCAGCGTCAACTGGGCTCCGACCGACTTCGAGCGATTGTTGTCGCGCAGCAGATCCCACCCGTTCACCACTTCGACCATCGCTCCCATCTTGCTGCTCAAAGTGTAGCTCGCCTTGACTCCCGTGTGCGTGAAGGGAATCGTGTACCCGAACAGGATCGACCGGCTGTAATTGTCGTTGTAACCGTCGTAACCCTCGATCAGCTCGTAGCCCAGATGGGTGACGTACTTCCCGACGTCGAAGCGCAGGCCCGATCCGATGGGTGCGATGTAGCTGGCGAAGACCTGCTGCAAGTCGAACTGGGCAACGGTCTGGTCCTGCGCCTTGGATATCTGGGGGACCGAGTTGCCGGCGGCGATGTCGATGCGGAACCCGGCGTCGCGCGGCTTCGTCGCCGCGATCTGCACCACCACCTCGGCGACGTCGAGGTTGAACGAGTTGTCGTTGAAGTCGAAGACCCGATAGCTGCTGATTCCGCTCGCGGGGCGATTGGAGTTGTACTCGTAGGCAGCCGAGACGAACGCGTTGACCGCGATGTTGTCGAACCATCTGGGAGTCGGTGCCGCGGTGGTGTCGGTCTGAGCATCGACGCTCGTCGCGACCGATAGGACGAGCACTGTGCCGCTCAATCGATACATCTCGCGCTCCCTGGAGGATGGTTCGGCAAAACAAAAAGCCCCCGCGTTCCTGTTTCAAAACGCGAGGGCCATGAAAATCGGGGTTGGTGCTACTTCATGTCTGTCTAGCCGGAACGCCCGATAACCCCACGCGCATGCGCTGGCGGTTATTTCCGATATTCGAGTTGGCGATGCGGCTGGCTGAGCGCGGCATGACAGAGCTAGTGGCTGGTGGAAACGAGCACGGTCCGATTGGCGGCAACATTGGTCACCGTGGTCGCGATGTCAATACAGGATTTGTGCCCGGGGATCACCTGGACAATTTGGGACCGCCGGGCTCCGGCCCGCCCCACAGCTCCTTGAGACTGCCCACCGCCGACATCGCCGCGCTCGCGTCATACGGGAGAAAAACCGTCTTCTGCGCGTTCTGCGCGATCGATTGAAGTGATTCCAGATAGCCCTTCGCGATCAGATACCGGGCGGGATTGCCCTCCACTCCCAAACCCTTCGCGATCGCCTGGAGTGCCTGCGCTTCTGCCTCCGCGACTGCCAGCCGCGCCTGCGCCTGACCCTCCGCCTGCAAAATCGCCGACTGCTTCTGACCCTCGGCGCTCACGATCGCCGACTGCTTTAATCCTTCGGCCCGCAGAATCGCCGATGCCTTCTCGCCTTCCGCCGTCGTCACCACCGCGCGCCGGGCGCGCTCGGCGGTCATCTGCTTTTCCATCGTCATCTTGATCTCTTCGGGCGGGTCGATGTTCTTGAGCTCGACGCGCACCACCTTCACGCCCCACTGCTGCGTCGCCGCGTCGAGCGCGGCACGGAGCTGCGAGTTGATCTCGTCGCGCGACGTCAGTGTGTGATCGAGATCGAGCGAGCCGATGGCGTTGCGCAGCGCGGAGAGAGTGAGCTGCTCGATGCCCATCTCGAGGTTCTGCACCTCGTAAGTCGCGCGGACAGGATCAACCATCAGGTAGTAGATCACTGCATCCACTTCCATCGTGACGTTGTCGCGCGTGATCACCGGCTGCGGCTCGATCCTGGTGATGCGCTCGCGCAGGTCGTGCGACGCACGCACCGAATCGATGAACGGCAAAATCAGATTGAGCCCGGGCTGCGCCTGATTGTGAAATTTGCCGAGTCGCTCGATGATCTTGACCTGCTTCTGGGGCACGACCTTCACTGCCCGCGCGAGAACGATCAGAATGAGCGCGAGGAATCCGATCAACACGTATGACATGAACGCTCCATCAAAGAATTAGTTGTTTTCACCGCTCGGCAGCGTCGCGACGGGCTGCACGAGGAGTACGATGCCGTCCGCGCCGAGCACTTCGACGAGCGCGCCTTTCGCGATCGGCTCGGTACTGTTGGCGGCCCAGTCGTGCCCCTGAACCAGCACCCGGCCGCCGGTGACGGGATCGATTGCGCTGGTCACTCGCGCCATTTGTCCGATCAACGCGTCCGTTCGCGAGAGGACACCGACGCCGCTCAGCCTCCGCAGCAGCCGCGGCCGCAGCAGCGTCGGCAGAATCAGCACCGCCACGGCGAAGCCGACGATCTGTCCCACGATCGGGACATCCACGGCGGCCAGAATCCCGGCGAGCAGAGCCGCCACCCCGCCAAACAGAAAAATCAGGTTGAGATTGGTGGCCTCGATGGCGAGCGCGA
>DATFGW010000192.1:0-26882 GCA_035249045.1 Gemmatimonadaceae bacterium | reverse complement strand
GCATCCCCGGTCAGCGTCAGCTGCCGTAGTCGGCCCGTCACAGTATCGAGCACCCAGATGCTGCGCGGATCCCCGATCGCACCCAGTCGTCGGGTTATAGAGATGTGCCGGCCGTCCGGCGCCCAGGCGGGATCCTCGTTCTCGCCCTCATTGGTCAGTTGGGTCATCACGCGGTCCTTCACGCGAATCATCCAGACCTGGAAATCGCCGTTCTGCTGCTGGTAGGCGATGAGATCGCCCTTGGGCGACCAGTCCGGACCGGTGCGGTAGCTGCGCTTGCCGGGCACCACCGGCGTCAGCAGCCGGAGTCCGGTGCCATCGACATTCATCGTGTACAGCTGCGGAGTCAGCGGTCGCGGTGACATGAACACCACCTGCTTGCCATCCGGACTGAAGCTGGGCGAAGTCGTCTCGAAACCGCTGCGACCTACAAACGGCACCGCGATCGAATCGTCCGCGGTCGCGTTGGCGAGCATGAGCTCGGCGGGCGAATCACCGCCGCTCGCCCAGACGATGTTCTTCCCGTCCTTGGTATAGACGGGAGTGATGTTGAGTCCGCGATTCGACGCGCCGAATAGTCGCGGCCTCATTGTGCGCAGATCCACCTGCGCGATTCGAGTCCCGCGGTCATCAGCATCGACGTAAACGATGTACCGGCCGGACGGGTGCCACGACGGCGACAAAGCAGCGCCGGCCGTCGGAATGGTGCGCTCGTTGGCGCCGTCGCTGTCTACAATCTTGAGCTTGGTACCGTCGATGAACGCAATCCGCGTCGCGGCGATACCGCGCGTGCCGGTGATCCAGCGCTCGACTTCGTCGGCGACGACGTGAATCCCGAGGCGGCGCTCTCGTGCGACCGAGTCTCGCACCACCGAGTCCCTCGCAACGAAATGCGTGTAAACCGAATCCAGGCGCACGGTATCCTGCGCGAGGGCCTCGTTGATCGCGAGATCGCGACGATCGAGCTCCGCCGAAAGTGAATCGCGCCGAGCCGCAGCGCGGCGGGCGTTGGCGCGATCGCGAGTCGTCTTCATCAGCACCGGCTTCGCCGCCTCGCGCGCCAGACTGTCGCGGGTCGCTTCGTTCGCCTCGAGCTTGTCGCGCGCATCCACCGCGCGGCGCTTCAGCACGGTCGCGAGCGAATCGTGGATCGCCGGCAATCTGTTCGCCGGCATTTTTGGCAGCCGAAAGTAATCCTCCTGCCGCAGCCGGCCCTTCACCGCGTCGAATACCTCCACGTGGAGGCCGGAGGCCGTCGGGCGAGCACGCACGACGAGGCTGGCGCGCGTTTGCTTGAGCGGCGCGAAGTTGATCCTGCGGTCGCCGGGCTGCCAGATGTCGGCGAGAGTGATGCTGTCGAGAATCAACGGCTGGATGCGATCGCCGTAATCGAAGTCGCGCTGGATGATCGTGCGCGTCGAATCGCCTGCGGTCGTATCGACCTGCAGCACGACGACGGCCGGCGGAACGTCGATCGGTTTCTGCGGCTTTGGTCGCGCTGGTGCGGGACGGTTTTGCGCTTGCAGCGACGGAGCGATAGCGACGAGCGCCAGCGCTCCGGCGAGGATTGTCCGACTTCGTTTGATCATGAGCGAATCAATCTATTGGATCGAGTGATCATACACCGGCTGTCGGCCGCCGATTCGGCGGTTCGCTTCGCTTGAAGTTGGGCGGGCAAAGCAAAGCCGCGGGAGGGTTGATCCCCCCGCGGCTCTACTTCGATCGGGTCGCCCGTTAGTGCTGAATGTGGAACTGAAACGGCATCTGCACGAGCTGCTGCACCTTCTTGCCCCCGATCTGCGCCGCCGAGAATCTCATACGGGGGAGCGCATCCTTCACGGCGGCGGTGAACGCTGAATTGCTCGAGTTAAGGATCTTCAACGTACCGGCCTCGTAGCGGCCGTTCTCGTTCACGACGAACTGCGCGAGGACTTCGCCCTCGATGCCCTGGTCGCGGAGCGACTGCGGATATTCCGGGGCCTCGCCGCCGATTTTCTGGACGGTCTTCTCGACCTGGAACTCCATGAACGGGCCGTGGTGCTCGGCGGTCTCGCCGGCTTCCTTGCCCTTGTCGCCTTCTTTACCGGTGCCGCCTTCGACGCCGGAGGCGCTGCCGCCCTTGACGCCCTTACCGCTGAAGTCGTTCTCGTTGGTAAGCGCCTTGGACAGGTCGACCGCCGGAACGCTCGTCGGAATCGCGACAGGCGGCGGCAGGACCTTGAAGCCCTTCGGCGGGGCCGGGACGTCGACGATCTTGGGCGCCTCGATACGCGGCGGCTCAGGCGTCTTCACCACTGGCTTCGGCTTGGGCTTCGGGGCCTCGACTTTCTTGGGCGGAGGCGGCTCTTTCTTCGGAGGCGGAGGCGGCTCAGGCGGCTTCACAGCCACGAACCTCACCTTCTCCGATTTCTTGTCGTCTGACTTACGCGTGCTGGCTCTGGCCGTCGCAAAGACCGCCAGGAAAATGATCACCGAGTGCAATATGACGCTAAGGATGGTCCCGCCCGCTGACCGCCCTTTTCTGCCGGTTTTTTTGGATTCTAGTAGTCGCATCATTGGAAGGCTCCCCTGAAAAAATTGCACTTCCTTATAGAGCAAACGTCCGGCCAAAACTGCTCATTTTGTTATACCCCAAAGAGCTCGTTTTGGCACAAAAATGCAATTGAGATGAGACTCGTAAGTGCAGAAATGGCGCGGGGTTAGCCGCGCCATTTTTTACTGCTGAGCTACAAGGACCGGGGCTAGTCTTTGGCCCCGCTCTTACGCGCTGCGGAGGCCTTGTTTGACGCCTCGACAGCACCCGTTTTTTTGGTCGCGGAAGCTGAGCCTTTGTCGCGCCTGGTGAGAATTCCGCATATCGATTCGAAGGCGTTTTTTCCGGCGGTTCTGGGTTTGGGCTTATCCCAGACCATGTGGGCCTGGTCGCGCGGGTCCACTTCCCCTTCGTCGCGCACGAGCTGGTTGTTCGCCGCGTACACGGTGCTCCGAACCCGCTTCACGCGCACCGGCGAGCAGCGCACGTAGGCCCGCTCGACGAGCCTGGTGTAGGCCTTCTTGTTCTCGAGGATGCGCGGGCGGTTGTAGTCCCACGAGGTAACGGTGGTCCATGTCCCGGGAGACTGCAGCACGATGCTGGCGGTGTCGAAGAGCACGCGAACATCGCTGTCCTTATAAACCTGTCGCCACGGCGCCTGCGCGCCCGCAACACACGGGGCGGCGATGAATGCCGCAATCGCCATTCGGTTAGCTAATCGAATCATTCAAGCTCCTGTTTTGGATCGGCGGTGATGGATTATATACCCCGTCGCGAGAGGATGGCTACAGCTTGAGCCAAGTGCGAAAGGAGTAAGGTGAAGGGTGCGAGGTAATAGGAAGGAGGGAGGAGCGGTGCGGGCGTTTTGGTGCGTCCCTCATTCACGCTCGGTGCCGTCTCTCCCGTTTGCAAGTGCGGTAGTGTTTGATTTGGCGGAAAGATCTCGAAGGCCCGCACTTCTCGCGCCTCCTCCCAATCACCTCGCACCCTTCACCTTACTGTTTTCGCACCTGTTTTATTGCTATTGCTTTCACGGCGGGAATGAATCGTCCGATATAGGCCGGACCGCGGCGACAGCAGCATCCGCAGCCGGCGAGAATTCTTCGATGTCGCGGCGGCTCATCGTCCGAAAAACAGTAAGAATTGCGGCCAGGAGCGGCACCGCGACCAGGAGTCCCAGGAATCCAAACAACAGCGCCATCAGCGCCTGGATTCCGAGCGTCATCGCCGGCGGCAGATTGACTCCGTGTTTCATGAGAATCGGAACCAGCAGGTGGTTCTCGAGGAACTGGATCACGAAGTACCCGAGTCCGACGACGAGGGCCTTGTGCGGGGAATCGATGAATGCCATCGCCATCGCGGGAATCGCCGCGAAGATCGAGCCGACGATCGGGATGAACTTCGCCACGCCGGCAAGGATGCCGAGTGGCACCGCCGCCTTCACGCGAATGGCGAACAGAAACAGTGTGGTGACCGCGCCGATCACCAGCATCGCAATGAGCTGGGTCACCAGCCAGCGGCGCAGCGTCACCGACAATCGCGTCAGAGTGAGTGCGGCTCGCGGTCGCTCGGCTGCGGGAACGAGGCCAAGCGCCCCTCCGTGATAGAGGGGCGGATCGACGCCGATGTACGCCGCGATGAACAACACCAGCATGATCCCGCCAGACACGGCGAAGGTCGATGTCAGCATGTGCGTGAACGAATGCTCGGCGCCGCTGAATTGCCGGGTGAGCTCGTGTCGAAGATTTCCGCCGACCACCACGTCGTTGGCGCGCACCATCGTCGTCTCGGCGGCACGGCTCGACGACGCGGCGGCACTCGTGGCGACTGTCGTCGTCGCGACCGTCGTGGAATCCTCGCTGAACAACATTCCGAGGGTTCCGTTGGCACGGTGTCCGAGCCAGGCGTCGATCTTGTCGAGGGCTTCGGGCATTCGCTGCTGCAGCTCGCGCGACTGGGTGCGAAGAATCGGCGCCATCCCGATTGTACCCGCTGTGAGCAGCCCTAAAAACAGCGTAAGAATTATGGCCACCCCGAGCCCTCGCGGGACGCGGCGCTTCTCGAACCAATCGGCGCCCTGCGCGAGCGGCAGCCCGAACAGGACGCCGAGGAAGATCAGAAAGATCACCGCGTGGGCCGCCCACAGCAGTCGCACCGCGATGTAGAACCCGAAGATGAGGGCAAGAATCCGGACGACGTCGCGGGTCGGGATTCTTATGCTTGGTCTCGGGTCCATGGCTGCGTTCTAAGCGAGAGGTATGCCCCTGTTTTTTTCGGATTCTCGGACCACCCGCTTTCGTAAGCATCTAACAGTACTGAAGCACGGAGCCATTAGCTGCTGTGCAGCTATGCCGGGAGCGCGGCACGTACAGGTCTTTTCGCAATTCTAATTGCGGACTCGGACGACGAGACGCGATGCATCCCGAGAGCTCTCAGCGTAGCAGCTCTCCAGCTATCGGCTCCGTGCTTTCTTTCATGTGGTGGCCAGCCGAAGCGCCCCGATCCCGGACGCCGAGATTAAACCGAAATCTCGGCCATCAACTGAACGACGTTGCCTTGCCCATCCGAAACCGCCGAGATCCACACCTCCCGGCCCTTCATGCGGGCAATGACGTGCGGCTTCTCGACCACGGCGGCGCCGGCGGATTCGAGGCGGGCATGGGCGGATTGAATGTCGGCGACATCGTAGTAGAGCACTGGGTGCTGGTTCGCACCGTCGGGTCCTTGCGCGTCCGGGCCGGCGAGCATCAGCCGAACTCCGCCGCAATCGAAAAAGGCCAGCGAGGGCGGAGCGTCGAACAGAAACCGGAGACCAAGGATGTCGCCGTAGAAATTCTTTGCTTCGGCGATCGAGTTGACGGGAACCGCGATTTGCTTGATGCGGGACGGCGAGACAGCGCTCATTGGTGACTCCGGTATCGTCGGTGCTAACGATACCTTCGCGCTGGTGCCGCGGTTAGTCTCGCGGCAATCAGGCTGGGCCCTAGTCCGGCGGCGCTTCGACCTTGGTGGGCCTTGCGCGCAGCTCTTTCTCGACGAGCTCGCCGAGGTCACGCAGACTGTCGCGGTCGTCGTCGGTAAACTCGCGCGGCTGCTTGTCCATGATGCACAAGGTGCCGACGTTGTGGCCGCCCGGCCCGCGTACCGGCTGTCCGGCGTAGAACCGGATCCGCGGCTCCTCGAGCACGAGCGGATTCTGCGCAAACCTCGGATCCAGCACCGTATCCTCGATTACGAACACTTCGGTGCCGGTGATCGCGTGGCCGCAGAACGACATGTCGCGCGCGCTGTCGCCGATCTGCAGGCCCTGCCTCGATTTGAACCACTGCCGTTCGCCTTCGACGAACGAGACGCCCGCGAACGGCACGTTGAACACGCGCTGCGCCATGCGGGTGATCTTGTCGAACCGCTCTTCGGGCGCGCTATCGACTGCCGTGCTCAGTCTGAACTCGACCAGGCGCTCGGCTTCGTCCTGCGGAATCAGCGGCCGCATCACTTCTTCGGTCTCCGCCCATAGTCCGCGGCTCCGCATCACCGTCGTGACGCGGCCACGGAACCTGGCGGCGTCGAGCGGCTCGTGGAGAACGTCGTCGACACCCTGCGACAGCAGATCGGTCGTCTCGGTCTCCGTACCAGGCGGAGCGATGACGATGATCGGCATGTCCACCAATCCGACGACGGTGCGCGCCGCGTGGACCACCTGCCGGCCGTCGAGGATCGGCAGCTTCAACCCGACGACGAGCGCGTCGGGTGGATCCTGCGCGAGGATGCCGAGCGTGGCGGCGCCATCGTTGGCGATCTGGACGGCGAAACGCGCTTCGACGAGGATGTCGTTGAAGCGCACCCGCTCTTCCTTGTCCGCGACCGCGAGAAGAATGCGCGGCGGCTTGACCACGCCGTCGGCGTCGAGCTCGGGGACGAAATCGGCGTTGACGCGCGGCGTCGCGGTGCGCGGTGTGCGGCGGCGCTCGAACTCCGTGTACGGAATGACCTCTTCGGCGGTGGTGTCGCCTTCGGCGATGTGCCAGAGCGCGTCGTTGTCGAAGGTGTGGAGCGCGCCGGTCCGGAGGGCGTGGGCGCGGATCTCGTCCGCCAATTTGCCGGTCGTAATCATGCCGCGGATCTCCGGCGTGATCTCGAGGAACTCGATTATCGGCAGCCGACCGGTGTAGCCGCTGAACCCGCACTCCGCGCAACCGGTCGCCTTGACGTGTCTCGCCTTGCCGAAGACGCGCTGCTGGGCGCTGCGAACCATCGGGTGCAGCTCCTCGATCGGGGCCTCGTAGCGGCAGTGGGGGCAGACACGCCGGACCAGCCGTTGCGCAGTCACGCCGATCAATCCTGCCGCGACGCGGAACGGCTCGACGCCGATGTTCGACAGTCGCGGGATGGCGCCGATGGCGTCATTGGTGTGCAGCGTCGAGAGGACGAGGTGGCCGGTCATCGCCGCCTGGAAGGCGATGGTGGCCGTCTCCTGATCGCGGATCTCACCGACGAGGAGAACATCGGGATCCTGTCGCAGAACGGAGCGAAGAACTCCGGCGAAAGTCAGTCCCTGCTTCTCGTTGACCTGGACCTGATTGACGCCGCTCAACCGGTACTCGACCGGATCTTCGACGGTGACGATGTTGACCGACTCACCACGGCGGGTGTTGAGCGCCGCGTAGAGCGTTGTGGTTTTGCCGGAGCCTGTCGGACCGGTGACGAGCAGGATTCCCTGCTCGCGCATCAACAGCGCCTTGAATCTCTCGAGGACTTCGGGCATGAAGCCGAGAGTACCCATCGAGACCTGCACCGACTTCTCGTTGAGCAGACGCATCACGACTTTTTCGCCGACGCGGGTCGGAAGAACCGACACGCGGAGCGCGACTTCTTCACCGGCGACGCGCACCTTTGCGCGGCCGTCCTGCGGTCGAAATCTTTCGGCGACATCGAGATCCGACATGATCTTCACGCGCGAGACGACTGGTCCGACGCCGATGAAGCGCGGCAGCACCATGATGTTCTTGAGCAGTCCGTCGATGCGGAAGCGCACCAGGGTGTTCGTCTCGTCGTGCTCGATGTGGATGTCGGACGCGCGCAGCTTGATGGCGTTGGCGATGATTGCATCGACGAGCTTGATGACCGGCGCGTGGACGCGCGCCATCTGGGCTTCGTTCTGCTCTTCTTCCTTGACCTGCTCGACGCCCACCGCCTGATCGAGTTTCTCGATGAGGCCGTAGATCATGGCGTCCGGACGCAGGGTCTCGGAGACCAGCTTGTCGAGCTGCCCCGGTGGGCAGAAGAGCGGAGTCACTTCGCGGCTCGTCGCCCAGCTGACTCTCTGGATCGCTTCCTGGTCGAGGGGGTTCGCCATCGCCAGGTGGACCATCCGGCTATCGACTTTGACGGGAAGGACGCTGTGCTCCCGACACAGCTTTTCGGGGAGGATCTGCATCGCGTTCTTGTCGATGCCGCCCGGGTTCAGATCGACGTAGTCGATTCTGAAGGCGTCCTTAACGACTTCGGCGATCTCCTGGAAGGAGAGCACGTCGCCGTCGATCAGGGCCTGCGAGATGTAGGGCTTCTGCTGAAAGCGCCAACGCTTTATGAGCTCCGGCGTGACGCCGGGCATGGTCCCGACTAGCGAAACCAGCCACTCGTCCTTGAAGCGGTATCTTCGCTCGTTGGGCTGTGGGTCAGCAGGTGTCGTCATGGCTTCCGGTGGGGCACTTCCTGTCCTGCTGCTCTATAGTGGCAGGCCGACTAAATGACTGTTTCGACCCCTCGAAGATAACACGGCGCCGGGCGGGGGTTCGGTACTTGCAAACGTACCCCGCGTGTCGCTGTCAGCACCCTGACAGACGACTCGTCATCTATTTCCACCAGAACAATTCGGGCCCATCATGTCAGCTCCAACAATCGCCCCGACCTCGACGCTCCGCGACGCCCTGCCGGTGGCCGGCAGCCAAGGAACGGTGGTTCGCAACCAGCTCCTCAGGCTCCTCCCGGAGTCCGAGCTCGACACCGTCCTTGGCCAGGCCCAGGACGTCGCGGTCAGGTCAAAGGAGGTCCTTTTCCGCCGCGGTGAGGCAATCCGGCACGTGTACTTCCCGGAGAACTGCGTCATCTCCCTGGTGACCGAGCTGGAGAATGGGGATGCAGTGGAGGCGATGACGATCGGGAGCGACGGCTTCGCCGGGATCGCGGTCTTTCACGGCGTAAACGCGTCGCGGCTCAAGGGCGTGGGGCAGATCACGGGGCAGGCGTGGCGGCTGCGCTCCGAAGACTTTCAGGAGCTCGCGGTCAGCTGCGAAAACTTCGGCCGGCTCCTGCACCGCTACTCCCAGCTGATCTTCGAGACGGTGTCGCAATCGGCGGCGTGCAATCGGCTGCACGTAATCGAGCAGCGCTGTGCGCGTTGGCTATTGATGTCGCAGGACCGTGTCGGCCGCGACGAATTCAACCTGACCCAGGAGTTCCTCGCCGAGATGCTCGGGGTGCGCAGGCCGGGGGTAACGGTGGCGATGGGAGCACTGGAGAAGGCGGGGCTGATCGGCCACAGTCGAGGGATGATCGCCGTTGTCGATCGGCCCGGGCTCGAGAAGGCGGCGTGCGAGTGTTACAGAACGGTCAAATCTCGGCAGGCGGAGCTTATCTCCTAGTCTCGCTCCGCGCTTTCTTTCACGTGGTCGCCAGCACCGCCGCCGAGTCTGTACGCCGAGATGTAACGAGCGGCATCACCGTTTCCGAAAATCTTTCCATCTCCTCCAGCTGCGGACTGAACTGGAGTAACAAGAGGTCCACCCCGACCGACTCGAACTCACGGATCCGATCGGCGACTTGCTCGGGCGTTCCGACGAGGCCGGCGCGGAGTCCGCGGTTCGAGACCGAGTAATCCTCGAGCGAGACCTGCTGCTCCAGAGCAGTGTGTGCGATCCAGTCCTGATAATTCTGGTAGCCAGGCGAGCCGGGCTGGACGTTGGTGATGCGGGCGAGCTCCTCCTTCGCTTCCTGCTCCGTGTCACGCACGACGGCGTAGGCAGCGACGCCGTACTGCATCGGGCCGAGTCCGAGCTTCTCGCGACGCGCGCTCATGTCGGCGATCTTGGGCGCGACGCGCTCGGGTGGATCTCCGTGCATCACGTAAGCATCGCAGGCGCGTGAGATCAGCTCCTTGGCGGCGGGACTTTCGCCGCCGGCGTAAATGGTCGGCCGCGGCCGGCGCGCCGGTTTGGGCTCGAGGATCGTCTCCTCGACCTTGTAGTGCTTGCCGCTGTGACTGAAGCGCGGCTCGTTCCACGTTCCGTTGACGACGCGCAGCCACTCGTCGGTGCGCGCGTAACGGTCGTCGTGCTCCTCGAAGTGAATACCGTAGCGGCGCGCCTCGTCCTTCCACCACGACGATACGACGTTGAGGGCGAGCCGGCCGTTCGAGATGTGGTCGATGTTGGCGGCCTGCTTGGCGAAGATCGCCGGCTCGTGAAACGTAGGCCGCACCGCCACCATCAGCTCGAGTCGCTCAGTCACCGCCGCGAGTGCGGCAGCAGTAGACCAAGCCTCGAGCGAGTTGGAGTCGATGCCCTTGATGTCGTTCATGAACAGCTCGGCGATGAGGGTGATGTCGTAGCCGATCTGCTCACTGCGCTGCGCCAGTCGCTTCACGTAATCCCAGCTGGCGGTCATGCCCTCGTCGGGCACATTGCGCAGCCAGCCGCCGAAGACGGGGAGCCAGTAACCGTATCTCATTGGCGGGAAGCGGGAAGCGGGAGGCGGGAGGCGGGTTTCGGGACGGGGGATTCGGAGTCTGCATCCATGGCCGCAGCGCGAGCTCGGGCGCCGACCGCTTCCCGCCTCCCGCTTCCCGCTTCCCGCTCCTCCAGATAATCCACCAGCTTCTCGAACGGATCGAACCCGATCACATTCCGCGCATCGGCGACGAAATTCGACAGCGCATTGATGTCGTAGAAGTAGGGCTTGCCGTCGCGGTCGTCGATCAGATACTCGATCCCCCCGACGTCGAGCTTGACACGCTGCGCGATGCGCTCGACCTGGCGCACGATCTCGCGGGGAGGCGTGAACTGTTCGACGCGCATTCCGTTCTTTGCCGCGTCGACCGCGCAGGCCGTCCGCGAAAGCTGCTGGCCATCGGTCGTCTGGCAGATGTCGGCCGGGCAAAGGTTGAACGAATCCTCGGCCGGATAGACGTTGATCGCGTACAGGAATTTTCCGTTCAAGACTTCGACGCGGGTGATGTGGGCGTCGCGAAGCGGAGCGAGCTCCTGCACGAGCGCGACATTGTCGATGCCGAGGCCAATCGTCCCGGCCCGCGCGGCGGCCGCGAGGGAAGCCGCGTCGTCGAATCGGGTGATGCCGGCACCGCTGCCGCCGATGTTCGCCTTGACGATCACCGGGAAGCGCAGCCCGCGAGCCGCCTCCGCTGCCTGCGCCGCATTGTTGATCACGCGCGCTCTCGGATAGGGCAGGCCGAGCTCCTCGAGGATCTCGAGCTGGAGCGCCTTCGATGTCTCCATCTCGTAAACGTCGGCGCCGTTAACCACCGGCACACCGACGCGCTCGAGGTGGCGAAGCCAGCTCAGGGTGTGAAAGGTGACCTGACCGTGTCCACGCATGTACGCGGATGGACTGGCGCGATTGAATACGAGTGAATACGGCGACGTCGTTTCCGACGGATCGTAAAAGTGCGACGTCGCATCGATCCGAACGTACGGAATGCCGCGGCGATCGAGCTCGGCGAAGAGGGGTTTGAACCAGTCGGGGTGCTCGTAGTAGATCGCGATTGGGGCTGGCATCTGTCTCGGCGTCGGGGACTTGGGTGCTTCGGGTGCAACTAACAATACCTAAGCGGGCTGGCCAGCGCCGCGCCCGACCCTATAATCCGAGACCATGACAACTGATCGCAAACAAATGCCCCGCGTCCGGTGTCTAACCCTCATCTCACTCCCCAACCCTCGCCATGAAATCCACGTTGATCACGTCCGCGCTCCTGACTTTCGCCGCCGTTGCCGGCGCCCAGCAGGCCGCCACCACTCCGCCCGATCTCGGTGCGCCACCTAGTTGGGACGTCTTGATGCGGCCGCGCACCCATGCTCCGACGCCGACCACGGGCGCCATCACCGCCGCCGATCTTAGAACCCGGCTGTTCATCTTCGCCGACGACTCGATGCAGGGTCGCTTGCTCGCGACCGCGGGGAACGTCAAGGGAGTCGAGTACATCGCCGCGGAGCTGAAACGCATCGGACTGACACCGGCGGGCGACAACGGGACGTTCTTCCAGAAAGTCGACGTCGTCGATCGCGCGTTCGATGCGGGGAGCAAGCTCACCGTCGGCTCGACGGAGTTCGCGCCGTGGACCGACTACGTCGTACGCGACCAGGGATCGGGCGCGCGCAGTATGGACGGGGCGCAGGCCATCTTCGGCGGCACGTGGGGAGACTCGGCGTCGCTGATCGATCCCGCCGCGACGGCGGGCAAGATCGTGGTGCTCCGCATCAACGCCAACGGTGTCACCCAGAACTCGGGTGGGGGAGTCAACCGCGCCGTCGTCACTCGCCACTTCGCGAACGCCGCCGGTATCGCCGTCGCCAGCCTCGAGGCAATGCCGCCGCAGATGATTCAGCTCTTTCAGCAACCAGATCAGCTGCTCAAGGAAGGACCCGACCCAGAGCTTCCCTCGTTCCTGTATGTGAACGCGCGCGTAGCCGACGCGCTGGTCAACGGCAGCATAGCCTCCGCAAAGGTCGGCCAGCTCGGTGCGACCGTCTCATCGACCCCGCGCTTCGTGGAGACGCCGACGGAATTCCCGGCGCGCAACGTCGTGGCAATGATTCCGGGCAGCGATCCGAAGCTGCGTAACGAGTACGTCGCGATCGGCGCGCACAACGACCACATCGGCTGGAGCACTCGCCCGGTCGCGCACGATTCGATCTACGTCGTGAATCATCTATTCCGGACCGGCGGCGCCGACGACCGTCCGCCGCAGCTCGACGCGGCCCAGCAAGCCGAGGTCAACAAGCTGATCGCCGACATCCGCAGAAAGTCGAACGGCGCTTCGGCGCGACCGGATTCGATCTACAACGGCGCTGACGACGATGGCTCAGGAAGCATGAGCGCGCTCGAGATCGCACAGTACTTCGCTTCGCAGAAGGTGAAGCCGAAACGGTCGCTGCTTTTCGTGTGGCACGTCGGCGAGGAAGAAGGACTCTACGGCTCCGAGTGGTACACCGACCATCCGACGGTACCGCGCGATTCGATCGTCGCGCAGCTGAACATGGACATGGTCGGTCGCGGTGCGGCCGCCGACAACACCGGCATCACCAAGGAGGGCGTTCGTTATCACGGCAACCCCGACTACGTCCAGCTCGTTGGCTCACGCCGTCTGTCGACCCAGCTCGGCGATCTCGCCGAGTCGGTCAACACCGGCGAGAAGCATCCGTTCAGGTTCGACTACGCGATGGATGCCAACGGTCATCCCTCGAACATCTATTGCCGTAGCGACCACTACGAGTACGCCCGGTATGGAATTCCAATCATTTTCTTCACCACCGGCGGCCACGCCGACTACCACCAGGTGACAGACGAGCCGCAGTACATCGATTACGATCGCATGGCTCGGGTGGCGCAGTACGTTGCCGATCTGGCCACCCGCGTGGCCAACCTCGATCATCGGCCGGTGGTGGACAAGCAGAAGCCGGATCCGAACGGGGAGTGCGTTCAATAGACTTCCGGGCGCGCGTACAGTTTAGATCAAGAGCAACTGAACGGGCGGGAGGCGCAAGGTGCGCAGGCGCCTGATGCCAGGTTACGACCGCGGGACGTATTGTCGGTGCGAAACGCAGTTGGCTTTAGAGTGAATGGCGCGCGGAAACGTCCCACGGTCGTAACCTCTAACCAGGCGCCTCACACTTTCGCCTCCCGCCCGTTCAGTTGCCTTTTCTTAGATCCGTCCGGCCACGATCAGTCGGACCGGGCGAAACATCCGGTGGCCCGACTTTCGCCTAATCAACTCGGTGGTTTCACGCACAATTCCGTTCCCTTAACGGCACACCGAACTGGTTATGGCTCGTCAACTCGTTTATCCCCGATTCTGGACCCAAGCTCTGCTGTTGACAGCGGCACTCCTTGGCGCTTGCAAAGGCGGGGAGACCGCCCACGCCAACAAGGTCGAGAACGCGCAGACCTGGAACCCGCCCAAACTGACGGCGGTGCGCGGGGTGCCCGCCACCCAGATCGAATCGCTGATCCAGCAGAAGCTGGCGGGAGGAAAGCTCGACCGCATCGATGACGACCAGTGGGGGCACACTAAGCGGCTCTACCAGCTCTACGGCAACAACCCCCTTTGGCTGACCAGCGACGGACTCCATGACGCGCGCACGAAAGCGCTTACCAACGCGATCCTCGCTGCAAACGCCGACGGGATGCGCCTCAACGATTATCCGATCGGCGCGCTGGCCAGCGCGATCGCTGCACTCAAGCAAACCAAGACTCCAACCGCCGAGCAGCTTGCGACCGCCGATGTTCTGCTCACCGCATCGTATACATCGCTCGGTGAAGACTTGCTAACTGGCCAGGTCGATCCGCGCACCGTCGCACAGTCATGGCACGTCGATCCGGAAGAAGAGAACATCGACAGCGCGCTGGTCAGGAATCTTCGTTACGAACAGCTCGATAAAGCACTCGCGACCATGCGGCCCACCGACGACGACTACGCCGGTCTCGGCAAGGAGCTCCAGAAGTGGCGCGTGATCGTCGCCAAGGGCGGGTGGCAGC
Source organism: Gemmatimonadaceae bacterium (assembly GCA_035249045.1). Lineage (GTDB taxonomy): Bacteria > Gemmatimonadota > Gemmatimonadetes > Gemmatimonadales > Gemmatimonadaceae > UBA4720. The sequence continues at coordinate 12,580 of DATFGW010000192.1, read as the reverse complement.
CAGTGCCCGCCGTCTCCGGAAACGTCAAGCCGGGTGGCTCGGCGAATCCAGCCGTTCTGACGGCGATCAGAAATCGGCTCGCCGCCGAAGGGATCACTGCTGCGTCGGGAAGCGGTGGCGATTCAGCATCGACCCAAGCGAAATCCGGCGGCGTCTACGACAATAATCTCGCCGGAGCCGTCGCCGAATTTCAGCGGCGGCACTCCATCAACGTCGACAGCGCGCTTGGTAAAGAAACCATCGACGCGATGAATGTTTCCGCCAGCTACCGGCTCGGCGAGATCGCCGCCAACATGGAGCGCTACCGGTGGTTGCCGCGCAGCTTCGGGCAGCGCTACATCTTCGTCAACGTGCCCGCGTTCCGCCTCGAGGCGTACGACAGCGGCCAGAAGGTGATGGAGATGAAAGTCATCGTCGGCCAGGAGTACGAAGACAAGGCGACGCCTGTCTTTGCCGACTCGATGGAGACGGTGGTGTTCCGTCCCTACTGGAACGTGCCGCCATCGATCGCGCAGAAGGAAATCTTCCCCAAGGGTAGCGCCTACATGGCGAGCAACAACATGGAGACCTACACCCAGGGCGGGCAGACCGCGGTGCGCCAGAGGCCGGGGCCCAAGAACGCGCTCGGCTTCGTGAAATTTCTTTTCCCCAACGACTTCAACATCTATCTGCACGACACGCCCAATCACGAGCTGTTCAACAAGGACGTGCGCGCGTTCAGTCACGGCTGCATCCGTGTCGAGAAGCCCGCCGAGCTCGCGCAGTGGGTGCTGGGGTGGCCGGCCGACAAGGTCGATCAGGCGATGAAGGATGGACCGGACGATCGCGGTGTGAAGCTGCCGCACAAGATCCCGGTTTACATCACCTATTTCACCGCCTACATGAACAACGGCCAGCTTTACTTCGGCAACGATTTGTACGGCCGTGACGACAAGCTGGTCGCGGTAGTGATGCCCGGCGCAATGCCGGCGAAGGATGTAGTGGACGCGGTGCAGGCCCTTCGGAGGATTGCCAGCGCCTGAGTATCAACCGTCGAGGATTCTTGAAGTGGTTCGACGACCAATAACCGAAACAGAAGAACTTTCCAGAGCGAAGACCGGCATTGCCGGACTCGATGACATTCTCGGCGGTGGATTGCCGACCAACCATCTGTACCTGATAGATGGCGAGCCGGGGACGGGCAAGACAACGCTCGGACTGCAGTTTCTGCTCGAGGGCGTCGCCGAAGGCGAACGCGGGCTTTACGTCACGCTCTCCGAATCGGCGTCGGAGCTGCGATCGGTCGCCAGCTCGCACGGCTGGAGTCTCGACGGCATCGAGATCTTCGAGCTGGCGAAGGAAGCCGCAGTCGATCTCGCGGAGAGTTATACAATCTTCCATCCGGCCGAGGTCGAGCTGCAGCAAACGGTGGACGCTGTGCTGCAGGCCGTCGAAAAGTCCAACCCGGCGCGCATCGTTTTCGACTCACTGTCCGAGATGCGCTTGCTCGCGCGTGAGCCGCTGCGGTTTCGCCGTCAGATCCTGGCAATCAAGCAGTTCTTCACCGATCGCGATTGCACGGTACTCCTGCTCGACGACAAGACAGCGCCCGAGGGAGACCTGCAGCTGCACAGCCTTGCCCACGGCGTGATCGTGCTGGAGCACGTCGCGCTCGAGTACGGATCCGAGCGGCGTCGGCTGCAAGTGACGAAAGTGCGCGGCATCCACTTTCGGGGCGGCTATCACGACTTCCGCATCCTCACCGGCGGTATCGAGGTGTATCCGCGAGTGTTGCAGGACGAGCCGCGGGTTGATGTGTCATCGGAGATGCTTCTTAGCGGCTCGCCGGCGCTCGACACACTGCTCGGAGGTGGTCTCACCTGCGGTACGAGCACGCTGATCACGGGAGCAGCGGGCACCGGCAAATCGCTGCTCTGCACACAGTTCGCGCGCGCGGAGATCAAGCGGGGAAAGAAGGTGTTGTTCTACCTGTTCGACGAGCGCATGAGCACGTTCCGGCTTCGGTCCCGCGCGCTGGGAATGGAGATGGACCAAGCCCAGGAATCCGGGCAGCTGCGGATGACCCAGGTCGAGCCGACGGAGCTGTCGCCGGGTGAGTTCGCGAGCCAGGTCGTTCGCGCCGTCGAGGACAATGGCTGCTCACTCGTGATCATCGATTCCATCAACGGTTACATGCAGTCGATGCCCGAAGAGCGGCTGCTTCCGATTCAGATTCACGAGCTACTGAGCTTCCTCTCCAACAACGGCGTCGGCTGCATCATGACCCTCGTGCAGCACGGGATATTCGGAAATCCGGTCGATGATGCGGTAGAGGTCAGCTACCTCGCCGACACCGTCATTTTGCTGCGCTACTTCGAGGTGCAGGGGAGCGTGAAGCAGGCGATATCGGTGGTGAAGAAGCGCAGCGGCGATCACGAGCGCACCATTCGAGAGTGTCGGGTGCACAAGGGTGGCCTGTTTGTCGGCGAGCCGCTGCGCGACTTCCACGGTGTGCTCACTGGTGTCCCGACGTACACGGGAAGCTCGACGCCGCTGCTTCCGGGCGATACCGAAGATCTGCACGATAATGGGCGCAGCGACGGGCAGTTAAACCAATCTCGCAGCTACGCGGAGGATGGAGTTGGCGACCGCGGTCGCAAGCCTCGAAAGAAGTCACGACGCTGACGCTTCCCCGTCGGAGAGCGCCGAACGGTCGCTGAAATGGACGACCGTGGCGATCCTCACGCCGACCGGTCGTGACAGCCACGTCGCCGCGAGGGTCCTCGAGCGCGCCGGGATCGATGCGCGGATCTGCAACGGCATGGATGAGGTCTGCGCCATGATCGCGCGAGAGGAGATTGGCGGGCTGCTGGTGGCGGAAGAAGCACTGGCGCCGCATGAGCGCGACAAGCTCATCGATTCGCTCGACAAGCAGCCACCGTGGTCAGATGTGCCGATCGTGATTCTCACCGGCGAAGGCGAGCTCTCGGGCGCGCTGCCCCGCACGCTGCGTGGCCTCGCCCAGAAGGGAAACGTCACGCTCATCGAGCGCCCCGTGCGCGTCGCGACTCTCACGACGGTAGTACGCTCTGGGTTACGCGCCCGTCAGCGCCAGCTCGATGTAAGAGCCAACCTCGAGGAAAGGCAGGCAGCGGAAGTCTCCCTGCGCGAGAGCGAGATGCGACTACGCGCGGCGGTGCAGGCGGCGCCGTATCCGCTGATGCTCCACGCGTCCGACGGCGAGATCCTCCAGCTCAGCGAAGCATGGATGACGCTCACCGGTTACTACTCAACGCCCGTGACGACGACCGGAGAATGGGCAAAGCTGGCTTTTCCGGACAACGAGAACGTGTCGATCCTTCCGCGAGGATCCGAAGCCACCGATCAACAGGAAGGCGAATCGGTTCATCTCGGTGAGCACACCGTGAGAGCGGCGAACGGTCGCGACCGCATCTGGGATTTCCACCGCGTAGCGCTGGGCTCGCTACCCGACGGTCGGCGGCTGTGGCTCACCGCGGCCGTCGATGTCACGGAATACAAGCGACTGGTCGAGAGCGAGCGCAGCGCGCGGAAAGACGCCGAGGACGCGAACAAAGCGAAGAGCCAGTTTCTGGCGACGATGTCCCACGAGCTGCGGACGCCTCTCAATGCGATCGCCGGCTACTCCGAGCTGCTCAAGCTCGAGCTGCGTGGTCCGATAACCGCCGAGCAAAGGGAGGATCTTGACCGCATCGATCGGAGCCAGCGGCACTTGCTGTCGCTCATCAACGACGTCCTCAACTTCGCTAAAATCGAGGCAGGGCACGTTGCGATCGCGACGACGACGATTGGTCTTGGCGGAGTGGTCGATCGCCTGCGCGAATTCGTCGAGCCGCAGCTCCGGGCGAAAGGTCAGACCTTCACCATGGCCGCTGACATCCCTGAATCGGAGGCGCGCGGCGACCCCGAAAAGGTCACTCAGATTCTCATCAACCTTTTGTCCAACGCAATCAAGTTCACACCACCCGGTGGGCACATTGCGATCGAATGTGAGGAAACCGACACCATGATTCACATCACCGTGGTGGACGACGGCGCCGGCATTCCCCGGGACAAAATCGACGCCATCTTCGAGCCGTTCGTGCAGGTCAACCGGGACTACTCTTCCATTCACGAAGGAACCGGTCTCGGCCTCGCGATCAGTCGCGACCTCGCCCGGCGAATGGGCGGCGACCTGACCGTGGAGAGCAAACTCGGCAAAGGATCGAGGTTTACCCTCGCTCTTCCCCGCGCCTAGCTGCACTCAACTTCTTTCACGCCGAGCAAAACCGCATACATAGGTTTGCTGGCGTCGGGTTTGCGGCGAAACCGCGACCCGATGTCCATCACCTACTCGATCTCCGCCGAGCAGCGCCTGATCAAGGCGTACGCGAGCGGAATCATTGGCGTCGAGGATTTGCACACGCTTCTCGATGCGATTCTCGTCGATCCCGCGCTTCGCGGCGGCTTGCGTGGCCTCTATGATGCGCGATTCGCCGAGCCGGACATCACCATTCTGCAGCTCTCCGAAATAGCGTCGAAGGTCGCGAGAGTGGTCGCGCGCGGGGTAGAGCGAATCGCGATAGTCGGAGAAAGTCCCAACACCATCCGGGTGTCGAAGACCTTCGCGGTGCTGGCGCGCGCAATCGGCATAGATGTCGAAGTGTTCGATACGCTGGACGAAGCCGAAGCATGGCTGGACACGCCGACGGATCGAATAAGCAGAAGCGGTGAGACGCTGAGTCCCTAACGCACCGCCTGCAATGATGGCTCGATGCGCTTCCCTGAGTCCGCGTCGAACAAGTGGGCGCCCTCGGGACGGATGCGGACGGACACCGTGTCGCCGGGCTTGATCGACGCCTGGGGCGGCGCGGTCGCGACGAGACGATCTCCCCCAGCCATCGTGATGTAAACGATCAGCTCGTTCCCCATCGGCTCGACGACGCTGAGTTCACCGCGCGGCAGATTGCCAGGGGCGCCGGTGACCTCGATATGCTGCGGTCGCACTCCGAGAAACACGCGCCTGCCCTGCTGCGCGTCGCAGGGTACATCGACGCTGAGATCTTTCCCTCTGAAAGTGCAGGTGCCGGTGCCGCCTGCCGCGCCGGCGGACTGCTCGAGTACGCCCTCGATGAAATTCATCGACGGACTGCCGATGAATCCGGCGACGAACTTGTTTGCGGGCCGCTCGTACAATTCCATCGGTGACGCGATCTGCTGCAGCACACCCTCTTTGAGCACCGCGATGCGATCGCCGAGGGTCAGAGCTTCGGATTGATCGTGGGTGACGTAGACCATCGTCGCGCCGAGCTTCCGGTGCAGCCGGGCCAGCTCGACGCGCGTCTCGACGCGCAGTTGGGCATCGAGATTGGAGAGGGGCTCGTCGAAGAGGAACGCGAGCGGCTCGCGCACGATCGCGCGACCGAGTGCAACCCGCTGGCGCTGCCCCCCGGAGAGCTGCGCCGGCTTACGATCGAGCAGCGCCTCGAGGCCAAGCGATGCCGCGATCGCGTTGACGCGTTCGGCGATGACGGTCGCCGGCTGTTTTCTGATCGAGAGTCCGAAGCCAAGATTCTCGCGCACCGTCATGTGCGGGTAGAGAGCGTAGTTCTGGAAAACCATCGCGATGTCGCGCTGCTGGGGCGGAAGATCGGTGACATCGCGATCGCCGATGCGGATGACGCCGTCGGTGACGCGCTCGAGGCCGGCCATCAACCTGAGGACGGTCGATTTGCCGCTGCCCGACGGGCCGACGAGGACGAGCAGCTCGCCATCGTTGACCTCGAGGCTGAGATCACACGCGGCGACGTAACCGTTGGGGTAGACTTTATCGACTTTTTCGAGTGAGATTCTCGCCATACGGAGACCGGGAAGAACGGGTTAGAGACTACTTGCAATCTGGGATAACGCGTTGCGGGGTGCCGGTAGCACGGTGGCCTGTTCCCGGTCAACTGCGTTGATGACGTGCCGGAGCGCAGGGACAGTAAAATCAACGCCTATCATAGGCCCACCTGACACGTCGGCAACGTGGTTCACCGGCAACCGGCCACGGTGCTACCGGCCACCCGCAACGCGTTATCCGTAAGTGCGAATCGATCCATAAGATTCCAAGTTCTCAGCCCTTGACCGCCCCCGCCGTCAGACCCTGCACGATCCGCCGTTGGAAAACCAGAACCATCGCCGCGACCGGCGCTGTCGCGACTACGGCAGCGGCGAGGATCTCGCCCCACGGCACCTGGTACTGCCCGCGAAACAGCGCGATCGCGACGGGCACGGTCTGGCGCTCGGGACCGAGGGTGAACGACAGCGCGAACAGGAACTCGTTCCAGCAGTAGATGAAGGTAAGAATTCCGGTAGTCGCGAGACTCGGAACCGCGAGAGGAAGCAGGATTTTCATAAAGCTCTGACGGCGCGTCGCGCCATCGACGTGAGCGGCTTCCTCGAGATCGCGTGGGATCTGCCTGATCGAACCAGTAAGAACCCAAACCGTAAGCGGCATCGCGAAGGTCATGTACGGCATGATCAGTCCCGGGTACGTATCTATCAGATGCAGCGACCGCAGCAGCAGATATAGCGGGCTCACGATCGAGATTTGCGGAAACATCGTCACCGCGAGAATGAACGCCATGATCGGCGCTTTGCCGCGAAACTCGAGACGAGCGAGCGCGTAGGCGGCGAGGGTGCCGACTACCAGACAGAAGATCGTCGTTGTCCCGGCGACAACCAGTGAATTGCGAATCGGTGTGATGAAATCGCGATCGGTGAACAGCGCGCGATAATGATCGAAGATCAGGTGCTGCGGCCAGAGCGACGGATCGCGAAACAGGGCCGCATCAGACGTGAACGACGCGACAATCGCCCAGTAGAACGGAAACAGGGTAAAGAGCATCAGGACGACGAGCGCGGCACCAAACACCCACGAACCCCATTTCGTACGACCAGACCGCTGTCGCCCCTGCCCGACTCCCGTCCTCCCGCCCCCCGCTTCCCGCTTCCCGCCTCCCGCCCTCACTCCTCACCCCCGAGCCGTACGCCGAGTCCGCGCACATAGAACATCGCGAGCCCGAAGGTGATGACGAAGATCACGACAGAGAGCGCCGAGCCGTACCCGAACCGCAGATTCTGCAGCAATGCGTTGAAGGTGTAGAGCGCCACCGGCTCGGTCGACGTGCCCGGCCCGCCACCCGTCAAAACGTAGATCAGATCGAAGACGCGGAATCCATCCAGAGTTCTGAAGATCAGCGTGACGAGAATCGCGGGCTTGAGCAGCGGCAGAGTGATGTGCCGCAGCTGCCACCACGCGTTGGCGCCGTCTACCGCCGCAGCTTCGTAAAGACTCAGATCGATGTTCTGCAATCCGGCAAGCAGCAGCAGCGCGACGAACGGCGTCGTCTTCCAAACGTCGGCGAGGATCACCGGCACCCACGCCGTCGACGCCTCGATGAACCAGACCATCGGCTGGTCGAGTAATCCCGCCTTGACCATCAGCGCGTTGACGATCCCACCCTGCGACTCGAAGATGAACCGCCACAGAAGGGCGGCGACAACCGTCGGAATCGCCCACGGCACCAGCACGGCCGCGCGCACGAAGCCGCGTCCGCGAAAGACGCGGTTCATCGCCAGCGCCAGGAACAATCCAATCAGCAGCTCCAGCGATATCGACACAACCGTGAAAAACGCGGTGTGACCGAGCGCGGCCCAGAAGCGCGGATCCTTTGCGATCTCGACGTAGTTCGCGAGCCCGATGAACGGCTTCCCGAGCCACGGCATACGCAGCTCGTGGAGGTGCAGGGATTCCCAGAAGGTCCAGCCGAGCGGGAAGATCGCGATCAGCGCGATGACCGCGAGTGCCGGCGCCACGAGCATCCACCCGAGACGCGCTTCCGATCCGAGCCGCGAGATCTTTCTCATTCGCTTCGCCTGGTCGTGTCGACTGAAAGCGGAGGCGGCGCCGCGCGTGCCCGCATCAATTTCTTCATTCCTGTGCGCTCGATCAACGCGTTGATCTTCGCCGCCGCAGCATCGAGCGCTTCTTTCGGCTCGGCCTGACCCACCAGCGCGCGGTGTAGCTCGATCTGCAGGATCTCCGACAGCTCGGTATAGATCGGCGTGACTGGTCGCGGCGTCGCGCTCTCGATCGCTCGGCGCGCGCTCTCCAGCGGAATCGAGATCGCGCCGGCGAGCCGCGGGTCATCGTAAAGACCGAACCGAGTCGGATACTGGCCGACTGCCTGGGCGCGCTCCAGCATCTGCTCCGGCGCAGTCAGGTACGCGATCAGCTTGTACGCGGCGTCCGGGTGGTCGGTGTACGCATTGATGGCGAGCTGCGCTCCGCCGAGCGCGGCGGTCGAGTGACCGTTCGGAACGCCCGCGGATTTGGGAATCGGCGAGACCGCGAATTTTCCTGCCACCTTCGATTGAGCGGTGTCGCTCATCGCCGCTACGGGATACGGCCAGTTGCGCATGAACACCGCGTTTCCGTTCTGAAACGCAAAACGCGCTTCTTCCTCGTGCCAGGTGAGAACCTCGAGCGGGGCGACCTTCGAGTCGTACAGCTCGTCGCGCATGAACTCCAGCGCGCGCACCGCTTCGGGCCGGTTGACGACGACGTTGCCGCTGTCGTCGATAATGCGCGCGCCAAACGCACCGAGGTACTCGACGAAGCCGGTGATGAGTCCCTCGTATCGCGCGCCCTGGAAGACGATGCCGTAGCGGGGCGCGCCGCGTTTCTCGGTCTCGCGTTTCGCGTCGGCGACCACTTCCTCGAGCGACGTCGGCTCATTGGGCACCAGATCCGTGCGTCGGTAAAGCAATCCGACGTCGGCAAACCACGGTAGCGCGAACAGCTGCCCCGCCCAGGTGTTCGCGGTAATTGTGGCGGGAAAGAATCTGGATTTTTCCGGTCCATACTTGTCGAGCGGCAGCACCCACCCCGCCGCGGCGAACTCCGGTGTCCATACGACGTCGAGCTGGAGGATCGACGGGTTCCCCACTCGCGCATTCAACCACTGCACGTAGAGCTGGTGCCGCTGATTTGCGTCGTCGGGGGTGCGCTGGAGCTCGACACGGATGCCCGGATTCAGATCCATGAACCGTTTGAGCTGCTTCGCGACAAGGGTCCCCTCCGCGCCGAGGGCGGAGCCCGAGAAGGTGAGGACCGTTTCGTTGGAGGGGGCGGCGCGGGTGCACGCCAGGCAGAAGGCGAGAGGCGCCAGACACGCGCGGAGATTCACGGGGATAATCTGGCGGAGGCGAGAGGGAGGCGGGAGGGCAAGCTCGGCGTATGGAGCGCGGCGCTTTGGTGGGAACCCTAGTCCCAAAGGTGGCAGGTGGGAGAGGTGCTCAGAGTGCGCAGATTGGAGGTTTCATACTCGCGTAAAGAGTTGCTGGCGCGGGGGTGAAAAGGATGGTTCATAATGCAAGACGATCGGCATCTTGAGCCCATGAGTGATTTCAAAAAGCTCCTGGTTTGGGAGAAGGCGCATGCGCTCGCGGTTCAGGTGGATCGACTCGCGAGCGCAATTCGGCGCTCGCATCATGCGTCGCTTCGGACCCAGATGATCAGGGCATCGGCCTCAATTCCTGCGAACATCGTCGAAGGCAGCCGTCAGGCAAGCCGGCGAGACTTTGGCCGATTCCTTCGTTACGCTCTGAATTCAGCGTCGGAGATAGAGTATCACCTGCTCCTGGCACGTGATGTCGGCGCTACGCACGAAGCCGAGACCTCAAAGCTGATCGCTGACGTAGTCGAGATTCGCAAGATGCTTCACGGCCTACTACGTCGCGTCTCAAGTGAGCCCTCCAAACGCAGCGCTCCCCCGCCCGATACGCCAGTATGAAACCTGTTAACCGTGCTCCTCTGTGCCCTCTCCCACCTGCCGCCTTTGGGACTAGGGGTGCCCGCGAAGCGCCGCGATCCATACTCCGAGCTAATGAAATCCGAGCCGGTCGAGAACAAACTGCACAGCAAGGTCAGTCACATTCCAAAGCTGCACGTCCGTACTCGCCCCGTACCTGATCGGCCTCAACACGCCATCCACGATCTCGTAGCTCCAGAGCTCATTGTGCTTGAGGCCCGACGCTTCGACGGCGGAGTTGACACGCGCCAGCGCCGAGCGAAGCTCGCCGATGTAGCCGGACTCCCCGGTCATCGAGCTGGCCGGCCCGCCGATCTGGTTGGCGAGGCCGAGCAGAATAAGGTTGACCTCCCTGCCCCACACCACTCGCGGAGAATGGTAGGTGTCGGTGCGGAACGCCTCCCACACCGACGGCGGCGCGTAGGCGTCGTTCGCTACCACGGGGCCGAGCCCGTCGATGAAGAGTCCGACCGGATAGGCTCTGATGATCGCGCGCACATCGCGTTGCACCGCGGCCAATGCGTCGGCGCTGACGTCACGGGTGTCGCGCAGCAGCAGCGCCGTCGCGGGGTCGGTGTTCACCACCGGTATCGGTCTGCCCGAGGAGTCGAGTGAGATCGCGACGAAAGTGAGGCCGGAGTTGTCGGCGCCGGTCGACGCCAGGATTCGCTGCCAGTACGAGCGCTCATTTGCCGGCAGCGATTGCAGCTTCGCCGCGACGCGGGTCTGAATCTCCTGCGGCGAAAGGGTGACGATGAAGTGCTTCTCAGCCCCGCGCCAAGTCTCGATCGCGCGCTCGAGAGCGCTCGGACTGTTCGCGTACTGGACGAGTGTCGATTCCCCAGGCGTTGCAGTGCGACCGAGCATCTCCCCTACGCCGAAGCCGAGTGACTTTAGCGAAGAGAGAATCTCACCGATCGATTCCAGCGCATACGGCGCCCAGATGGCGTTGATGTCCATCGCGAACCGGCCGTTGGCGTAGCCGGCGTTGCTGTCGCGCCAGCTGATCGACCGATAGTGCGTCGCGTCGAGCTTCGGCGACGCGATCAGATTGCGCACCACTGGATCCCTCGCGTAGGGTGCTGACAGCTGCGCCACCAGCGACAGCTCCCTGAGCAGCAGAGTGATCCGCGGGCCTCGTCCGTCCGTCGTGTCTCTCAGAAAAGCGCGCTTCCGCGCCGCCGTCACCGCCGGGTTGGTCAGATAGCGCGACACCACCACCGGCAGCTGAAACTCGTCGTCCCGCATGTGGTAGTTCTCGCGCACCCTCTGCAGATCGCTCAACAAACTCCGCGCGCGCGACAGAGCCGTGTCCGCGGCGCTCCGGCTCCGCTGTCTCAGCGCGAAGTAGTTCGCCATGTGCGCGTTGTATTCGGCCGCATTCTCGCGAATCGCCTGGCCGCCCAGCGCTTCCTCGTGACTGACGTCGCCCTCGGGACCGAGCTTGCGCAGCGCGCTGGCGATCACGAACTCCGGCATCGCATCGGTCCACACCGGCTGCATCATGAGCGAGGTCATCATCATGTCGCGGCCGAAGTAGGTCGCGTAGTTCGGCAGCCCCGCCATCAGCTTCTGCTTCGAGCTGAGGAGCTCGGTGCCGCGAACGTCACGCTCCAGCAGCCGATAGCGCGCAGCCGCTGCGTCGGCGGCATTGCGCGACGCGCTGCCGCGCGCACGATCGGCGGCCGTCTTCGCGTCGTTGAGGAACCGGAGAAAGGCGGCGTTGAAGATCTGCTCTCTGTTCAGCGCATCGAGCGACGGCCCGTCGGTGGTGACGCGAACGGTGAATCGAATCGCCCGGTTCGCGATGGCGTGCATCGACACCACCGGCAGATTCACCAGCAGCGTCGCATCTCGCGGATCGGGACTGATGTCCAGCTGCAGCGTGTTCTTTCCATCGAACGACGTCTGGAGCGCCATCACGCCGCGGCGGTCCAGCACTCCAGTCGTGATGATGTCCGGCTCGAGCCTCGCGCGCAGATCCTCGACGAAGGCGGTGCCGAGGTAGCCTAGCTGCCGCATTCGCTCGGCGGGATCGAGCCGCTCGATGTTGGCAATCATCTGCTCCTGGTCGGGAAGCTTGAAGGTCGGCCAGTCGTAGGCGCCCATCTCGCGCCCGGAGTAGCCGAGGTCGCGCTCGACCCGCATCGAGCCGAGCAAGATCCAGCCGATCGCAACGTCGGGCGCATTGGCGATGAGCTGATACTCGATGCTGCGACGGTCGCCGCTCTGCGAGATCACCGCGCTGGGAGATCCCCACTCGAGGCGAATGGGCTTGCCGCTGCCATCCCTGACCGTGAAGCCGACGCTCTCGTCGACGGCGTCAGCGAGAAGATTCACGACGCGGCCGCGGCGCGCGTCGAGATAGATCTGGACGACGTTGCCCTTCGTATCGCGGAAGAACCGCGTCTGGTAACCCTGATACGCGGCCGGATCATCGAGCCCGGCCTCGGGAAAGCCAAGCACGGGCTGCACGGTGTGCGTCTGCGCGCTGACCCCGGGCGCAAACGCCGACATCAGCGCGAGTATCGAGAGACCAGCTGCCTTTCGCGTCATCATTCCCATGATTCCGTCGGATGTCGAGAGTGAATCTGCAGACATTCGCGCGGCCACGATACCACTATGGAGCCCGCGGATTTGCCCGAAAAGGTTCCAATGAGGTGCGGCCGGGACTAGACTAAGAATCATGACGGAGCTCGTCTATTGAGGTTATCCCTCCGCTTCAT
>DATFGW010000191.1:0-31138 GCA_035249045.1 Gemmatimonadaceae bacterium | reverse complement strand
CGAGTGGCACACCCCACTCGGCGCGGCGAGCACCGATGTGTACTACAGCGAGTTCGATGATCTGGCGCCGCCCGGGTGGCAGACCAACGCGCCATCCCGAGGTCTGCGGTTCAGTCCGCGCACCCTCGGCGACGTATTCCGATTCAATCGCATCGAGGGCGCGTTTACCGGCATCGCGCTCAAGTCCGACATCGGCGGGCCTTCCTCAGGCGCCGCGGTGCGCGGAGCGGCAGGGTGGGCGTGGGCGGAGCAGACCGCGCGTGGGATGATCGGCCTCGAGAGAACCCGTGGTCGCACAATGATGGGTCTCGCGGCCGAGCGGGCGCTGGCGAACACCAATGATTTTCAGCTGCCTTTCTCGTGGGGTGCGACGCTCTCGGCGCTGCTCGGCAGCAACGATGACTTCGATTACCTCGATCGCAAGACCGTCACGCTGTCGCTGACGCGCTCGCTCGGCATCAACCGCCAATCGCTATTTCACCTCGAGGCCGGCCCCGCGCGCGACCAAGCCGTACAGCAGAACATCTCGCAGGGCATCTACGTCGCGAAGAACGGTGGCTTTCGACCCAATCGCGGAATTCGCGAAGGCAGCTATTTCAGGACTGTCGGCTCGCTCGAGCTGAATCCGGGCGTAAGTGGACTCTTCGTGGACCGCGGCGTGGGAGTGCGGATCCGCTACGAGCGGGCTGATGGTCGGCTGCATTGGCAGCGCGCGGAGCTCCGTACGGCGGTGCGCCGTGAAGTCGGACCGTTTCAGCTCTACGCGCGCGGGGATGCGGGCGCGCTGTTCGGCGGCGTCGCGCCGCAGGCGTTGTTCGAGATCGGCAGCGGCGAAGGACTCAGTGCCTACGGCTATAAGGAATTCGGGGGCGATCAGGCGATGCTGTCACGCGCGGTGTTGGGCTACACGCTTCCATTTCTGAGAGCTCCAATACGGCTCCCCAGTAATCTCATCGTGCCGGGAATCGCGCCTGGTCTCGCCGCTGGCATTCATGCGGCGTGGACTGGAGTTTCCGGTGCTGCTGCGCGCGAGGCGCTGCTCGAGCTTGGTGCGGTGATAGATCCCACGACGGGATCACTCGTTCCGCTGTCGCGCCCGACGGATGGCGTGCGCGCATCGGCTGAATTCCTGGTCACGTTTTTCAACGGCGCGCTCGCCGCGGGAATCACCAGACCAATCGATCATCCGGGGCCGTGGAAGTTCACGGCGCGCATCGGTCAGGGATTCTGACGACATAGCGGAGAGTTGTGGGGCCGATAGTGCCTTCACGTCGGAAGCCTCGTCGACGTGGCACCCAACTTGTAACGGGGTTATGCCGTAAACTCTTGAGCAGAAACTTAAAAAGGAAGGCTGACATGACAACAAACAGATCTGCGCGCGTATTGGGTGCGCTTCTCATCTCCGGCAGCGTCGTATGGAGCGGATGCGCTGGCATGAGCCAGAAGCAGAGGGGTGCGGTTATCGGTGCGACCGCGGGAGCCGCGGTGGGCGGAGTGATTGGAAATCAGACGGGCTCGACCGCACGCGGCGCCATCATCGGCGCGGTGGTGGGCGGCGCCGCTGGCGCAATCATCGGCCACCAGATGGACCAGCAGGCCAAGGAGCTCCAGCAGAACATTCCTGGCGCAACGATTCAGCGAGTCGGCGAAGGCATCGCCGTGACGTTCGCGTCGGGGATTCTGTTCCCGTTCAACTCGACGGAGATCCTGCCCGACGGCAAGGCGAATCTCCAGCAGCTCGCGAACAGCCTGGAGAAGTATCCCAACTCCGACATCCTGATCGTCGGCCACACGGACAGCGTCGGGACGGATGCCTACAATCTCGACCTCTCGCAGCGTCGCGCACTCGCGGCCAGCGCCTATCTGCAATCACTCGGCGTGCCCAACACGCGGCTGCACTCGGTGGGCAAGGGCGAGACCGAGCCGATTCAGTCCAACGATACGGAAGCCGGCCGAGCCCAGAACCGCCGCGTCGAGATCGCGATCTACGCCAGCGAGGCGTACCGGAATCAGGTGCAGAGCGGGTCGCAGTAAGGTTCCTATCTTGGAAGCAAAGGAAGAGGCGAGCGATGCTCGCCTCTTTTCTTTTGCGGACTGAATGGGTCTGCGGGGAACTGCAACGGAACGGGTGCGAGTTCGCAGTAGCATCGTTGCCAGTTGTTAGTTCACAACGTCGGGACGTAATGGTGGCGTTCACTGCAAAGGCAATTGCCCGTGCCGTAGTACCAGGTAGAAAACGTCCCGACGTCTTGAACTGGTCACTAGCCACTACGCTACTGACGTCTCGCACCCGTTCAGTTGCTTTTCCATCCAATCCCTGCTGCCAGTTCGCGCCGTGATGCAGAAAACCCCGCCACGCTGTGACGGGGTTTTCGGTAGTAACGCGCCCGGAGAGACTCGAACTCCCAACCTTTTGATCCGTAGTCAAATGCTCTATCCAATTGAGCTACGGGCGCAGATTCGAACGGCATTGCGGACTGCTGACAACTGCTACTCCGAGCGCCATTCGGCCCGCGTACACTGATGGGCGGTACAAGACTCGAACTTGTGACCTCCACGATGTCAACGTGGCGCTCTAACCAACTGAGCTAACCGCCCTCTCCTATCGCGCCGGAGAGCGGGAAACGGGACTCGAACCCGCGACCCCAACCTTGGCAAGGTTGTGCTCTACCAACTGAGCTATTCCCGCAAAACAAACAGGTGTTCTTATCGCTACCGCCAGCCATGGAGGTGAGGGGAATCGAACCCCTGACCTCTTGAATGCCATTCAAGCGCTCTCCCAACTGAGCTACACCCCCGGCGTCCTCCCGCCGGAGGGCGCGACACCACCCGACAGGAACCGCGAAGGATATCCAAGGGTAGTATCGATGTCAAGAAAATCTCCCTGGCTAAAACGGCAACGGCCAGTATCTTGCAGCGCTTCTACAACCTGAATTTTTCGCTTACGGCAAAACGCAATCGGTTCCGCGTTTTCGGGTTGTCGAACACCATCATCCGCTCGCACTGCTGGCCTGTAAAAAGGACTGCATTCGCACAGGCTTTCACTGTTGTACTAAGAGGTATGCACTAATGGCTGAAGTAAAGCGTCGCCGCAAAACGGCCGTCGCAGGAATCGCTCCCAACGAGCCGGAACGGGACATTCTCGATCAGTACCTATATGAGGTCAGCACCTATCCGCTCCTCAAAGGTACCGAGGAGATCGAGGTCGCCCGTCGGATTCGTGCCGGCGATCCGGACGCTCTCCAGGAGCTCGTGCAGCGCAATCTGCGCTTCGTGATCTCCGTTGCAAAGAAATACCAGAACCGCGGCATGCCGCTCATCGATCTGATCGGTGAAGGCAACGTCGGGCTGCTCACTGCTGCGCGGAAGTTCGACCCCGATCAGGGCGTCAAATTCATCTCGTACGCGGTGTGGTGGATCCGCCAGGCGATTCTGTCGTCGCTCGCGCGCCAGGGCCGTACCGTTCGCGTGCCGCTGAATCGCACCGCCGATCTCTCGCGCATCATCAAGGCGTCGGAGATCCTGCGTCAGAAGATGCGCCGCGAGCCGACCCCCGAGGAGCTCTCGCAGCTCACCGGGCTGTCGGTGGATGTCGTTCAGTCGCTCGCCGCCCTCAACACCGGCGACGTGCGACTCGATGCACCCATGGATCCGGAAGGCGATCGGTCGCTCATCGAGCGTTTCGTCGCGGACGAGATGCCCGATACCGAGGAAGAGGCGATGAACCGCTTCCTCAACGACGAGATCGAGACCGCGCTGTCGACACTTCCTCCGCGGGACGCGAAAGTTCTCAGACTGTACTTTGGTCTCGAGGGCGGACGCGAGCACACCCTCGAGGAGATCGGCTCCCTGCTCGGCGTCACCCGCGAGCGGGTTCGCCAGCTCCGCGACCGTGCTTTGAAGAGACTGCGCGAAGGAGATGTCGGCCGGGCACTCGGCTCATTCGCGGCTTAAGGATTCTGACGAAAGCAAAGGAAGGGACGAGCGATGCTCGTCCCTTTTTTTGGGTACCTGAACGGGTGCCAGATGTCAGTGGCATAGATGCCAGTGATGGGTCCACTACGTCGGGACGTTTCTAGTCGGGGACGGCACAAGCGGCTGCCGGTACCGTAATGCCACCAATTACGTCCCGACGTCGTGCACTACAAGCTGGACACTACGCTACTGACGTCTCGCACCCGATCAGTTGCTGTTCACTGCGGCCCCGTACAAGCCTTCTTTTGCCGCAGCCCTTCCCTCCATCGCCGCGAGCTACATCTTTGTGACATGATCAAGCTCATCGACGTCCACAAAGCCTTCGGCGCAAAAAAAGTCCTCGAGGGCTTTTCGCTTGAGGTAGATGAGGGCGAGACGATGGTGCTGATCGGGTACTCGGGTACCGGAAAGTCGGTCGCCATCAAGCACATCGTCGGGCTGCTCGAGCCCGACCACGGCACCGTCTGGGTCGATGGCCTCGAGGTTCCGAAGCTCCACCGCGACGAGCTCTACGCCCTTCGCTCCAAAATCGGCTATGTCTTCCAGTTCGCGGCGCTGTTCGATTCGCTCAGCATCGGCGACAACGTTGCGATGGGACTGCGTAAGGAAGGGCGGATGTCGGAGAAGGAGATCGCAAGTCGCGTCGCCGAAGCCCTCGAGCTCGTCGATCTTCCCGGCGTAGAATCGAAATTTCCGGCGGAGCTCTCGGGCGGGATGCGAAAGCGCGTTGGAATTGCGCGCGCCATCGCGCGGCAGCCCAAGTATCTCCTCTACGATGAGCCGACCACCGGCCTCGACCCCGTCACCAGCGCCATCATCGATCAGCTGATGATTCGGATGCGCGAGAAGCTCGGCGTAACCAGCATCGTCGTCACCCACGACATGCGCAGCGCATCGACCGTCGGCTCCCGCATCGCAATGCTGTATGAAGGAAAGGTGCGCCAGGTCGGGACCGTCGACGAGATCATGCACACCCACGATCCCATCGTCAAACAATTCATCGAAGGCAAACCGGATCTCGATCTGGTCGAGGCAGGCGTCTGAGCGTGACGGCGACCAACGGGGCGACGATGCCTACGCTCGTGGTACGCCTCGAGCGCGAGCGCGCCCGCGCACTCCTGCGGTCGGCGTTTCCGCGTCGGAAATGGAAGATCATCTCCACCCGCTCGGCGGAAGAAATGGAAGCAGTCTTCCGCCGCGTTCTCGTCGATGCCGCACTCATCGACCTCGGCGCGCCCGATGACGACGTCTGGAAAGCAGCAGCCTTCGCCGCCGAGTTTCCGAGTGCGCCGTTCTTCGCGATCATGCCCCTTCGGCCCTCAGACACCCCGACAGTTGCACGCTGTGTTTCGCTCGGCTTCATCGATGTGATTGTCGAGGGTGTCGACGACAATCAGGCGCGCGACCTCGTCCAACCGCACGCTTTCTCGGCGCGCTTCCGCCATGCGCTGCTCGATCCGCCGCACACCCTCGGACTCACGACGCCGCTCCAGAAGCACGCCTGGGAGGTGATCGTCGAGCATTCCGGTCGGCCGGTCACGACCAAGGAGCTGGCCAAGGCAGTGGGTCTGAGCCGCGAGCATCTGAGTCGCAACTTCGCTCGCCCGGGCGCGCCAAATCTGAAACGCGTGATCGACCTCGTCCGCCTGATCGCCGCCGCGGAGCTGGCCAAGAATCCCGGCCACGACATCCGCGACATCGCCCGCATCCTCGACTTCGCCTCGTCGTCGCACCTCGCCGTCACCGCGCAAAGGATCTTCGGGACGAGGCCGGCATCGCTCGCGCGACTGAGGACTACGGACCTCATAGATCGGTTTGTGCAGGGCAGGACGAGGAGCCGAACGTAAAGATTAAAGAAGACTACCGGCGGGAGGCCGTGGGCCGCACAGCTGGAGGCCGGGTGCTAACGCGATGTCTCGTTTGAGCCCGCGGCCTCAAGCCGGCCCGCCCACCGCCTCCCGCCGGTAGTCTTCCGTTTGCATTTCCACTGGGTCTTCCGGGTCGCGGTTAACCCAGGATTGCAGGCTGGCCCGGCTTTTCCAGTCAACCCGCTGTTGTCCCTGAACCGAGCTTGTGATAAATTTCACAAGCTTCGAAATCCCTGTGCCGAACGGGGTTCCGAGCCTCCCGCCAACCAGCTCTGAACACAATCGACCATGCCCACTGATACGATTCTCCGCCCCGGCGAAATCAAGGACATTCTCCTCCGCGAGATCGAAGCGGCCGACCTCCACGAGCTCGACGTCGAGGAAGTCGGCACCGTCCTCGAGGTAAAGGACGGCATTGCCCGCATCTACGGTCTCAAGAAAGCAATGGCCGGCGAGATGCTCGAGGTCACCTCGTCCGAAACCGGCGAGAAGATCACCGCCCTCGCCCTCAACCTCGAGGAAGACAACATCGGCTCGGTGGTGCTCGGCGACTACCTGCAGCTCAAGGAAGGCGATGAGGTCCGCCGTACGGCCCGCGTGCTGGAAGTGCCCGTCGGGCACGAGCTCGTCGGGCGCGTTGTAGATCCGCTTGGCCGTCCGCTCGACGAAGCCGGCCCGATCAACTCCAAGCGCACTCGCAAAGTCGAGTCGGAAGCACCGGGCATCATCGTGCGCCAGCCCGTAAAGGAGCCGCTCCAAACCGGTATCAAGGCAATCGACTCGATGATTCCGATCGGTCGCGGCCAGCGCGAGCTCATCATCGGTGATCGCGGAACCGGCAAGACTGCGATCGCGATCGATACCATCATCAACCAGAAGGGCACCGGCGTCATCTGCGTTTACGTCGCGATCGGTCAGAAGAATTCCACCGTTGCGTCCGTCGTCGAGAAGCTGCGCCAGGCCGGCGCGATGGAATACACCATCGTCGTCGTTGCCGGCGCGTCGGATCCTGCGCCCATGCAGTACATCGCGCCCTACTCCGGGTGCGCGATGGCCGAATTCTTCATGTACGACGAAGGAATGCCGACGCTTTGCGTCTACGACGATCTGTCGAAGCAGGCGGCCGCGTATCGCCAGTTGTCGTTGGTGCTCAGGCGCCCGCCTGGCCGCGAGGCATTTCCGGGCGACGTCTTCTATCTCCACTCCCGGCTACTCGAGCGCGCGGCCAAGCTCAGCGAAGATCAATCGATCGTCGACGGCACCAGCATCAAGAAGGCGGGCGGATCACTCACGGCGCTTCCAATCATTGAAACCCAGGCCGGCGACGTGTCGGCGTACATCCCAACCAACGTCATCTCCATCACCGACGGTCAGATCTTCCTTGAGGCAGATCTCTTCTTCGCCGGTGTGCGTCCCGCCGTGAACGTCGGCATTTCCGTTTCGCGCGTCGGTGGATCCGCGCAAGTGAAAGCAATGCGCTCGGTTGCCGGCCGACTCCGTCTCGATCTCGCGCAGTACCGCGAGCTCGAAGCGTTTTCCTCGTTTGCGTCGGACCTCGATGCGGCAACGAAGAAGCAGCTCGAGCGCGGCGCGCGCACCGTCGAGATCCTGAAACAGCCGCAGTACCAGCCGATGCCGGTCGAAGAGCAGGTGATGGTGATCTACGCTGTCACCAACGGCTTCCTCGACCAGATCCCGGTCAACCAGATCAGAGCATGGGAGAAGGAATTCCTCGGCTTCATGGGCGGCCAGTTCCCGCAGGTACCCCAGAAGATCCGCATCGAGAAGGTCCTCTCCAAGGAGATCGAAGCCGATCTCAAGAGAGGGATCGAGGAGTTCAACCAGAAGTTCGCACCGGCGAAGCGTTAGGGCATGGCCAAGGGTCGCGAGCTAAAGGGACGGATCAAGTCCGTCGAGAACACCCGCAAGATCACGAGGACGATGGAGATGGTGGCCACGTCCAAGATGAAGCGCGCGCAGGATCGCGTCGTCGCGGCGCGGCCTTACGCCAATTCGCTCACCGACGTCATCGCCAATCTCTACACGCCGGAGCTGGCGGAGCGTTTCCCATTGATGCGGCAGCCGGCCGCGATCAAGAAGGCAGCCGTGATTCTGCTCACCAGCAATCGCGGCCTTGCCGGCGCCTTCAACGCGAACCTGCTCAAGGAAGCGCGGAATCTTCTCGGGCGGCTCGGCCAGCAGGGCGTCGATCCTGAGCTCCACGTCGTCGGCAAGAAGGGCCTCGGCTACTTCCGTTATGTCGGACGCGCGGTCGCATCGAGCCGCACCGACATCACCGGCCAGCCAACGGCACTCAATGCCGCGGAGCTCGTCGATGCCCTGATCGATCGCTTCGCTACTGGCGACATCGACGCGGTCTACGTCATCTACTCGAAATTCAATTCGGCGCTCTCCACTCCGCCGACCTCACAGCAGGTACTGCCCGTCACTCCGCCGGAGCGCAAAGGCGCGCAGCCCGACTACATTCTGATGCCTTCGGCGGAAGCGATCCTCACGGAGTTGCTGCCGTCGTATGTGCGTAACTCTGTTTACCGGGCGCTCGTCGAGAACGAGGCGTCGTTCCAGAGCGCTCAGCGCACCGCAATGAAGAACGCCACTGACAACGCTGGCGAGATGCTCAACGTTTTGCGACGCACCTTCAACCGCGCCCGTCAGGCGCAGATCACGCAGGAGATCGCCGAGATCGTCGGCGGTGCTGCTGCGCTACAGGGGTAATCATGGCAACAGCCGTCCGCACCGAGAGAAAGAAGCCCGCGGCCGAGACCACCAAGGCGAACATTGGTAAGGTGGTCCAGGTCATCGGACCCGTGCTCGATGTCGAGTTCGAGGCCGAGCACCTCCCGGAGATCTATAACGCGCTCAGAATTCGCGAGAAGTCCGATTCAGGCGCCGACATCGACGTCACCGTCGAAGTCCAGCAGCATATCGGCCGCAACCAGGTACGCGCGGTGGCGATGTCGTCGACCGACGCCGTCGTGCGTGGAATGAACGTCGAGGACACCGGTGCACCGATCAAGGTGCCGGTCGGTGAAGCTGCACTCGGCAGAATTCTGAACGTGCTCGGCGATCCGGTCGATAACGGGCCGGAGATTCCCGCCAACGTCGAGCGTTGGCCGATCCATCGTCCGGCGCCCGAGTTCGCGAACCTCGAGCCCAAGACCGAAGTCTTCGAGACCGGCATCAAGGTCATCGACCTGATCGCGCCGTTCGTGAAGGGCGGAAAGATCGGACTCTTCGGCGGCGCCGGCGTCGGCAAGACCGTCGTCATCATGGAGCTTATCAACAACGTCGCCAAGGGACACGGCGGCAAGTCGGTGTTCTGCGGCGTCGGCGAGCGCACCCGCGAAGGCAACGATCTGTATCTGGAGATGAAGGAGTCGGGCGTCATCAACTCCGCCGCTCTGATTTACGGACAGATGAATGAGCCTCCCGGAGCGAGACTCCGCGTTGGTTTGTCGGGCCTGACTGTCGCGGAGTATTTCCGCGATGTCGAGAACGCCGACGTGCTGGTGTTCATCGACAACATCTTCCGCTTCACCCAGGCCGGATCCGAAGTATCGGCGCTGCTCGGCCGCATGCCGAGCGCGGTGGGTTATCAGCCGACGCTGGCGACGGAGATGGGCGACTTGCAGGAGCGCATCACTTCGACCAAGAACGGATCGATCACGTCGGTGCAGGCGATCTACGTTCCTGCGGATGACATCACCGATCCAGCGCCGGCGACCGCTTTCGCGCACCTCGACGCGACAGTGGTGTTGTCGCGCGCGATCACAGAGCTTGGTATCTATCCGGCCGTCGATCCGCTTGCATCGTCGTCGCGAATCCTGGACGCGCAGTTCATCGGAGATCGCCACTATAAGGTAGCGACCGATGTGCAGCGGATTCTGCAGCGTTACAAGGAGCTGCAGGACATCATCGCGATTCTGGGAATGGACGAATTATCGGAAGAGGACAAGCTCGTAGTCGGACGCGCTCGCAGAATTCAGCGGTTCATGTCACAGCCGTTTGCGGTCGCGGAGCAGTTCACCGGCATCAAGGGCCAGTACGTGAAGCTCGAGGAGACCATCTCGTCGTTCGAGCGGTTGGTAGCCGGTGAGTTCGATCAGTATCCGGAGCAGGCGTTCTTCATGCAGGGCGGCATCGACGGCGTCGTTGAGGCGGCGAAGAAGCTCTCGGCAAGCTGATGCTAAAGGTATCAGTCATATCGCCCGAGGCGGTTCTGTTCGCGGGCGAGGCGGAGTCGGTTGTCGCCCCCGCGCACGACGGTGAGGTCGGAATTCTCACCGGCCACGCGCCGCTGATGGCGTTGCTCGGGGAAGGCGAGCTCAGGCTTGGCGGGTCGTCGGGCCGTCGCTTCAAGGTGAGCGGCGGCTTCATGCAGGTGCTTGACGATCAGGTGCGCGTGGTCACAGAGAAGGCCAGCGCCGCGTAGAGTACTCGGCGGGATCCGACGGTAGGAACGCCAAACCGAAGAGTACCGGTCGGCGGTCGTGGGCTCGTTTCCTATAGGCCAAGGAAGACTACCAGCTTATTGCGGTGAGCGGAGCGGCTGGCGGCGCCGAGCATGGTTGGGAAACAGCACTCGCAACCGACGCCACCGAGCTCATCTCAACATTTCAGCCTTTCGGCAATGCAGTTCATCCAACCCGCGCTCGGAGCCGCCGGCTGCTCCGCCCATTTCTCCCAGCTGGTAGTCTTCCTTGATCTTTAAGAAACGAGCCCCGGCCCGCCCACGGCCTCCCGCCGGTCGTCTTCTTTTTCATTTTTGGGTGAGTCCCCACCGCCCCAATTTCGACCTTACCGCGGGTTTACACGCACTTGACCGGTTCTTTACGGTCGTTGACCCGTCGTTGACAGCACTCTGACCAACCGTCAAGTTTCGGGCACTGGCAATCCCGGAACCCCGGGCTGGGGATTTCGGGCAAGCATCGTGTTCGTCGGCCACCGGCGCATTCCGCGTCGGCACTGCTGATCGAACGCACGACATAGTCGGCCGCGGAGAGATCGGGCTGGATCCTCCACGCTGTCGACACGTCCTATCCCGTTTCACTTTCTGCGAGGTGTAGTATGGGAAAGACTGGTAAGATCTCTCGCTTGCTTGCGCTGGCGAGCGTGGCGCTTTGGTGCGCGCCCGCAATCGCTCAGGCGCAAGGAACGACCATTAGCGGTCAGGTGACTGGCGCTGGTGGAGCACCGGTAATCGGTGCGAGTGTCAGCATTCCGACGTTGCGCGTCGGGGCTTTCACAGACGAACAGGGGCGATACACGTTCACCGCGCCCGCATCGGCAAATGGAACGACCGTCACAGTCATGGCAAGACGCCTGGGCTATCAGCCAAGCTCCGCGTCAGTCGCACTGGCCGGCAGTCCGATCAGCCAGAACTTCAGCCTCTCGGCCACGGCAACCGAGCTTCAGGGCGTCGTTGTAACCGCCCTCGGCGAGACCAGAGAGAAGAGTCAGCTGGGCACGGCGCAGCAGCAGATCAGCAGCACCGAGCTCAATGAGACCAAGACCATGAATGTGGTGAACAGCATTCAGGGTAAGGTTTCGGGCGTCACCATCACCGGCTCGGGCACCGTCGGCGGTTCCAACCGCATCCTGCTTCGCGGCGCGAACTCGATCAGCGGCAACAACTCGCCGCTCTTCATCATCGACGGCGTCGCGGTCTCCAACGCCGACCGCGGGTCAGGTCCGGGCGGTGGATTCGATTTCGGTAGCGCGATCTCCGATATCAATCCTGAAGACATCGCCACGATGAGCGTACTGAAGGGCCCCAACGCGGCGGCGATTTACGGATCGCGCGCGGCGAACGGCGTCATCATCATGACGACCAAGCGCGGCGCCAACAGCGGTGGAAAGATGCGCACCGAGGTCAGCTCCACCTACACCTGGGAAAAGCCGTCGATTCTCCCTGAGTACCAGAATCTTTACGGTCAGGGCGCGGCCGGCCAGTTCGAGTTCGTCGATGGTCAGGGTGGCGGAACTGAGGATTACAACGACCAGAGCTTCGGCCCCCGTCTCGATGGCCGACTGATCGCGCAGTTCACCAGCCCGCGAGCTGCGGACGGATCTCTGATTCCCATTCCATGGGTCGCGCACCCGAACAACGTTGAGAGCTTTTTCAACACCGGCCACACCTTCTCGAATAATGTCGCGTTCAGCGGCGGAACCGAGCGGGCGAACGCGCGCATGTCGTTCGGATCGGACCAGGTCGAGGGCTACATCCCGAACAACTCGTTCCACAAGATGAACGGGTTGCTCAATGCGGCGCTCAAGATCAACGACCGTCTCAGCTCAGACGCCAGCCTCCAGTACGTCCGCAATACCGGTCTCAACCGCCCTGGTGTCGGTTACACCCAAAGCGTGCTCGAGCAGTTCGTATGGTTCGGCCGTCAGGTCGATCTCGAGGCGCTCCGCAATACCTACAACCAGAGCGGAGCGCTGAACAACGGCCCGGCCAACCGTGAGTTCAACTGGAACTACAGCTTCCACAACAATCCATTCTGGCTCCAGTACGACAACCCGGAAGCAGACACTCGTGACCGGTTCATCGGCAACGTTTCGGCGACCTATATGCTCGCGGATGGCATCAACGCGAGTGTTCGCACCGGCTCGGATATTTACCGCTACAACATCGACCAGCGTTTCGCTCCTGGCGACGTTCGTCAGGGCACCATCGTGGATCCCGCGTTCTTCGGCGGATTCACCAATCTGACCGACTACAACAACGAGAACACCACCGATGCGACCCTGCGGATCAACCGCGGCTTGGGATCGCACCTTCAGGTGAACGCCACGGGCGGTCTGGCGACGCGTCGGACGACTTACAACTTCAACAGCGCCCAGACGGGCGGCCTCACCGTGCCGGGGATCTATAACGTCTCCAACGCGGCGATCACCCCGACTCTCGGGCAGACCACCCAGCGCCGTCAGACGAACAGCGCCTATGCTTCGGCTGATTTCACTCTGAACGGCTGGTGGACCCTCGGCGGTACGATGCGCAATGACTGGTCGTCGACCCTGCCGAAGGAAAACAATTCGTACTTCTATCCCTCGGTCAACACCGCGATCGTGTTGACGGACGCTATTCCGGCGATCAAGAACGGCATCCTCTCCTACGCCAAGCTGCGTGCATCGACAGCGAAAGTGGGCGCCGACGCCGATCCGTACCTCTTGAGAACCACGTACAGCGGTCTCAGCAACAAGTTCGACGGACTGCCGCAGTTTTCGCTCGCCGATGCGCTGGCGAACGGCGACCTGAAGCCCGAGATCACGCACTCCAATGAGGCGGGCCTCGAGCTTGGCTTCCTCAATGGGCGGGTGACTTTTGACGGCAGCATTTACGACAAGTACACCACGAACCAGATCTTCAACGCGCCTGTCTCATCGACAACAGGTTTCACGTCGAAGTCGATCAACGCGGGTGAGATCAGCAACAAGGGACAGGAGTTCCTGCTCAGCGTCATGCCGATCGAAACGGCCGGCGGATTCTCCTGGAACAGCATCTTCAACTACGGCCGCAACAAGAGCAAAATCACCGAGCTGGCACCGGGCGTGACAACGCTGGCGTTGGGAAGCCTGTTCACCGCTCGGCTCGAAGCCCGTCTCAACAAGCCTTACGGCGCGCTGATGGGCAATTCGTGGCTGCGCGACGCGCAGGGCAACCTGCTCCTCAAGAACGGTTTGCCGCAGCGCGATCCCGCCTCCGCTGGATACCAGCACTACTTCGGCAGCGTTCAGCCGCAGTGGACAGGCGGCTGGGGCAACACGCTGACCTACAAGAACCTCAGACTGTACGGTCTGCTCGACTTCCACGTGGGCGGCAAGCTCGCCAGCATCACCAACATGTGGGGCGACTACACCGGCGTTCTGTCGCGCACCGTCGCTGGACGCGAGGTTGACTGGGACAAGCCGGGCTACGTGGTCAAGGGCATCGACCAGGCAACCGGCCAGCCGAACACCAAGGCAGTGACGGCCGAGACGTACTGGCAGTGCATCTCGTACAACTGCGGTCAGGTCATCGAGGACCACATTTACGATGCCACGTACACCAAGCTGCGCGAGCTGAGCCTGGTTTTCGATCTGTCCCAGACTCTTGCCGGCCGCTTCAACGCGAGCGCGATCACCGTCGGTCTCACCGGTCGCAACCTGAAGACCTGGACCAAGGTGCCGAACATTGACCCCGAGTTCTCGTATCAGACGGGGAACAATCAGGGTATCGAGTTCGCTTCAATGCCGAATCCGCGGGTGTGGGGATTCAACGTCCGCATCACGCCGTAACCCATTAACCGGAACTGATGACAATGATCAATAAAACCATCTTGAGAGTGGGTTCGGCGTTGTCGATTGCCCTCGCTGTAGCGGGGTGCAACAACGACAGCATCACCAATCTCAACAAGAACCCGAACAGCCCGGAGGATGTGCCTCCGGGTCCGCTGTTCACCGAGGCTTCGCGCCTCTCGACCTCGCGCTGGTTTGGCGGCATCGATTTGCGGACCTACGAGTGGATCGTGCAGCACCTCTCCGAGGTCCAGTACAACGACGAGGATCGCTACCTCCGAGTTCACGCAGCTGACACCGAAGGCTCGTTCAACGGCGCGTACGCGGGCGAGCTCAAGGACCTTACGCAGATCATCAACAAGGGTCTGGCCACCAACGATCCTGGGGTTTACGGCCCCGCGATGGCTCTGCGCACCCTGGTCTTTTCCTTCATCACCGATTCGTGGGGCGATGTGCCGTATTCAGCGGCGCTCAAGGGCGATTCGGTCGGTACGACCCTCAGTCCGGCGTACGATAAGCAGCAGGATATTTACGCGGATTTCTTTGCCACTCTCGACAAGGCCGCGAACGATCTGAGCTCAGCGACGAATGATCTCGGTGATGCAGATCCGATTTACGGCGGCGATCCGGCGAGTTGGCAGAAGTTCATCAACTCTCTGCGGCTGCGTCTCGCGATCCGGGTTTCGGAAGTGGATCCCGCTCTTGCTAGCGCCCAGATCACCGCGGCACGTACGGCGCCCGGCGGTCTGATTCTCACCAACGCGGACAATGCCTATTTCCCGTGGCCGGGCGATGGTATCTACAACAATCCGTGGGCGGACAACCTCGGTGGACGCGATGACTGGCGGATGTCGAATCGGCTCGTCGACATCATGAACGCGCTCAGCGATCCGCGGCTTCCAATCTACGCCCAGCCGACGGCAGCGGATCCGGCGGTTTACCGTGGCTCGCCGAACGGCCTGCTGCCGCAGAACGTTCCTGATCCAACGACGACATCGCGGCCCGGAGCGATCTTCTACAAGGGTCAGACGACTTATGGACCGGTATTCGGCGGAGCGGGCGCGAGCCTTCCGACGCCGATCATGACGGCAGCGGAAGTCAACCTGATTCTCGCCGAAGCCGCGGAGCGCGGCCTCGGTGGCTTGACCGCCGGTCAGGCGGCTGGTTACTACAACGCCGGCATCACAGCGTCGATGAATCAGTGGGACGACATGGCTGCCGCAGGCGGCCAGTCAATCGCTGCTGGTGACGTAGCCGCGTATCTGGCCAACCCGGGTGTCGTTTACCAGGGCGGTGTCGCGGGCCTCCGTCAGATTGCACAGCAGAAGTACATCGCGCTGTACATGGACGGAGCGGATGCCTGGTTCGAGTGGCGCAGAACGTGTGTCCCCTCGACCGTGGTCCCCGGCCCGGATGCAACTCTGACTTACGTGCCGCGCCGGCTCGAGTATCCGACGACCGAAGCGACCACGAATAAAGAGTCTCTCGATGCCGCCATCGCGGATCAGGGTCCGGACGACCTGGGCACCCGCGTGTGGTGGGATACAATGACCGCTCCGACCTGCTCCTGATTCTGAAGTAGCAGGCAGAGCACCAGTCGTAAGAAAACCCCCCGAGAATTTTCGGGGGGTTTTTTTGTGCACATCATGATGACGGGATTCCGAAGGAGCGCCCGACTCTCGGCCGGGCCAAAGACCACTCGTTATTGATTCTTCGTCCAGACGATAATCGCGCCGCACATCCGGTTGTTGCGATCCTGATACTCGGGCGGAAGTCCGGCGTTCGACGGATAGATCTCCATCGCCGCCACGTCTGATGGTCTGGCGACGTCGTCGAGCTCGGCCCCCGGCGCGCGCATGCCATCGACCCACACCATCGGCTGACAACCCCTCAACAGAATCCGGTTGCCGATTCCTTTGGTTTCGACAGTGGCCCCGCCGACCGTGCGAACGATCTCGCTCAGGTACAGCGGATTGCGCGCCCTGATGTCCTTCATCTCGAAGAACTTCGCGAAGTTGTTATTGGATTTTCGCTCGTAGAATTCGTCGAGATGTCCCTTCGAGCTTTCGACGAGCACCGCGGAGATGTCGCTCGCAATTTCGTCGAGACTGACCTCGACTTCGGACGCAACCCCATCGGTCGGCATCTCGACGTTGACGGTCTTGGCGACATATCCCATCCGTCGCACCGTCAGCGCAACATTTCCGCTCCGCACCTGCGGGAAGGCAAACCGACCATCAGCACCGGTGCGGGTCACCCGAACCGCTTCGCCGGGCCGATTCAGCACCAGCTCCGCACTGGGAACCGGCGCTTTCGACGCATCGAGCACGATCCCATCGACCTCGAACTTGTGGCTCGGCTGCATTTGCGCGACGAGCGCCGGAACGGCGATGAACGGCAATACGAACAGGCTTCCGGCGACGAGCCGGGTATGGGACGCGCGCACAGTTTGCTCCGTGGAGATTTCCTTGCTCACGCTGTAACCGGTGCGCGGCCTTGTCAAGCTGAACGCGGCAGATGGGCCGCCTCTGGCGGCGAAATGAGGCTTGGGCCGCGCGAGCCCGGCACGTCCAGATCCGAATTCCTGGCATTGGAGCGACAGCCGGTGGCTTGCGAATTGCCCCGGCTATGGCCATAACATCATTTCAGACAATCATTTATGGCCGATAGCTCGCACCCGCCGATCCTCGTTGTCGATGACAACGCCGATAACGCCCACATCATTCGGGACTATCTCGAAGCGCGGGGTTATCCAATTACAGTTGCCTACAATGGCGACGAGGCCATGAAGGCGTTCGAGGAGGTCAAGCCGGCCGTCGTTCTGCTCGACGTGATGATGCCCGGCCGCGACGGCTGGCAGGTCTGCCGCGAGATCAAGCAGCATCCGACCCTCGGCCGAAACGTGAGAGTGGTGATGGTCACCGCACTCGACGACTGGGTGAACAAACGCCAGGCCCTCCAGACGGGCGCCGACGATTATGTCGAAAAACCGTTCGAGCTCTCGAAGCTGGCCACTACCATCGAGCGCAACGTCAAGCTGCTCGCGCCAAACACCGGCGCTGCCCAGTCCACCGCTACCCGTTCCCGCTGAACTTGGACTACCACCAGCTTCTTCGTGACTCGCTGACGCGCCTGCCGACCGTTGCCGCGACGATCGACAGCATCAGAAAGGCCGTTCAGGACCGGGGCGAGATCGTCATCCTGTACTTCAACTTCGACCGCTACTCCAAGGTCGAAGAAGTATACGGCTGGGAAAAACTCGACAGCGTGCTCGAGACCACTGGCGAGGCGATGCGCGCGTTCCTCGGCAAAAGTCCGCTCGCGTCGAGCAAGCTGATGGTCGCGTTTCCCAACGACGATGATTTCATCTTCTTCCACGTCCCCCAGGACGACACTCCCGCCGCGACCGACGCCGAGATAACCGAGCTGACCGCCGGCCTTAAGGAAGCGGTCTCGAGCGAGATCGAGCGTGTTCACGGAGAAGACATCGCCGCGCTGTTCGACATCTTCGTTGGCCGCGCGCTCGTCGTCTACAACCCGAAGCTGCGACTGGAGCGCCAGATCTATCGCGGCATCCGCGAAGCGGCGAATGCGTCGAAGAGCCTCGAGCACCGCGAGCAGGCCAAAAAGGTGAGCGACCTTCGTGAGACTCTGCGCGATCGCGGGCTGTACATCGAGTATCACCCGATCGTCGTCACCGATACCCAGAAGGTGTTCGGCTACGAGGCGCTCGCCCGCGGAGCGCTGCGCAGCATGCGCAGCCCGGAAGTGATGTTCGAGATCGCGGCGCAGTCCGACTTGATCTGGGACCTGAGCCGACTCTGTCGTGACCGCGCTATCGAAGGAATGGGCAAGCTGCTCAAGGATGGCGAGCTGTTGTTCATGAACGTCGACCCCGCGGACTTCGCGGATCCTTCGTTCGACGTCAATACCCTGGCCGTAAAGGACCCAACGCGGGTCGTGATCGAGATCACCGAGCGCACCGCGATCAAGGATTACCCGAAATTCCGCGGCCGCCTCAAGGAATTCCGCGACAAGGGCTACCGTTTCGCCGTCGATGACGCCGGTAGCGGGTACGCCGGACTTGGCTCGATCGCCAATCTGGAGCCCGATTTCATCAAGCTCGATATCTCGCTGATCAATTGCATCGATCAGAATTTCATCAAGCAGAATCTGGTGGAGACGATGGTGCGCTTCGCCAACGAGCACGGCGCGATGGTCATCGCCGAGGGTGTCGAGCGGAAGGAAGAGTACGAGATGGTCAAATCGCTCGGCGTGCACCTCGTCCAGGGATTCTTTGTACACAAGCCGAGTACCAGCGCGGTTACCTACCGCCCGCCCGCATTGGCAGGCGTCCCCGTCACTCAGGAAGCAAAGCCGTAACCAGCTCGTAGGATCGCTCGGCGGCGCCGAGTCCGGCCTGCACCATCTCGCGGGCACGAGCTCCGGCGATTTCGCGCGCCGATGATGAGCCGAGCCAATCGTCGAGTCGGATCGTCAGGTCGGCCACTCCTTTGATGTTTGCGCCACCGTCGGCCTGAACGAGCTTCGATGCTTCGCGGCTCCGTTCGTGTCGCGGACCAAAGAGAACGGGCGCGCCAAAGGCAGCCGGCTCGAGCACCGAGTGCACGCCGGCGGAATGGAAGCCGCCGCCCACGTACGCGACGTCGGCGAGCGAGTACAAATCCCCGAGCACGCCGTATCGATCGACGATGACGACGTCGGCAGCGCCCGCGTCGGCCCCGTCGATCAGCGCTGGTTTGAGAGACGACGTGGTTGCCCAGCGCGCGAGATTGCGCAGGTGCGGCTCCGAGATCTCGTGCGGAGCTATCACGAGTCGCGCGTCCGGGATTTTGTCGCGGATCCTTTGCCAGGCCGGTAGCAGGTGCTCTTCGTCGGTTGGCCAGGTCGAGCCCGCCACCAGCGTCGGCCGTGCGGAGCGCAGGCGTTCCACGAACGCGGCCGGTTGCCGTTGCGCGCGTTCCCAGACCTGGTCGAAGCGCGTATCACCGGTGACTTGCAGATGATCCGCGCGCACACCCTGTTCGCCGAGACGTTCTGCGTCGCCTTCGTCGATCGCCCCGACGCGGGCGATCGATCGGTACGCGTCATTGAGGAACGCGCGGGCGATTGGTCCACGACGACCGGACGACTGGGGGAGTGTCGCGCTCACCACACCGACTGGTATGCCGCGACCGGCGGCGGTCTCGGTGAGTGCGGGCCAGACATCGAGCTTGCTGAACACGAGTGCGCTTGGCTGTAGCGCCGCGATTACAGCCGCAGCGTTGGAGAATGTATCGAACGGCAGATAGTCGGCGACGTCCACCTCGAGGTCCTTCGCAAATCGCTCGGCGCTCGGTGAATAAAAGGTGTAGGCGATCTGTACGTCGGGTCGTCGCGCGCCGAGCAACTGGATGACTGGCAGCGCCTGCAGGCCCTCGCCGACCGACGGAGCGTGGAACCAGACGAGCGGTCGAGCGAGGTCGCGGTGTGCGGCGCTCCACTCCTGGAACCGGCGGATGAGATTACGACGCGCGGAGAGCGCGCGAGCAAATTTCGATTGGCCCGCCGGCGCGGCGCGGGTCAGCGCCTGCGCCAGGTTGCCTGCAAACGAGTAGGGAATTCGCAGCAGCGAATTCACTGGGGCTCGCTAAGGGCTGGTGCTCTTGCTCTTGACCAGAGCGGAGTCGATGACGCGGCGGAGCTCGTCGATGGATTGCGCCCCGACCAACAGGTGGTCGCCGATCATGAAGCTCGGCGTCGCGCTCGCGCCGGCGCGAGATGCGCGGTCCTGATCGGCGAAAATGATCGATTTCATTTTTCCGGATGAAACGCAGTCTCGCCACTGCTGCATCGAGACGCCGTTGGCGCGCGCCAGCGAGTCGAAGTACTGGGTTGGAGATGACAGCACTTCCCACTGATTCTGGGTGCCGAACAATGCGTCGTGCATCGCCCAGAATTTGTTTTGCGCTCCGGCGCACATCGCCGCTTCGGCAGCGACCAGCGCGTGGACGTGACTCTGCAGCGGGAAATTCACGTACGCGAGCCGGACCTTTCCCGTCTTGACGTACTGATCGACGAAGGTGTTGTAGGTTTGATCATGCCACTGCTTGCAGTATGGACACTGGAAGTCGCTGACCTCGATCACCCACACCGGGGCAGTAGGGCTGCCCTGAATCCTCGCCAGGTCGGCGCGCGTAATGCTGGAGTCGGTGGGCGCGGAACGCGCTGCAACTGACGCGGTGTCCTTGCGCGTGACGGACGTGGTTTCACCGCTTTGCGTAGTTCCAGCACCGGGCGCGCAGGCGAGTGAGAGCACGAACGTTGCAACGGCGGCGATGCGGTTGACGTGGGCGGAAATCATCTGCTAAATAGACCTCCTTGCAAACCATGAAATCAAGGGAGAGTAGATACTTACCTCGGTTCTGATCGGCGTTCGATCGACGGCTGCCCTTTTCGCCGTGCTGCGCGCAGCCTGGTTCTTCCTTCTCCCTCAAGGCATCCAGATCCCACCGCCCACCGGGCTGGTGAACGATTTCGCGCACGTCCTGCAGCCGGACGCGATCGCGCGGATGGAGCGCATCGCCGAGGATGTCCGGACGAAGTCGCGCGGCGAGATGGCGATCGTGACGATGAGCGACATCGGCGATCGCGATGTGCAGGAAGTCTCGCTGCAGATCGGCAGGCAGTGGAAGGTTGGCAAGATCGGCGATCCGGGCGATCCCACCCGGAATGCCGGCGCTGTGATTCTCCTCGTGCCGAAGGAGACCAGCAAGGACGGCCGCGGGCACTGCTTCATCTCCACAGGTCGCGGCGCTGAAGGGTTCATCACCGACGCCGACGCGGGCGACATTTGCAGGGAAGCAACGCCCGCCTTCGCTCAGCGAGATTACTCCGCGGGACTCGAGCTGGTTACGCTGCGCACGGCGCAGCGCTTCGCCAACGAATTCCATTTCCAGCTGGATACCACGCTGGCGCCGGCGCCGCAGCTCGGCGAGCCGCCGCTGGAAAATCCGGGACGCAGTGGCGGAATTCCGCCTTTCGTCTGGCTCATCATCTTCTTCGTCGTGCTGTCGATGCTGAGCAGTGCCGGACGACGCGGGCGGGGGCGGCGCGGGGGATGCGGAGGGCCGGGATGTCTGCCGATCATCATTCCGACCGGAGGGTTCGGGCGAGGGGGATTCGGTGGCGGCGGAGGATGGATTGGCGGTGGGGGCGGGTTTGGTGGTGGAGGGGGCGGCTTTGGTGGGTTCGGAGGCGGAGGCGGATTTGGTGGGGGAGGGGGAGGGTCGAGCTGGTAGACGGACTGCAACTGAACGGGTGTCAGGCTGGGAACTGCAACTGAACGGGTGTCAGGCGTCAGAGGTGCGTAGTTGTCAGCGTTTAGTTCCTACGTCGGGACGTCACTCGTGGCGTGAGGGCAAAGGCACCGAAGCGATGCGAATTGAATATCGAGACGGAGTTCGATTGACCAGGGTCAAGGCATGATGAAACTCGAGGAATTGGTCAGGCAGCTGCAGCTGGCGTACGGCGAGGGGTTGCGCTCGGTCGTGCTGTTCGGCTCGGCGGTCGCCGGGGAGCACAATCCGAAGAACTCGGATTACAACGTGCTGGTGATCGTCGAATCACTGCCGCTGGCGAGGCTGCGCGCCGTCGCGGCGGTGTCGAAGGCGTGGGCCGAGGACGGGAATCCGCCGCCGATGACGTTCACGGCGAGTGAATGGAAATCGTCGTCGGACATCTTTCCAATGGAATACGCTGACATTCTCGAGAGGCATAAAGTGTTGTACGGTGAGTCGCCCTTCGATGGCATCACCGTGTCGCCGAAGGATCTTCGGCTTCAGGTCGAGCAGCAGACGATGGGCAAGCTGTTGCAGCTGCGGCAGGCGACGATGGGAGCGGGCGGAGACAGCAAGCTGCAGCTCGAGCTGCTCGAGCGGAGTCTCAGCACGCTGATGGTGATTTTTCGCGGCATCTCACGCCTCGTCGGCCAGGTGCCGTCGCAGGACTATGAGGAGCTCGCACAATCCCTGGCGCGTCGCGCCGGATTTGCCGCCGAGCCTTTCGTGAAAGTGATTCGTCACGTGCGTGGGACGGAGAAGATTGCGCGCGAGGCAGCAGCGGGAATACTGGAGGGATACCTCGCGGCGATGGAGCGGTTGGTGGCGTATCTGAACGAGTTCAGAGGATAAATTACTGTGGGCTTTGGCCGCACAGCGTGTAGTCAATCTCCACTCAGAGGATAGCGAAATGAAGCGACGGATGATGTTGGCTCTCGCACCGCTCGTTCTGGGCGTAACGGGATGCGGATACAACCGGATTCAGCAGCTCGACGAGAATGCGGCGCAGGCGAAGCAGGGGATTTCGGTGCAGCTGCAGCGCCGCGCGGACCTCGTGCCCAACCTCGTGAATACGGTGAAGGGTTACGCGCAGCACGAGGAAGCGGTGTTCACCCAGGTCGCGCAGGCGCGCGCGGGTCTGGCGGGCGCGATTCAGACTGGCGATCCGCAGCAGATGGCGACCGCCAACGCGACGCTGACCGGAGCGTTGGGGCGACTCATCGCGATCTCCGAAGCATATCCGCAGCTCAAGGCAGACCAGGGATTTCTGCGACTTCAGGATGAGCTGGCGGGCACCGAGAACCGGATTGCGACATCGCGTAACGATTACAACCAGGCGGTTCAGGCGTACAACACCTACATTCGCACCTTCCCACAGGCGATCACCGCGAAGGTGACGGGCGCGAAGGCGCGCACTTACTACGAGGCGGCGCCGGGCTCGGAGGTTGCGCCGACGGTGGATTTCGGCAATCGCGCGGCTCCGGCGAGCACGACACCGGCCGCACCTAAAGCTCCGTAGTAGGCATCTCGAGATTTCAATGAAACGCCGGCGGTTTCCGCCGGCGTTTCGCGTTTCCGAGGGCAACTCGCGCTGCCGACGCACCGAATCCGCCGGCCAGCGTCCTTGACACCTTCGGGGTTCACCCCTAAATACGTGCGACCCAGAACCAGACCTGCAGAGCTCGTGTAGCTCTGCCGGGCTTGCTGCGCCTGTGCAGTAAGTCTCACCCCACCTCGCTGGAGACAGGCATGAAAAGGATTCGCTCGTCAGTTTTTTCACTGCTGCTACTGGCGCTGTTTAGCGCCAGCGCCTTCGCGCAGACGCGTCGTGTGAGCGGCCGCGTCACCGTTGAAGGCAGTGGTGAGCCACTCGTCGCCGCCAGTGTCAACGTCGTCGGCACTGCGCTCGGCACCTACACCGACGACCAGGGCCGCTTCTCGCTCAACATCCCCGAAGGCTCGGCGACCCTTCGCGTGCGCCGCATCGGCTACGCTCAGAAGACGATCGCAGTGCCGGCCGGCACCACCGATCTAAACGTCGCTCTCGCGCGCGACGTCCTCCAGCTCGAGACCCAGGTCGTGACCGGTACAGCAACGACCGTGTCGAGCGCCAACGCGGCGAACGCCGTGACCGTTGTTTCGTCGGAGCGACTGAACCGCGTACCGGCGCAGACGATCGACTACGCGCTGCAGGGCAAAGTGCCGGGCGCTCTCATCTCGCAGAACTCCGGCGCGCCAGGCGGTGGAACCCAGATCCAGCTGCGCGGCGTTTCAACCCTCAACGCCGGCTACCAGCCGCTCTACGTTGTCGACGGCGTGATCGTGGACAACTCGAGCATCTCGAACGGCTTGAACGTCATCAGCCAGTCGGCGCGCGGCAACTTCGCCTCGAGCCAGGACCAGACCGTCAACCGCGCTTCCGACATCAACCCCAACGACATCGAGAGCGTTCAGATCCTCAAGGGGCCCTCGGCCAGCTCGATCTACGGGTCGCGCGGCACCAACGGCGTAATCATCATCACCACCAAGCAGGGTGTCGCCGGCGGCAAGCCAACCCTCGACATCAACCAGCGTTTTGGTACCGCGCGTCTGTCGAACAAGCTTGGCCTGCGCTGCTTCAGCTCGGGCGCGGAAGTCGAGGCGGCCGGCTTCGACTCCACAGGCTTCGGCGCGGCGACCAACAAGTGCCACGACTACGAGCAGGAGCTCTATGGCGAGCACCCGTTCAACTACCAGACGATCGGATCGCTGCGCGGCGGCACTTCGGGGGGAACAACGTACTTCATCTCGGGTCTCGTGCAGCACGACGGCGGCCTCGTTCGGAATGACAACTACAACAAGCAATCGCTGCGTGTGAACCTGGGCCAGACCTTCGGCTCGCGGCTGCATCTTCGCGCCAACGTCGAAGGCATTCACACCCTCACCGCTCGCGGCATCAGCGGCAACGACAACACCGGCATCAACCCATACACGACATTCTCGCAGACACCGTCGTTCATCGATCTGCGCCGGCAGGGGGATGGCACCTTCCCGCGCAACCCGGTCACGGCGGTGAGCAACAGCAATCCGTTCCAGAACGCCGAGCTGATCAAAACGCCTGAAGATGTGTTCCGCATGCTTGCGAGCGGGCAGGGCGTCTACAATCTCATGACCCGCGAGCGTCAGACGCTTGACTTCACGGTGAATGGCGGCCTGGACACTTACATCGATCACGCAAAGATCATTTCACCAGCAACCGCGTACGTCGAGCAGGTAAACGGTCTGCCTGGCACCCTTTTCGTCAGCGACGGCAACGTCATGAACGGCACGCTCGGCGCCTCGTTCAATCATCGGCTCATTCGCGATCCTTTCACCGCGACGACTTCATTTGGATTTGGTCAGGTGCGTCGTAACACCGACGTCGTTGCCAATACCGGCCGTGGTGTTTTTCCCGGCGTGACCAACGTGTCCACGGCTACGCAGACCTTCACCAACGAAAGTCAGAGCGTTGTGAAGTCGAGCTCTTTCTTTGTCCAGGAGGAGTTCCTGACGCTCGCCGAGAGATTGTTGCTGACCGCGGGCGTGAACAGCGAGCGCACCAGCAACAACGGCGACGCTCAGAAGTACTACGCGTATCCGAAGTTCTCGGCGTCCTACCGGATGCCGACGCCGAGCATGATCGACGAGCTGAAGCTCCGTCTGGCTTACGGCCGCGCGGGCAATCAGCCGACCGGCGGCAAGTACACCTTCCTCACCAACCTGATCGAAGAAGGGGTGACCGGATTCCGCGCCTCGACGATCAAGGGCTTCCCCGGCATCAAGCCGGAGACCGCCAGCGAGACCGAGGGTGGCTTTGACCTCACGTTGTTCACCGGACGGGCTCGCCTCTCGGCGACGCAGTTCCGGAAACAGATCGACAACCTGATTCTGTCAGCCTCGGTGGCACCCTCGACCGGCTTCTCCACGCAGACGATCAACGGCGGCCAGATCGTGACCCACGGTACCGAGATCGAGCTCGACATGACGCCGATCCAGACTGACCGATTCTCCTGGATATCGAACACCACTTACTCGAGCAACAAGGGTAAAGTGACGCGCCTGCCGGTTCCGGGATTCATTCCGACGTCGGGCTCGTTTGGCACTCGGTTCGGCAACGCGTTCATCCAGCAGGGTCAGCTAGTGACCGTGCTTCAGGCAGTTAACGGATGCACGGCATTGAACAGCTCCGGAACGTGCCCTTCGGCGAACCGGATCGTGTCGTTCGTCGGCAATTCGGCGCCGGATTACGAGATGGGCTTCAACAACGATCTGACCTTCGGGCCCTTCCGTATGTCGTCGCTGTTCGACTGGCGCAAGGGTGGGCTCGGCATCAACCTGACCAACAACTATTTCGACGGCGGTCTTGGCGCCGACACAGCGGCTGGTAACGCGCGCGCGTTGGCGTTCTCGCAGGGCAAGGCGGCGTACGTGGAGAACAGCGGCTTCGTGAAGCTTCGCGAGCTGACCTTTGGGTATGAGCTGCCGGCCGGCCTGACCAGCCGACTGTTCAACGGGCGTGCGTCGCAGGCGCGCGTCGAGCTGAGTGGCAGGAACCTGAAGACATGGACGAAGTACACCGGTCTGGATCCCGAAGTATCGAACTTCGGCAACCAGCCGCTCGGCCGGTTCCAGGATGTCACACCGTATCCACCCAGCCGCACGTTCTTCCTGACGATCAACACCACCTTCTAATCCGAGCGATAAATCAAATGAAGCGATATTCACTGATTGCACTCGCGACGGCGACACTCGCCGTGGTGGCGTGCAAGGACAACCCGGTCGCAAATCCGATCGATGCGCCGACCGTCGACGCGCTGAGTGGCGGTCTCACTCGCACGTCGCTGCTCCAGCTCACGATCGGTGCGCTGGCTCAGGACCGCACTACGACCAACGACATCCAGTTTGCAATCGAGGGCGGAATTCTCGGACGCGATGTCTATCGCATCGATGCCTCCGAGCCGCGCTACGTCACCGAGACGCTCGGCGGCAATCCTGATCCGGGCAGCTTTGCGGGAGGTCGCGGATTCTCGGGGTACTATACCGCAATTCGCGCCGAGAACACGATTCTGGAAGCGCTCAACTCCGCGCCGACGACCATTTTCACGGCCGCCGAGATCAGCGCGCAGCGCGGCTTCATTCGCACAATGAAGGCGACGGAGTACTGGCGCCTTATCGAGACCCGCGACACCGTCGGCGTTCCGATTCAGTCGGACGATCCATCGGCGGTGACGCCGGTTCGGTGCAAGGAAGCCGTGCTGTCTTACATCGCAGCGCTGCTCGACAGCGCACTGACGGACTTCAACACGGCAGGCGCTACGACCAAGCTGCCGGTGAAGCTCCCCGGCGGCTTCACGCAATATGGCCGCGATTACCAGGTAGTATCGAACCTCATCCTCTTCAACCGCGGCTGGAAGGGCAAGGTTGATTTCTATCGCGGGCTCGATCGAAAGGCGTACACCGCGTCGTTGTTTCCGACGGCGATCACCGAGCTCACTCAGGCGCTTGGTGGCGCCGCCCCGGGCGCGGTTCCCAAAGCCGACTTCGTAAAAGGCGTTTACTACAACTTTGTGCCAGGCGGTTCGGAGAATCAGCCGAACGTGATCTCTGACGCGAAGGTCGGACTGAATCCGCTGGTTGGCGACAGCGTTCAGGCTGGCGATACCCGCGCGTCGAAGATCGTTCCGCGAGCGCTCCTGAGCGCGACCTACAGCGGAACCACAGTTGGAACGACGATCACCTACACCGGCGCGGTCGCCAGTCCCGCAAACCAGGCGCTCCCGCTGGCGATTCTTCGCGACGAAGAGCTCGTGCTGCTCCGTGCGCAGGCGTACATCGAGGCTGGCCAGCTCGCCAACGCTTTGCTCGACATCAACGATGTTCGCACGAACTACGGTCTCGCTCCGCTGGCGCCGTTCGCCGACAAGCAGAGCGCGATCGACGCGGTTCTCTACGAGAAGCGCTACTCGCTGCTCTTCGAGGGATGGTCGCGCGTAGACGATCTTCGCGAGTACGGCCGCCTTAATGCGACCTACCTGCGGAAGGAGCTGCCGACCGATCCGTTCAACGCCGCGCTGCCGATAACCCGCGCCGAGCTCGACGCGCGTGGGGTCTCTACCAACCCGGCTTGCGAGGCGTAACGATCCAGCTGGAGATCAATGGAAAACGGCTCGGAATTTTTCCGAGCCGTTTTCTTTTTCCGTTACCGGGCTCAGATTATGCGGGTCCGGTGCAGTCGCCTTGGTGTTGCGAAGCATTACCCGGAGGTACCGATGGTCGGCGCGCGTTTTCTTCTAGCACTCCTTCCCGCCATCGCATTTGCGTGTGCGCCACCGCGGCTGGGCCCTGGCGAGGTGTCCAACTCCCAGGTCATAACCGAGGACGAGATCGTCGCATCACGGGCATCGAACGCGTACGAGGTGATTCACAAGCTGCGCGCCAACTTTCTCACCAATCGCGGTGAGACGAGCTTCAGCAAGAACCAGTCGAATCCGTATCCCACCGTTTACGTCGACGATCAGGAGTTCGGGCCGATCAGCACGCTGTCCAGCATCCCCGCCGCCCAGATCTCGATGATCCGCCTGTATCGGGTTTCCGAAGCGAATGCCAAGTACGGCACCCGGAACCTGGGAGGGGTGATCGCAATCACCACCCGTCAATAGCGTCTTTAAGACCGAGAAAACCCTGACGCGTCACCACCCTGTAAGCATCTCCGACGCGCCGACGGTCTCCAGACAGGCGATGTCCTTGACACGGTCTGCGCACGGTCGTAGATAGCTCGTCCCCAGGCAGGCAGCCCAAAAACCAGATCTTCTGGACAGCCCCAAATGCGCGGCGTAAGATAGGGACCGCTTGGCGAACGTACGGTTTTGGCGGGCGAATTATTCCGACAAAAATGGCTTCGCGTAAGGAACGGGTTGAGTCTGCTCGATTACTCCGAGCGTCAGCCTTTACATCGATTTTCTCTTTTGGAGGCACCATGGTGCTGCGCCGAGTTTTTGCTTTTCTCGCACTCGTCATGCTCGCATCTCCCGCAGTTGCTTTCGGGCAGGGCGGCGGAATAATTCGCGGGCGTGTCACAGATGCCGCGACAAGCGCGCCCCTGGTTGGCGTGCAAGTCCGGGTCGAAGGAACCTCACTCGGCGCGCTGACGGACGCGGAGGGCGCGTTCACGATCACGGGAGCGCCGGCTGGCTCTCGCGTTCTCAGCACTCGCCGATTGGGCTATGCACCGTCCCGGGCGACCGTCAACGTGCCGGCATCTGGTGACGTCAGTCAGAACTTCGCGCTCGACAAAGTGGCCACGACCCTCAACGATGTTGTCGTCACCGCGCTCGGTGAGACGGCAGCCCGTCGCGGGCTCGGAACTTCACAGCAGACGGTCACCGGTGCCGCCGTCGCCGAGACGCAGCGCGAGAATTTCGTCAACGCGCTGCAGGGACGGGTCGCGGGTGTTCAGGTAACCAGCACTTCAGGCATCCCCGGCTCTTCGTCGTCGATCACCATCAGAGGCGTGAGCTCGATCAGCAGCAGCAATCAGCCGCTCATGATCATCGACGGGCTGCCGATGGACAACAAGACTCTCAACACCAACGTTCTTGCAGCAGATGCGCCGGGCTCGGTCACCGCGTTCAACAATCGCGGGCTGGACTTCACCAATCGCGCCGCCGATCTGAATCCCGAGGACATCGAGAGCATGACGGTGCTCAAAGGACCTGAGGCAGCGGCGCTCTACGGCATCGACGCGGCGAACGGCGCGATCGTAATCACCACCAAGCGCGGCAAGCAGGGTGGAGGCTTCGAGTACAACAACAGCTTCCGCACCGAGAGCACCCGCGCCGAGCCGGCGATCCAGCACGAGTTTGGTCCGAGCGGAGTAGGCAGCACGACCTTCCTCTATTTCGGTGCCCCCTATCCCGCCGGCACCACCTTCTACGACAACGTGAAGGGTTTTTTCCGGAGCGCGCAGACCCAGAAGCACAACCTTTCCTTCAGCGGCGTCTCCCCCGACAATCGACTGAACTACCGCCTGTCGACGGGAATCACCAACCAGCAGGGCGTCATTCCGGGATCCGACTACCGTCGCGTGAATCTCACCGGCGCCTCTCAGGGCCAGGTCACGCGCTGGCTGAGTGCCGACCTGTCGATGAACTACTCGTACTCCAACAACGATCAGGTCTTCAAGGGTGATGGCGGTCCGCTTCTCGGCCTGCTGGTCTGGCCGGCGACCGACAACGCATCCGACTGGCTGACGCCGGCGGGAACGAGGCGTCGCCTTACGAACCTCGGACAGGGATCAGAAGTCGACAACCCGTACTTCAACATCAACAAGAACAAGATCAACGCCAAGAACAATCGACTGATTTCCAATCTCAGTCTGACGCTGATGCCGTTCTCGTGGGGCAATGTCAAGACGATTCTCGGCAGCGACAGCTATACCAACCAGAACCTCGTGCTGCGTCATCCGGAGAGCACTTACGGATTCAGCAACCAGGGAATTCTGGACATTGCGGACGACATCACCCGCAACCTCAACATGCAGACGCTGCTCAATTTCAATCAGCGCTCTCTGTTCGGCGGACTTTCGATCAGCGGCCTGCTCGGTAACGCGATCTCCGACGCCAAGTCCAATGTTGACGCGGCGCAGGGCACCCGCTTCCTCGATCCGAATTTCGTCTCGATCAACAACACCAACATCAGAACCAGCCGCACCTCCATCGCCCAGCGGCGCCTGGTGAGCGGCTTCGGGCAGATGGTTCTCGATTACAACAAGTATCTGTACGTCACCGTCACGGGCCGAAACGACTGGACGTCGACGATCCCGCAAGGTGCCAACTCGTTCTTCTATCCATCGGTTTCGTCGAGCTTTGTCTTCTCGGACGCGTTCCCGTCGATCGGCAAGTTCATGACGGGTAAGGTGCGCGCGGCCTACGCCGAAGTGGGTAAGGATGCGCGACCCTATGCATACCGCCCGTCGCTGGAGTTCAAGACGACGTCTTACGGCGGCTACGGCTACGGTTTCACCGGCCCGAACGTGAACCTGAAGCCGGAATTCGCCCGGTCCTATGAGTTCGGCACTGAGATGAGCTTCCTGCAGGACAGGCTCGGCGTTGACATTACAGCTTACCGGAAGCAGACCAAGGATCAGATCGTCAACGACATCCGCGGCAGCTACGGAACGGGTTACATCCTGTTCAACCTGAACGGCGCCGAGACGAGAAACCAGGGACTGGAGCTCACGGTTCGCGCGACTCCTATCCTGAGCAGCGGATTCTCGTGGGACGTGCTCGCAAACTTCGAATCCGCGCATGGAAAGACGCTGGCGCTGCCGCACGCACTGCCGGAGTCGTACGTGTCGGACACATGGCTCTTCGGCAACGTTCGCAACGGAACGGCGCCGGGACTGTCAACGCAGTCACTCACCGGTCTGTTCTACCTGCGCAACAATGCGGGCAAGATCCTGATCGATCCCACCACGGGACTTCCAATCAGGTCGACTGTATTCATCGACCACGGATACGATCGTACGCCTGATTTCACGATCGGTCTCACGAACAACCTCAAGAGAGGGCCGCTCGGTCTCAGCTTCCTCTGGGATATCAGAAAGGGCGGAGATGTATTCAATGCAACGGAGCAGTT
>DATFGW010000190.1:0-4068 GCA_035249045.1 Gemmatimonadaceae bacterium | reverse complement strand
CAAACCGGAATCTTCTCTGCGCGAACGTCAGCATCCCCGCCGCGACTGCCAGCCAGATCACCCGGTTCAACACCAGAACGGCCGGGAATCCAATCAGCTGCGCGTTCTCCTCCGCCGGCGCCCAGTACCTGGTCAGCCGCTGCAACGTGCCGATGCCGAGCGGGTCGGCGATCGTGTACAGAGTAGAGTTCTCGATTCCGCCCATGTTGTTCACCGCGATGAGATATCCGATGAAGAACGCGATCGCGGCGAGGTAAACCGGAATCGTCTGGCGGGTGAGCGCGGCGACTGTGAACAGAAGCGCGCCGAATAGAATCATGTTGGGCAGCGCGAAGA
Organism: Gemmatimonadaceae bacterium; assembly: GCA_035249045.1. Classification (GTDB taxonomy): domain Bacteria; phylum Gemmatimonadota; class Gemmatimonadetes; order Gemmatimonadales; family Gemmatimonadaceae; genus UBA4720. The sequence goes on along the minus strand of DATFGW010000190.1, from coordinate 3,732 downwards.
ACACGAACGGCTCCGCCAAAGCGGCGATCCGGAACGGCCCCATCTGCTGCGGTCCGGTGATCCAGCCGTCGATGACGTGGGCGAGTGGGATCGCCAGCAAAACGATGGCGTTCACCGTGAGCGCGGCGAGAAAGCGACCACCCAGATACTCGGTCTTGGTGAGCCGCGATGTATAGAGCAGCGGATCCATCTCCGAATCGACATCGCGCAGCGCGGCGTCACCGAACAGCGCTGCCGAGATGAGGATCCCCAGCAGGCCGGCGATGACAGCGCCGCCGGCGAGCCGGATCGGCGCGTTGTAGTTGACGGCGGTGTTGTCGCTCGTGGCGAGGCTCGTCCAGAGCGCGAACAGTCCCTGGATAACGAAGAGGATCCAGGTGAGCGGGCGGTGCAGAGTGTAGTCGAGCTCGTACCGGTAGACTTCGCGAAGTCTCACGCCTGGAGCTCCGCGACGCGCTGTCCGTGGTGTCGAGCCATGACGCTGAAGTAGACGTCCTTCATGTCGGGTTCTACCGTCTCGAATCCAGAGCCGGGTGACGCGTCGTCGTACACGTGCACGATAGTGCGTCCGGCGAGCAGCTTGGTGGAGATGACGCGCCGCTCGTTCTCGATGGCGCTGAGCTCCTCACGCGTCACCGTCTTGCGCCAGATCCGTCCACGCAGCTCGGCGATTGCCTGCGAGGGTTGTGCTTCGAGCAGGATCTCACCGCGATCGATGATTGCCATGCTGCTGCAAAGCTCCTCGACGTCTTCGACGATGTGGGTCGAGAGAATCACGACGCTGTCTTCACCGATCTGGCTGAGCAGGTTTAGAAAGCGCACCCGCTCTTCCGGATCGAGTCCCGCGGTGGGCTCGTCGACGATGATCAGCTTTGGTCGGCCGAGCAGTGCGACGGCGACGCCGAAGCGCTGGCGCATCCCTCCCGAGAAAGTGCCGAGCTTCTGATCGCGCACGTCCCAGAGATTGGTTTGGCGGAGCAGGGATTCGACGATGTCGTGTCGCGCTCCGGTGTCCTCAATGCCCTTGAGCACGGCGAAATGCTCGAGCAGTCGTTGCGCTTTGGCTTTGGGGTGGAAACCGAACGATTGCGGCAGATAGCCAAGGGTTTCGCGAACGCGGTCTTTCTGATTAATGACGTCGATGTCGCCGAGCTGTGCCGAGCCGGAGTCAGGTGCCTGGAGAGTGGCCAGGATGCGCATCAGGGTGGACTTGCCAGCACCGTTTCTGCCGAGGAGGCCGAACATTCCGGGCGGAATGTCGAGCGAGACGTTCTTGAGGGCCTGGGTGCCGTTGGGGTACTTCTTGGACAGGTCGCGGATATTGAGCTGCATGGCTCACGGTTGAGGATTCACATAAAGGACTTTGTACAGTAAAGTAAGGTCACGCCCTGCGCAAGGATTTTGGCGCGTCAGGGCGCGATTTCCGTCCGCTGCAGCGCGACGAGCACCCAGGTATTACCCCGAGGCGACCAGACGTGAGTAAAGCGTCCTCGCGCCGCTACGCCCTTGCCCGTAGTTGTCTCGCGCCCCGTGACGATCATCGCCATTCCGTAGGGTCGGAGCCTGAGCTCGTCAACCGTGAACGCCGTCGCCCTCGGGATCCAGCTTTGCGCTCGGCTCGCGATGTATCCCTCGCGATCGCGCAGTGAGCCGGAAGTGCCGATGAAGGTGACATCCGGCGCGAGCAGCCTTCGAAAAGCGGCGGTGTCGTTCGATTGTTGTGCGGCGCGCCATTGTTCCTCGAGCCGGCGGATTGTCGGCTCGACCCCTATTCTCGGCGACTGCTGCGCGCCACATGACTCACGTGTGAGATGCATCGCGCGTTGAACCGGCGCGCGTCCCGCCATGGTTGCATCCGACAGGTAGGTTGCGGTGCCGCCCCATCCATCTTTCAGCGGCGTCAGGCGCAGTCGCCAACCTGCGAGGCCGTCACTCAGCGTGACGCTGAGGGAATCGTGGTGAACCGACCAGGAGCTCCGCGCGTCCAGGACATTGCGCAGCAAGGGACGTCTGGCGACGCCGTTCGCCGACAGTTTCAGGTGGGACCAGCTCGTATCGCCTTTCTCAGGAGTGCCGCTCGCCGAGTAGCTCAGCGCCGGAGTCGTTACGTAGCAGCCCACCACCAGTGGCGCACTTTGCGCTGAAGCCCGGCCGACATTCACAAGAGTCAACGGTATCAGCGCGCAACAAGCGGCCGCGCGGCGATGACTCATGAAACCCACGTGCCGGTGATGTTTGCGATGCGCCATCGTCCCTGCGCGCGATTGACCACGACGATGTAACCGTTTCCGCACAAGCCGCCGCAGCCGACATCTACCATGAGAGCGGCGCGGTTGTGATCCGCGCTGTAGCCGATTGCGGATACGCGGATGAGTCCGTTAGTCCTTGGAAAGCGCGTGTAGAACTCGCTCCAGAACCTGCGAATGTCGGCGCGCGGCAAAGAGGCAATTGAAGCAGAGTCCACCAGCAACACCGGCATAGGTAGGTGAGCGCCGGCGATGCCCGTCAACGAGTGCGCCGTGTAACTCCTCGCCACAACATCTCGTGCAATCGCACTGTCGACTCCCGGTGCTTTCATGAGTGTTGCGACGAGCTCGGCCGTGCTCTCGCGGGGCAAGACTTCGGTGCTGACGTCCACCGCAATCTGTGAGTAGGCACTTCCAGAGCGCGGCGTGAACATGCTGTCGAGGACGGCGGTGTACACTTCCAGATCGCGCGCGTCGACGCCAGGCACGGCTGACGAGTTCTGCGCGCTGCAAGCGGTTGAGATGCACAATCCAACGCAGAACGCGGACAGCACTGTCTGGCTGCTCACCGAAGCGCGATCTCGAGGCGTTCTGGACCGTCCGCCGGCATGCCGCCAAGCCCTCGCCAATGGATCACAATCGCGCTCGTTTGCCCAGAATGGTATCCGCCAATCTGATCGTTGGGGATCGTGACGGACTCCTTCGGAGCGAGGCTTTTGTTGCAGCCCTCCGGCAGTCTGCACGGACCGGGATCGTAAAGCGCGAAATACTCTGGCGTTCCGATCAGGTAGGACACCGGATCCGAGGCATGGTTGGTGAGCGTGACCGAATGCGACCGCGACGTGGCCAATAGCAATCCACTGTCAACACTCGTTGGTGTGGAACACGCGGCGATCGCGATCAGCGAGCCCAGCAAAACATGACGCATAAGATCCTCCACTCTATTTCGGGATCATTCCGATTGTTCTCAACCAGCTTTCCGCCAGCTGCGGCCATTCCGTAATCGGAAAACTCGTGCGCCGCAGTCCGAACGCGTGCCCGCCTTGTACATACAAATGCATTTCCACCGGAACGCCAGCCTTCCTCAGCGCGTTGTGATACACGATCGAATTCTCGACCGGATCGACGGGATCATTCTCCGCCTGGATCAGCAACGTCGGCGGCGTCCTGCTCGTGACCCGGAGATCGGGGTTCAACACGAAGCCCTTTTCGCGGACTGCCAAATGTCCGGGATAGAGAGCGATCGCGAAATCGGGACGGCAGCTCACCGAGTCGGCCGCGTCCACAGGGCGGTAGAGGCGCTTGTCGAAATGCGTGCTGATCGCAGCTACCATATGCCCACCTGCCGAGAAGCCGAGCACTCCGATTTTGTGGGGATCGATGTGCCAGCGCGCTGCCTGGGAACGCAGCAATCCAATAGTACGTTGTGCGTCGAGCAACGCCGTCCGACAATCCCGATACGGCCCGACTCGATAGCACGGCACGC
>DATFGW010000189.1:0-24464 GCA_035249045.1 Gemmatimonadaceae bacterium | reverse complement strand
CGGGCATCGACACGCAGGCGCTGATCGACTTCTTCAAGAGCCAGCAGGCGGGCGGGCTCCTCGGCCTGTACGACCTGTTCGTGGGCGGCGGCCTGTCGCGCGCCACGCTGTTTGCGTTAGGCATCATCCCGTACATCTCGGCGAGCATCGTGTTCCAGATCCTCGCCGCGGTCATGCCGAACGTCGAGAAGCTGCAGCGCGAGGAACAGGGGCGGAAGAAAGTCGAGCAGTGGACGCGCTACATGACGGTCGGCATCTCGGTGATGCAGGCGTGGGGCTACGCGCTGTTCACCGAGTCGCTGCAGGGCGCGGTGGCGCATCCGGGCATGGCGTTCCGCATCCAGATGACGCTGTTCCTCACCGCCGGCGCGATCTTCGTCATGTGGTTAGGCGAGCAGATCACCGAGCGCGGCGTCGGCAACGGCGCGTCGCTGCTGATCTTCTTCTCGATCATCGAGCGGTTCTGGCCGGCCATCGTGCAGACGTTCGGCTTCCTGTCCACGGGCGCCCTGTCGCCGTTCAAGCTCGTGATCCTCGGACTCGTCATGGTGGGCGTGGTCGCGGGCACGGTCGCGATCACCGTCGCCGCGCGTCGCGTGCCGATCCAGATCCCGCCGCGGTCGGTGGCGCGGGGCCGCCAGCGCGAGTCGTCCAAGAACTTCATCCCGTTGCGCATGAACGCGGCCAACGTGATGCCGATCATCTTCGCGCAGACGGTGATCGTGGTGCCGGGTACGTTGGCGCAGTTCGGCAGCAGAGCGCCGTGGGCGCAGCAGATGGCGGAGATTCTCAATCCCGGCACGTGGGAATACTACGTGCTGATGGCCATCCTGATCCTGTTCTTCACGTACTTCTATACGGCGATCATCTTCAATCCGGTCGACATCGCCGAAAACCTGAAGAAACAGGGCGGCTTCATCCCGGGCGTCAAGCCGGGTGCGAAGACGGCAGAGTACATCGAGAAGGTCATGTCGCGCATCACGTTCCCAGGCGCGCTGTTTCTCACGCTGATTGCGTTGCTTCCGATCTGGATCGCGGACATCATCAACGTTCCGTTCCGCTTCGGGGGCACGTCGCTCTTGATCGTGGTCGGCGTCGGACTGGATACGCTCGCGCAACTGCAGCAGCACCTGTATCTGCGCAAGTACGACGGCTTCATGAAGAAGGGCCGCGTCCGATTCCGAGGGCGTAGCACGACTGGCGGGGCCTACTAGATTTGATTCGGAGGAGCCAAAAGCTCCTCCGAATCATTTTACGGTACCCGGCGATGATCATCGTGCTGCTCGGCCCGCCCGGCGCGGGGAAGGGGACCCAGGCGGACAAGCTCGCGGCGCGTCTCGGAATTCCGAAGATCGCGACTGGCGACGTCCTCCGCGCCGCGGTGCGCGACGGCACCAAGCGCGGGCTCGAGGCCAAGTCGTACATGGATCGGGGAGATCTCGTGCCCGACTCTGTGATTCTCGGTATCCTTCAGGACGTGATGACTTCGCCCGCCACAGCCAAGGGAGCCATCCTCGACGGGGCGGTGAGAACGGTGCCGCAGGCAGAAGGAGTTGGAATGATGCTCGCGGAAATCGGCAAAAAGGTCGACAAGGTGCTCCTCTTCGATGTCGACGACGATGAGCTGGTCAAGCGGCTGAGCACCCGCACCGTCTGCGAGGGATGCCAGACGCCGTACATGGGACGCGAGCCCGGCACGACCTGCGAGAAATGCGGCGGCAAGCTGGTGCGCCGCAAGGACGATGAGCCGGAAGCCGTTCGCAATCGCCTCGATGTGTATCGAACCCAGACGGCGCCCGTGATCGACTGGTACGATGACCATAAGATGAAGGTCCTGAGAATCGACGCCGATGCCCCGGTCGAGGTAGTGACGGGGCGAGCGCTGGATGCGATCGCGCAACGAGGAGGCGTGAAGTGATTCAGATCAAGTCAGCGCGGGAAATCGAGATCATGGCCCGTGGCGGCGAGATCCTCGCCGAGACCGTGCGCCTGCTCGAGAGAAGCGCGAAGGCGGGCATGACGACCGCGGATCTCGACAAAATCGCCGACGATTTCATTCGGTCGCATCCAGGCGCGACGCCCGCGTTCAAGGGGCTGTACAACTTCCCGGCCAGCATCTGCACCTCGATCAACCAGGAGATCGTGCACGGCATCCCTTCCAGAAAGCGGATCATCGAGGAAGGCGACATCGTCTCGATCGACATCGGTGTCCGACTCGAGGGCTACTATACCGATTCCGCGACGACCGTTGCGGTAGGGAAAGTGGACGCCGAGTCGAAGAAGCTGCTCGAGGTGACCAAGCGCGCGCTTGCGGCGGGCATCGCCGCGGCGACCCCGGAAAACCACATCGGTGACATTGGTGCGGCGGTCCAGGCGGTAGTCGAGGCGGCGGGCTTCAGTGTGGTGCGCGATCTGGTCGGCCACGGCATCGGCGTCGGCTTCCACGAGGATCCGCAGGTGCCGAACTACGGGAAGCCCAAGCGCGGCGTCCGGCTTCAGCCGGGGCTCACCATTGCAATCGAGCCGATGGTGAACATTGGCGGGCCCGGTACTCGCACGATGCCGGATCGCTGGACAGTGGTGAGCGTCGACGGCACCCGCTCGGCGCACTTCGAGCACACCATCGCCGTGACCGAGGCCGGGCCGCGGGTATTGACCGCGCTGGCGCCCGACGCCGAGCCCGTTACCGCTTAGGAGCGCAGCACGGCGCGCTATCGACCGTTCGAGCCGGTCTTGAGGTAGCGCGTGGATTTCCCATCGAAGGCCAGAATGAGAGTGTCGGCGACGATCGCGAAATGAACCGCGCGGTCTCCACCGCCCGGCCCGGGCAGGTGCAACATCGCCGAGTCGCCCGCGGAGGTCCAGTTTCCTTCCAGAGTGCGGATGGGTACCCGCAGGCGGAAGTCGCCGCTGGCCGTGTACTCCTCGAAAGCGGGGACGCCGGTGTAATGCGAGTAGGTCCACTTGCCGATGACAGGGTCGGCTCCGGCTACAGCAGGCGTGACGCGAGTCTCACGCTGCGCCTTGCCGTCGTTGGTCATGATCATCGTGTCGCCGACGAAGGCGACTCGAAATGGACTGACGGGCCCTTCCGGATCGACGATGTAGAGGCTGTCGCGGGTGCGGCGGTACTTCATGTCGACCATCGCCCCGAGGGTGTATCGCAGCCCGTTGTCCGCGCCAAACGCGATAGTGGCGCCGAGTCCACCTGCTGATCGAGTGATGGCCTCCCAGGTGCCGAGGAGCGGGCTGGGCTGGCTTGCGACGGGCGCCTGCGCGATCGCAGTGTGTGCCGCCAGAATCCATCCACCGAACGCGATTCCCCGCAACCTGCACTTCATACTTCGCTCCTCGGACACGTCAGGCAGACAAAGCTTTTTCGACGACAGTGCCAGCGCGATCGGCGATCTCGCCGGCTTTGGCCGCGAGCTCGGACGCCTCACGTGCGAGTGGCGCTCCTTTTGTCTTGTCGTCGAGCGCCTGGACGTTGACCCGCACGTTGTACGCCGCGCCCCGAGCTGAGGTCGCCGCTAGGAGAGCGGCCACCCCGGCGTCGGTGACCGCGTTGGTATTGCCCTTCTCGGCGACGAGCAAGGCCAGAGCGGCGACATCCACCGCAGCGCGCGCAGTCTCCAAAGGCACTTCCGCCGCCTTGAGCAGCGCATTCGTGACTGCTTCGGCGCGATGCGCCGCGGCCTCGGCGGGCTCCTTGGGTAACTTGTAGGCGTCGGACACGAGCGCGTACGCCTCGGCGTCTCGCTTGACGAGAGCTGCGAGCTGGTTTCCGAGCGCCGCCGCCTTGAGAGCAGCTTCCTTCATCTCGGCGTCCACCGCGACGTATTTCTTTTTGCCGACGGTCAGCCCCGCGACCATCTGTGCCAGAGCGGCTGCAAGCGCGCCGGCGTGCGCGGCGACGCTCCCGCCGCCGGGTACCGGGTTTGACGATGCCACCGACGCCACGAAACCGCTCAGGCTTTCTCCGCCGCTCACCGCTTCGCGCACCTGGCGATCGAGCACCTGCGCGGGTGTGAACTGTCTGAGCTGGAGGTGGCTCACCGCAGTGTCGAACAGGACCCGCTCGGGTACAAGTCCGACGATCTCACTCCACGTCACCTGCGCACCTTCGGCTTCGGCGCGCATCTTCACAAAGTCGAACGCGTGGTGGAGCGGCGTCTTCTCGGTGTCGACGAGATTCATCGAGACCTGCGCCTGACCGTCTACCTCGAGGCCAAGGCCCTTTACATAACGAAATCCACCGGACGAACCGCGCACTGCCTTCGCGATATTCTTCGCGATCTGCAAATTGGTCGCGGGTCCGAGATAGATGTTGTAGGCGACGAGAAACGGTCGCGCGCCAATGGCGATCGCGCCGCAGGTCGGATGGATCTTCGCGGGGCCGAAATCCGGATTGCGCGCCGGGTTCTTCCCCAGCTCGTCACGCAGGCCCTCGAATTCGCCGCGTCGGACGTCGGCGAGGTTCTCGCGCGTGGGAGTCGTCGCGGCGCGCTCATAAAGGTAGACCGGGATCTGGAGCTCCCGGCCGACGCGCTCGCCGAGGGATCGCGCGAGCGCGATGCAATCCTCCATGGTCGAGCCTTCGAGCGGAATGAATGGCACTACGTCGGTGGCTCCTATGCGCGGATGCTCACCCGTGTGCTTGCAGAGGTCGATGTGCTTCGCCGCCGTGCCGATGCCCGCGAACGCGGCATCGACGGCGCTCTCGACGGGCGCGATGAAAGTGATCACCGAACGGTTATGGGAGGCATCCGAAGAGACATCGAGCACCGAGACACCATCGACGGCGGCAATCGCGTCACGAATTGCCTGCACTACCTCGGGCCGCCTGCCTTCCGAAAAATTGGGAACACACTCCACCAGGTTCATTCAATCTTTCCTTTGCTCATGTTTGCGCGACGCACGGTCTGGAGCAGCCACGCGTGCATGGCGGGATTGCCGGCGACGAACGAGCCCGAGGCGAGCTGCGCTGGATTGCCGTCGAGATCGGAAACTATTCCGCCAGCTTCCTGAACCATAAGGATCCCGGCGGCGACATCCCAGGGAGCGAGCACCAACTCCCAGAACGCGTCGAAGCGGCCACAGGCAACATTGGAGAGGTCGAGCGCCGCCGAACCGGCGCGCCGGATGCCTGCCGTTCCGCGCATCACCAGCGCGAACTGGTCGAGGTAGCGCGGCAGCCGGTCGATGTTCTTGAACGGGAACCCGGTGCCAATCAGGGCTTTGTCGGGCTCCCGCATACCGGAGACGTGGATGCGCTTTCCGTCCATGAACGCGCCGCCGCCACGGGTAGCGCTGAACTCCTCCCCCCGCGCGACATTGATGACGACGCCCGCGCAAAGGACGCCGTCGCCGGCGATGGCGATCGAGACGGAATATTCGGGATAGCCGTGCAGAAAATTGGTGGTGCCGTCGAGCGGGTCGGCGATTACGACGAGACCGGTCGAGGAGATTTGTTCCGGACTGAGCTCTTCACCCAGCAGTTTTGCGTCGGGAAGGCGGTCGCTGATCACCGAACCGATGGCGCGCTCGGAAGCCTTGTCGACCTCACTGACGAAATCCGATCTGCCTTTGGTCTCCCACACCAGCGTTGCGCGCTCGGCAGTCGCGTCGCGAATCACCGCTGCGCCGCGGCGAGCGGCTTCCCGCGCGACATCGAGCAGCGCTGTGTTGTGAAGGTCAGTTGTTGATTTTGCTTGCAACTCGTCTCGCTCGCTCTTTAATTTCGCGCAATGTCCCGCATCTTCAGCGGAATTCAGCCCTCCGGCGCCCTGCACATCGGAAATTACCTCGGAGCCGTCAAGAACTGGGTTGATCTTCAGCACAAATACGAGTCGTTCTTCTGCGTCGTCGATTACCACGCCATCACGCGGCCGTACGCTCCGGCCGATCTGCGCGCGCAAACGGCGGACATGGCGCTGTCGCTGCTTGCGGCTGGTCTCGATCCGGCGAAGTGCGCGCTGTTCGTGCAGTCGAGAGTGCCGGAACATACCGAGCTGGCCTGGATATTCAACACGATCACCCCACTCGGCGAGCTCGAGCGCCAGACCCAGTTCAAGGAGAAGGCGAGCCGCGAGGAGAGCGTGCCCGCCGGGCTCCTGAATTATCCGGTCCTCCAGGCGGCGGACATCCTCCTCTACCACGCCGATCTCGTGCCGGTCGGCGAGGACCAGGTCCAGCACCTCGAGCTCTCGCGGGAAGTGGCGCGCAAATGGAACGCGCGCTTCGACCCGTCGGTGACGGAGAAACTGGGCGTCGGAGACGAAGCCCCGCCGCAGGGGTATTTTCGCGAGCCGGAGCCGCTTCTGACACCGACGCGTCGCGTGATGGGCCTCGATGGCAAGGCGAAGATGTCGAAGTCCCTGGGCAATACCATCGATCTGCTCGAGGAGCCGGCGTCGATCTGGGAGAAGCTCAAACCCGCGGTGACGGACCCGAAGCGGGTGCGCCGAACGGACCCGGGCACGCCGGAGGTCTGCAACATCTACCACCTCCACAAGGCGTTCAGTCCGCCGGCAACCGTCGAGCACGTTGCCGTGCAGTGTCGCACCGCAGGCTGGGGATGCATCGACTGCAAGAAGGTCCTCCACGAGTCGATGGAGCGCGAGCTGGCTCCGATTCGGGCCCGCGCGAAGGAGATTGCGGGGAATCCGGACAAGATGAAGAAGGATCTGGCCGATGGCGCCGAACGCGCACGATCGGTCGCCGCGAAGACGATGGGCGAAGTGAAGCAGATGATGGGGCTCACCTAGCAGCTCCAGGCATGGCCGACACCGGGATCGCCCAGCGCGCAAAGGACCTACTCGACCGGTTGTCGGAAACGACTCGGTTCGCGGGAAGCCTTGAAGAATCCGCGGCGCGCGCGATATGCCGGCGTGAGCTCGAGGGCGCAGGGTTCGTCTGCAGCGACATTCCTTTCGAGTTTTCCGATTGGCCGGCGCGCTGGGGTCCGCCCGTCTCGGCGGCGGTGCAGCTCGCAATCCTCCTCACCGTGATCTCGATTGCGAAGCACGGTGAACCAGGCGTCGCTCTCGCCGCGCTCATTCTCGCGGCGGTCCTGCTTGGATGGATCGGCGGACAGGTAAAGCGTCGCGGCGTGTTGTCTTTCCGCTATGGGCGCACCGGATCGTCGAATCTCGTGGCAGTGCGCGGCGAGCCTCGGGTGTGGCTCGTGGCGCATCTCGACAGCAAGTCGCAGACGATTCCGATGCTGGTGCGCATCGTCAGCTCGGTGGCGCTGCAGCTGGCGTCCATCGCAGTGGCGGTAGCGCTTGTCACAGCGATGGTCGGGGTGGTGGTGCCGCGAGGATGGTGGCTGGCGCTTCAGCTGATCGCGGTGACCAGCGCGGTGCCGTCGGTGGTGTGTCTCGTCGGAAATCGCTCGACCGGAGCGGTCGATAATGCCAGCGGTGTCGTCGCCGTCGTTCTCGCCGCGACCGCAGCGGACTCGCGGCGCGGCCTGGGCGTGCTGGTGACGAGCGCCGAAGAGCTCGGCCTCGCGGGCGCGCGCGCATGGGCGACGACGGCCGCGTCCAACATCAAGGTTCTCAACTGCGATACGCTCGACGACTCGGGCGGCTGGCACTGCATGTACAGCGGTGCGGAGCCGCGGCAAATCGCGGCCGCGACTCGCGCCGTTGCGGCCAGTGCCGGTCTGTCGCTGAGGATCGGCAAATTGATCCCCGGCATTCTGGCGGACAACATCGCGTTCGCCGACGCGCACGTCGAAGCAGTTACCCTCAGTCGCGGAAACTTTTCGACTCTCGCGCGCATACATACATGGCGCGATAATTCCATTGCGCTTTCGGGTCAGGGCGCGGCTGAGGCTGCTGCCTTCTTATCTGCTCTGGCCAAGGAGCTCGGCTGATGGCGCTTCTGCTGCTGGCTTGCGTTATACTTTTGTCCCTCGTCCTCATTGTCCTCGGCCTGCCAGGCCTCTGGATCATGGTGGCGTCGGCCGTCACTTACAATCTGGTGGTGCCCGGCGATCCGATTGGCTGGGTATCGCTGATCGTCGTCGGCGTTCTGGCCCTGATCGCGGAGCTCTTGGAGTTTTCCCTGACAGGCAAGTACGCGCGGAAGTATGGCGGTTCGCGCCGCGCCGGCTGGGGTGCAATCTTTGGCGGAATTGTGGGAGCGATTGTCGGAGTGCCCGTTCCCATCATTGGTTCCGTAATAGGGGCCTTTATCGGTTCTTTCCTCGGCGCACTCGTGGCCGAGTTTACCGGTGGATCGTCAGCAGGTGATGCCACTCGGGTCGCCAAAGGAGCCCTCATTGGCCGGGCGGTATCGACCGGCCTGAAGATCGGAATCGGTTTTATGATCGGCGTCTGGATTTTCATCGCCGCGATGAGATAAATCACCTCCCAACGACTTTTTAATGAGCCCAGCCGAAAGCGCCGCTGCAGCGGCCGAGGCGAATCCAGTAGAGGGGAAATACGTCTACTGCATCATCCGCAACGATCGCTCGCGGGAGTTCGGCGAGATCGGCATCGGCAGTGGCGCGCGCGTCTACACAGTGAACTACAAGGATCTCGCTGCCGTGGTGAGCGACACCCCGATCGTCATCTACGATCCGACTCGTGAAAACGTTCTCGCGCACGAGTTCGTGAATGAAACGGTGATGCGTGAGTTCACGTTGATTCCGATGTCGTTCGGAACGGTGTTCCGCTCCGAGAACGACGTCCTCGCTCTGCTCAAGTCGACCTACCAGGCTTTTACCGACGTGCTCGACAAGATGCAGGACAAGATCGAGTTCGGGCTCAAGATCCTCTGGGATCGCGACAAGGTCGTGGCGGCGATCGAGCGCGACAACGACGAGATCCGCCGGCTCAAGGACGAGATCACCCGCAACGCCGCGTCGTCGACATACTTCGCACGGATGCAGCTCGGCCGGCTGGTGGAGGCGGCAATGGAAGAAGCGAGCAATCGCTACGTGACGGACATCCACGAGCAGCTGAAGGACGTCTCGGCCGCGAGCCGCAGCAACAAGGTCATCGGCGACCGCATGATCCTGAACGCCGCGTTTCTCGTCGATCGCAAGGATGAAAAGGCCTTCGACGAAAAGGTGAAGGCGATCAGCCTCCAATACGAAGATCTGCTGACCTTCAAGTACACCGGCCCGTGGCCGCCGTACAACTTCGTCAACATCAAGCTGAAGCTGGAAAAAGCGACCTGACCCGGGTCTGAATCCATGGGACTGCTCACCAACATTCTCCTCTCACCGTTTCTCGGCCCCATCTGGGGCACGAAGTGGACGCTCGACAAGGTCGACCGCGTCGTGCGCGAGGAGCTCACCGACGACACCAGCATCAAGGAAGATCTCATGAAGCTTCAGCTGGCGCTCGAGTCGGGCGAGATCGACGACGCAGAGTATGTTCGTCGCGAGGGAGAGATCATGAAGCAGCTGCGCGCGGTTCGGGAATGGCGCGAGCGCTTTGGAATGTCGACGAGCGGTGGTCCGGTGCGCGTCGCCGAGAGCGACGAGACAGAGTAAGCCGCCAGCGGCCAAATGATCGAGCGCCTCTGCTACGTGTACGGCGTGGTCCACTCGTCGCTCAATACCGCGACCGCTCCGAGCGGCATCGACGGCGGCAGCGTCAACCTGATTCCGGGTGGCGACGTCTCGGCGCTGGCGACTTCAGTCGGCGCGGACGACTACTCACCGGAGCGGGTCGAGTCTCTCACCGCAGACGTCGACTGGGTGAGCCAGCGCGCGATGGCGCACGACCTGGTTCTCACCTGGGCGTCTGACAGCGGTCCGGTGATTCCGTTCCCGATGTGGACTCTCTTCAGGGATGCGAAGGCGGTGTCGGCGATGCTCGCCAGGCGCATGGGCGAGCTGCAGCGCACCTTTGAGCGCATCGGCGATGGCAAGGAGTTCATCGTCCGCGTATACGTGCAGCCAGGCGTCCTGAAGGAGCACGTCGGTGATCACACCACCGAGCTCGCGACGCTGGAAGCCGAAGCGGCACGGGCGACGCCGGGGCAGAAATACCTGCTGCAACGGAAGATCGAGAACCTGCGTCGCGACGCCGGTCGCGACGTCGCGTCGAGGGCGGCAACCGAGATTCATGATGTGTTGCGGGCCGAGGCAACGGAGACCGTGCGGGAGCAGCCCGTAAACTCCGGGGCGCCCCGTGAGCAGGGACGTGCCATCCTGAACTGTTCGTTCCTCGTGCAGGCCGAGCGGGTCGTGGCGTTCCAGCAGGCGCTGACGGGTATGGTCAACAAGTACGAGCCATCGGGCTTCAAGTTCGATTTTACCGGTCCCTGGCCCCCGTATCACTTTGTCGGCGAGCGCTCGTCGTGAGCCTCGACGACCTGCTTGGCGATTCCCGCGTAGATCTCTCGGAGGTCCTGAGCCACGTCCTCGACAAGGGCGTGGTGCTCAAGGGCGAAGTGATGCTGGCGGTTGCGGATATCGACCTGATCCGACTCGATCTCGGGCTACTGCTCACGGCAGTCGAGTCGGCTCTGCGACGACCGAGAGTGGCTGGCGCGAGGAGTCTCGGGCTGGCCGCGCCACGCCCCGAAACGCCTCCGGCGACCGCATCGGGGTCGACGATGGAGAGTCAGGTCGTGGAAGCACTCGAGGCTCCTCGTGAAGTGCCCGTTACGCCTCTGGAAACGGTTGCTGAAGCCTTGCCGCCGCGTCTTAATACAGACCCGGAAAACGTCGAGAACGGCCTCGCGAAGCTCGTCTTGACGTTGATTGAGGTATTGCGTAAGGTCCTAGAGCACCAGGCAGTTCGGCGAATGGAGGGCGGACATCTGAGCGACGCGGAGATCGAGAAGCTCGGTGTCGCGCTGCTTCGCCTCAACGACCGGATGCAGGAAATGAAGGGGATCTTCGGCCTCACCGATGACGATCTCCAGATCGACCTGGGCCCCCTGGGAAAGTTACGATAACCCGGCGCACGAGCCGAACGGAGATGACTGCTTGGCAGACTTAGTATCGCCGTCGCGCACCTATGGTCTGGTCGACATTCTCGATCGTGTGCTCGATAAGGGCCTCGTAGTCGTGGGTGACATAAAGATCAATCTCGCCAACGTAGAGCTCCTCACGATTCAGGTACGACTTCTCATCTGCTCGATCGACAAGGCCGAGCAGATCGGAATGAACTGGTGGCGCACGGATCCGCGTCTGAGCACTCACGCGCCGCCAGCTTCGATTCAACCTCCGCCAACGCACGCCGCCTCGGCAGCAAGACAACAGGAGTCACGACATGGCAGTTGAACGTTCCCCGAGCGGTAGCTCGCTTATCGATGTTCTCGATCGCGTTCTCGACAAGGGTATCGTCATCGACGCCTGGGTTCGCGTCTCTCTCGTCGGAATCGACCTTGTGACGGTCGAGGCGCGCATCGTCGTCGCATCCATCGACACATATCTGAAGTATTCAGAGGCAGTCGGTCTCACAGCGCCGGGATCGCGTCCGCGCGAGATGGTCGCCGGTGGAGCGGACGAGCTCGATCGGATGCGGACGGAAAATGCAGATCTGAAGCGGCGACTTGAGCGACTCGAAGCGTGAGAGTTCAGCGGTAGCCATTCGGCCGCAGCTCAGTGGAGAGCGCCTGGCTGAGCTGCTCTCCGCTATCTCCGAAGCACCTGACTTTGTAACTGCGGCGACGTTCCTTCTCGCGCAGTTCGCCGACATCGTCGGCGCCCGCCGCGCGTTGGCGATAACCCTCGACACGCCTCCCAACCGGTTCGTCACCACCGCGAGCGTAGGTTTCGACGGCGACGAGCCGCCGGCAATCTCCATTCGGAGCGACGACCTCTCCAACCCGCTTTCCGTAGCGGCCCTCTCGCTGCACCCGGTCAGCTGCGAGCAGGCGTCCCCCTCTCCCGGACTCCCGTTCAGCGAGTGGAGCGCGGTACCTTTCCCGCAGCCGTTGTTCAGAGGCGCGCCGGCGCTGCTCAAGGAGCACGAGCTCGACCTCGTGCAGCTCGATGGCTGCGAGGTGAGGCGCCGCGCAGTGCTGGATCGGCGGGCGCACATCGGCCATTCGCCGGGAGGTGTTGCACTGCTCGAGGCGTCCGTCGACGATGCGACGCTCGGCGCGCTGATGCACGCGGCGTCGCTGGCCGGACCCGTGCTCGCGCGCCTGGCGGCGATCGAAGAATTCCGACTTTCCTCGGGGCGACTGAACCAGCAGCGCGAGATGCTGACCACGATCATGAACTCCCTGCCGGATCCGATCGTGATCATCAATGCGCAGCGCGATATCGTTGCCCAGAACAAGCGCGCCGAGCACCTGCTGCTGACGAGTGACAAGGATTCCGAGGGCCGGCGCCGCGCGGTCGAGATCAACAACCTCCTTTTCACATCGCACTTGTCCAAAGCGGCGATGGGTGCCAAGGAAACGGCCGGCTCCCGCGAGCTGAATCTGGTCGATCCGGACGAGGGCACCGACCTGTTGTTCGAGGTGCTCACCCACCAGCTCGGCGGCGAGGACGGCGATCAGCGCGATTCATCGACCATCTCGGTGCTCCGCGACGTCACCGATCTGCGCCGCGCCGCCAATGAGCTCGAGCGGCAGGTGCAGCGCGTGCGACTGGCGGAAATCGATGCCAAGCGCGAGCGCGACCGCCTCAACCTCATCCTGGAAAACGTCGCCGATCCGATTCTCGTTACCGACGATCGCTCGAACATCATCCTCATGAACAAGGAGGCCGAGCAGCTGTTCGAGGCCGACGACAGCGAGAGCTGGGAGCGCGCGGCGACGGTGCAGGCGAACGACACCAAGTTCACGACGTTCATCTCGGACTTCACCATCAGCCCGTCGCTGGCGCGGCGCGAGCAGATGAAGCTGCACGTGCCCGACAGTGGCCTCGAGCTGCCGATCGAGGTGGTGTCGGGAAAGATCCTCAATCGCCGCGGTGAGCCGCTCGCGATCGTGTCGGTGCTGCACGATCTCACCGAGCAGGCGGAAAACGAACGGCTCTACGAGGAGCTCAAGACCTTCTCGAGCCAGCTGGAAGAGCGTATTCAGGCCGCGACAGCGGATCTCGCCGAGCAGAACACTCGTCTGCAGTGGCAGTCGCGGGAGCTGGAGAAGGCGAACCGGCTGAAATCGGAATTCCTGGCCAGCATGTCCCACGAGCTGCGCACCCCGATCAACGCGCTGATCGGTTACGCCTCGCTGATGCTGGATCGGATCTACGGCGATCTCACGCCGCGTCAGGAGGAAGGTCTCACGCGCATTCAGGGCGCGGCGCAGCACCTGCTCGCGCTGATCAACGACATTCTCGACCTGGCGAAGATCGAGGCAGGGCGCATGCCCCTACACCTCGACGACGTCAAGCTCGGCGACATCATCACGGAGATCTCCCAGCAGATCGAGCCGCTGGTCAAGAAGAAGAAGCTCACCTACCAGGTGGAGCTGCCGTCGACCGATCTCATGCTGCACACGGACCGCACGAAGGTGAAGCAGATCCTGCTCAACCTGCTGTCGAACGCGGTGAAATTCACGCACCACGGTGGCGTCTGGCTCAACGTCTCGAAGGACGAAGAAGATCTGCGCTTCGACGTGCGCGACACCGGCATTGGAATCCGCGAGACCGATCTCGAGTCGATCTGGGAGGATTTCCGGCAGGTCGATCAGTCGCGAACCCGCGAGTTCGGCGGCACCGGACTGGGCCTCAGCATCACCCGCAAGCTCGTAGACGCCCTCGGTGGGCACGTATTCGCGCAGAGCACTTTCGGTAAGGGTTCTACTTTTACGGTGATTCTCCCCATCCGGAGCGTGGTGCGTCCCGACGATCCGCCGCGAGTGATCGACGTGATTCCGCCGCCGCCACCCGTGCAACGTTGACACCGACCCTGCTGGAAGTAGATTGAACCAACGCCCCGAAGCTCTCGGGGCGTTTGCTTTTTCCGTCCCGCACCCGCCCGCTCCCGGATTCAATGTTCGATACCCAAACACGCACCATCGTCGTCGTCGGCGCCCAGTGGGGGGATGAGGGCAAAGGAAAGCTCGTCGATGTCCTGTCCGAGCGCGCCGATTGGGTAGTGCGCTACCAGGGCGGCGCCAACGCCGGGCACACCGTGCACATCGGCGACAAGTCCTTCGTGCTGCACCAGATCCCGAGTGGAATCCTCCACCCGGGAGTGCGCTGCGCGATCGGCAACGGTGTGGTGCTCGACGTCGAGACGCTGTTCGCCGAGATCGATGAGCTCGTCTCCGATGGGATTGACGTGGAGGGCCGGTTGTACGTGAGCGACCGCGCGCATCTGGTGCTGCCCTATCACAAACTGGTGGACAAACAGAGCTCCGCGAGCAAGGAAATCGGCACCACCGGTCGCGGAATCGGACCCGCGTACGAGGACAAGTACGGCCGCCGCGGTATTCGGGTGCTGGATCTCAGAAATCCGGACCGCCTGCGGAAGCTGGTGGAACGCGGTGTCGCCCACGCCAACATTCAGCTCGCGATGTCCGGCGATAAGCGCGCCGACGTCGAATACACCCTCGGTGTGCTCGAGCAGTTCAGGAACAGACTGCTTCCGCTCGCGGAGGACGTCGGCCTGAGGATTCATCGCGCGATCGTCAACGGCGCGGCGGTGCTCCTCGAGGGCGCGCAGGGCTCACTCCTCGACATCGATCACGGCACCTATCCGTACGTGACGTCAAGCAGCACGACCTCGGGCGGAGCCGCGACCGGTGTCGGAATCGCGCCGGGTGAGCTGGACTCGGTGATCGGCGTGGTGAAGGCGTACACCACCCGCGTCGGCAACGGGCCTCTCCCGACGGAATTCGAAGAGCCGCTCGGCTCTGAAGTTCGCCGGCTCGGCAACGAGTTTGGCGCGACCACCGGTCGTCCTCGGCGCTGTGGCTGGTTCGATGGGGTCGTCGTTCGTTATGCGGCGCGCGTCAACGGGCTCACCGATCTCGCTGTCACCAAGCTCGATGTGCTAGATACCCTCGACCGCATTGGACTCTGCACCGGCTACGAGGCCGACGGCGAGCTGTACGAGGAATTTCCGGGCGATCTCGATCTGTTGGAGCGCGCGGTGCCGCGGTACGAGTGGTTCGATGGCTGGAGAATGTCGACCGCCGGCGCGCGCAGTCTGACTGACCTGCCTGCCGAGGCAAGACGTTATCTCGACCGCATCCAGTCGCTCGTCGAGACGCAGATCACCTACGTGAGCGTCGGAACTCGGCGCGATCAGATTATCGGCGTAGAGGGCGCGCTGCCGGCCGGTCCGGTCGGCGTCGCCTGAGCGTCACCCGGCTTTGATGGCAAACGACGCCGACCTCGTGATCGTCGGCGGAGGTCCATGCGGCCTCGCGGCTGCCGTCTCCGCATTGCGCGCGGGTCTGCGAGCAGTGGTAATCGAGAGCGGGGTCGTGGTAAGCACGATCGCCGAATATCCGACCTATGTGAGATTCTTCTCCACGGCGGAGAAATTGAGCATCGGCGGATTGCCCTTCGTCATTGCGACCGAGAAACCGACTCGTCGGGACGCACTCGCCTACTATCGCACGGTCGTGACCTACTTTGGAATCCCGCTGCGTCAACGTGAGCGCGTGACGGCGATTGAGGGTAAACAGGGCAGCTTCACGGTGGTGTCGCGCTCTCTGGCAGGAGACGAAACGCGGACGACGGCAGGAGCTGTGATCGTTGCGACCGGATACTTCGGCTCGCCCAACAAGCTGGGCGTGCCGGGCGAAGAGCTGCCGCACGTCACCCACGTCTATCGCGAGGGCCACGAGGCTTTCATGCAGGACGTAGTGGTGGTGGGCGGTGGAAACTCCGCCGCCGAAGCCGCGCTCGATCTCTGGAGGGCGGGTGCGCGCGTCACACTCGTGCATTTCGGGCCCACCTTCGACAAGAAGATCAAGCCGTGGGTGTTGCCCGACTTCACCAATCGGGTGAAGGAAGGAGCGATCGCTGCGAAGTGGAACGCCAGGGTCAAAGCGATCGAGCCTCATGACGTCCTGCTGAGCGTGGAGGGCGGGGAGCTGTCAGTGCGCGCGGATCGGGTCTACGTGATGACGGGGTTCGCGCCGAGCCTGGGATTGCTGCGAGCGACGGGAGTGCCGATCGATCCGCAAACTGGAATTCCGCAGCACGATCCCGACACCCTCGAGACGCCGGTGCCCGGTCTGTTCATCGCCGGGGTTGTGGTCGCCGGCTACGATGCAAACAAGATTTTCATCGAGAACGGCCGCTATCACGGCGACAGGATCGTGGCGAGACTGCTTGGCCAGCGCGCGCCGGCCGAGCCCAAACTGAGCGCCGAACTGGATACGTAGGGAGGCGGGAGGCGGGAAGCGGGAGGCGGGCGGCGGGAACACCGAGGTGGTTAGAGACGCCGAGCCCTGTTAGTTCTAGCCGCTTCCCCCCTCCCGCTTCCCGCTTCCCCCCTCCCGCTTCCCGCTAATATTCCCCGATGCCCAATTACCCGGATGTAATGGAGAAGCTCGTGTCGCTCGCGAAGCGGCGCGGTTTCATCTTTCAGTCTTCGGAGATCTACGGCGGGACCGGATCGGTCTGGGACTACGGTCCGCTCGGCGTCGAACTGAAAAAGAATCTCAAGGACCGCTGGTGGCACGCGATGGTGCGCGCCAGGGACGACATCGAAGGGCTCGATGCCGCGATCCTCATGAATCCGCGCGTCTGGGAAGCCAGCGGGCACGTCGCTGGTTTCGTGGATCCGCTCGTCGATTGTCGGAACTGCAAGAAGCGCTTTCGCGCCGACGATCCTCGCATCAAGGGCACGCCCGGCACTCCGGATGCTCAGTGTCCGTCGTGCGGCATGAAGGGCACGCTCAGCGCGCCGCGCCAATTCAACCTGATGTTCAAGACCTTCATGGGGCCGGTCGAAGACTCCGCGGCGGTGGTCTATCTGCGGCCCGAGACCGCGCAGGGCATCTACGTCAACTTTCTCAACGTCCAGCAATCGACGCGGCAGAAGATCCCTTTTGGCATTGCGCAGATCGGCAAGGCGTTTCGCAACGAGATCACTCCGGGGAATTTCATCTTTCGCACCCGCGAGTTCGAGCAGATGGAGATGCAGTTCTTCGTCGAGCCCGGCACCGATATGAAGTGGTTCGAGTACTGGAAAGAGCAGAGGATGGCGTGGCATCGGGGCCTGGGTCTCTCGGAAGACCGCTTGCAGTATCACCAGCACACCAAGGAGGAGCTGGCGCACTACGCGCGCGCCGCCTTCGACGTGCAGTTCGATTTCGGCGGCACTCTCGGCTTCCAGGAAATCGAAGGCGTGCACAATCGCGGGGATTTCGATCTGACCCAGCACCAGCAGTTCTCCGGCAAGAAGCTCGAGTACTTCGATCAGCCCAACAATCGCCGGTACGTGCCGTACGTGGTCGAGACGTCGGTGGGGGCCGATCGCACGACGCTCGCGGTGCTGGTGAACGGTTACCGCGAAGAGGCAGTCGAAGGAGAATCGGAAGGCCGCACGGTACTCGCGCTCGATCCAGCGATCGCGCCGATCAAAGCCGGAGTCTTCCCGCTGGTGAAGAAAGACGGAATGCCCGAGATGGCGCACCGCGTCGCTGAAGATCTACGCAAGGACTATCCCGTCTTCTACGACGACAGTGGCGCGATCGGCCGACGGTATCGCCGGCAGGACGAGGTCGGAACGCCGTTCGGCATCACGGTGGATGGCGAATCGCTCACCAACGCGAGCGTCACCGTGCGCGATCGGGATACGCTCAAGCAGGAGCGGGTAGATGCCGGTCAGCTCAAGGAATACCTGGGGCGCAAGCTGACGACGTGAGCGACCTCGACCTTCAGCGCCTGCGAGCTGAAGGCCAGGCGTTCATGGAAGCGATCTCCCGCGAGAGCTACCTCGCCTACGCGGGATTGAAGCAGACGGCGGAGCTGCAGCCGATCTACAAGCATTACGATCGGATCCTCGGCGCGGAAGCCCTCCAGCTGACTCTCGACGCGTTCCGCTCCGCGATGGACACCAGCGACGACCAACGATCAGCGAGGTACCTGCTGGAGTGGGAGATCGAGTCCCAGGCTGCGAAACCGCTTGCCGCGCTCGATGAGCGAGAGATCGAATGGGAAAACACCGCCGTGGTGCGTTCGCCCGACGGGCGCGTGATCCAATATCAGGCGGCGCCGATCGAGATCGCCAACACCAGAGACCGCGCGCTGAGGCTGGCGATCGACGAAGCGCGTGCGAAGCTGGTGAAGGCCGAGCACGCGCCGCTGCGCCTGGAGCGGCTGCAACGCGAGAAGGAGTACATCGAGTCGGTCGGCGTCGCGCAGGACTACAACTCGTCCTTCGAGGCGGTGACCGGCATCTCGCTCTCCGATCTAGCGGCGGCGTGCGAGCAGTTCCTGCGCGACACCGAGGGAATGTGGGACGACACCCTCGGCAGCGTGCTCCGCAAGTCGCTCGGCATCAAGCCCTCGGAGGCAAAGCGCTCCGACGCACTCGCGCTTTTCCGCGCTTCGGAGTACGACGACGCGTTTCCGGGCAATCACATGGAGGCCGCGGTCCGCCGGCAGGTCGCCGAGATGGGGATAGATGCCAACGCCGGCGGGCGCATCGTCTTCGACGTCGGCGAGCGAGCGGGGAAGCGCTCGCGGGCATTCTGCTCGCCCGTCCGCGTTCCCGACGAGGTTTATCTGGTGCTCCGCCCGCACGGCGGGCAGAGCGACTACAACACCTTTCTCCACGAGCTGGGGCATGCCCTCCACTTCGGGTACGCGAATCCGGACCTGGGCTTCGAGTTCAAGTGGCTGGGTGACAATTCGGTGACCGAGGCGTACGCGATGCTCTTCGACCATCGGATGCAGGATCGCGGCTGGCTGCTTCGCTACACGCGACTCGGGGAGAATCGGGTGGCGAAATTTCTTCGCACCGCGGGAATCGAGGAGCTCCATTTCCTGCGGCGCTACTGCGCGAAGCTGCTCTACGAGCGGGCGTTGTACAGCGGCGATGTGCCGTGGAGCGAGCTGCCGGATCTCTACGTTTCGCTCCTCAGCAACGCCACAGGTTTCGAGTACAATCCCGCCGACGCATTCGTCGATGTCGATCCGCGCTACTACTCGGCGCGATATCTGCGCGCGTGGCAGCTGCAATCGATCCTCAATGAGGAGCTGACGTCGCAGTTCGATTTCGACTGGTATCGGAATCCCAGCGCCGGTCCGTGGATGGTGCGCGAGCTGTTCGCGCAGGGTCAGCGCGAGAACGCTGGTGAGATTGCTGCGCGAGCCGGCGCGCGCGGGCTGTCGTTTCTTCCGCTCATAAAGAAGATCGAGGCGCTTCTTGAAGCCTGACTGGGAGGCGATCCGCGCCGAGACTCTGGCGACGCTCAAGACCCTCATCAGGTTTGACACGACCAATCCGCCCGGCAACGAGCTCCCGCTCGCCGTGCATATCGAACGCGTATTACGCGAGGAAGGCATCGAAACCTCCTTGCTGAATGCCGGCAAGGAGCGGGCACAGGTGATCGGACGCATCAGAGGCAGCGGTGCGCGCCGACCAGTGATTCTGCTCGCCCACATGGACGTGGTCGGTGTCGAGCGAGCGAGCTGGACCCACGACCCATTCGGCGCCGAGGTCGATGGCGGCTACCTGTACGGCCGCGGCGCTATCGACGACAAAGGGATGCTGGCGGTCAACCTCGTTACGATGCTGCACCTCCAGCGCTTGCTAAGCGCCACAGGTGGTAAGCTCTCGCGGGATGTGGTCTTCGTCGCGACCTCCGATGAAGAGGCCGGAGGCGAGTGGGGGATGGGCTGGCTGGTCAGGCACCACCCGGAGATCCTCGATGCGGAATTTGCGATCAACGAGGGTGGGCGAACGCGCATCATCGAGGGCGGGCGCACCTATCTCGCGGTGCAGGCGGCGGAGAAGGTCTCGCACGTCGTGACGGTTACGGCTCACGGCAGTGCCGGTCACGCAGCGGTTCCCCTGCCGGACAACTCGATCTTCCGCCTTGCCAGCGCGCTCGATCAGCTGTCACGCCATCTTGAGCCCGTGATGCTCACCGAGATTACGCGGCAGTTCTTTGCGCGGCTGGCGGAGATCTGGCCGGACCGCGAAGAGAAAAACGCGATGCTCGATCTGGTCGCGGGTGACGATGGGCAGTCGCAGGCCGGAGCAAGGATTCTGGCCCGTCGCGCGGTCTTCAACGCGGTTTTGCGCAATGGCATTTCGCCGAGCGTTGTTCAGGGGGGCAGACAGTTCAACGTCATCCCCGACACCGCGACTGCCGTTCTCAACGTGCGGACGCTGCCGGGCGAATCGCTCGACAAGGTGGTCGCGCGAATGCGGGCAGCGGTGACGCAGCCCGGCGTGACGATCGACATTACCGAGCGCGGGCAGGAGTCTCCCTGGTCCGATCCGGGCTCGGAGATGTTCGCTGCAATCACGGCGGCCGCGCACGAGCTCGATCCAAAAATGCCCGTGGTGCCTTATCTGAGCACCGGCGTCACCGACAGTGCGCGACTGCGGCGCCTCGGCGTTCAGGCGTACGGGATTCTGCCGTTCCCAATGGCTCAGGCCGACGAGGAGCGCATGCACGGGGCCGACGAGCGCATCCCGCTCGACGCTCTGCACTTCGGCAGCCGTCTGGTCTTTGGCGCTATTTCGCGCATCGCACGTTAGGCGTGCAGTCGCGAGTTGCGAGTTGCGAGTTTGCATCTCGGCTTGGGTCGAGGCGAGGTGTCCTCACGGCGACGACGTCGCTCGTCGGCGGAGCCGCTAACTACGCTCGTTCGCTCCGCTCACTCGCGCGTCTCCTTGGTCGCTCCTGAACGTCGCCTTAGAGGACACCTCGCCTCTCCCTCATAGATCTGCAACTGCAACTGCAGCGCGTTGCGCGCGCACGTGCGAGTCGCGCGAAGCCCGACTGACCCGTGCCGCGATCTGCGACAACTGACGGCTACTGTCGTCCCGTCAGCTCGTCAGCGATGCGCGAGCCGTCGTACATTTTCCGCAACGCCTCCACGATCCCCGCCGAGTGCACGCTTACTGTGCGCCCAACTGCTGAGGAGAAGATGAAGCGGTTCGAGATCCCCTCGATGTTCGAGTCGAACACCAGCCCAACCACCTCGGCGTTCTTGTTGATCACCGGACTGCCGGAGTTCCCCCCGATGATGTCGTTGGTCGAGACGAAGTTGAAGGGCGTGCTCAAATCGAGATTGTTCTTTCGATCCACCCACCGCTGCGGAAGCTTGAACGGATCCTTGTCGTCGAATGCCGCCGACCGGCCGTACAGTCCGTAGAACGTCGTCTTGTACGGTGCGATGGTGCCGTTGCTCGGGAACGACTTCACGACGCCGTCGCTGATCCGCAGCGTGAACGTCGCATCCGGCGGCAGCGCCGTGCCATAGGCGGCGAACAGGGCCTGGCCGATCTTCTCGCTGTTGGCGGTGATGATCGCGTTTAGTGCCGTCGCGCGCGCCGTGACCGCGCGGTTGAGCGGATCGACGGCGCGGGCCCACACGATCAGCGGATCCGTCGACGCGTTGATCGCAGCCGTTCCGCCCTGCAGCAGTTGCTGCCGGAATGCCGGATCACCGACTCTCGCGTTGCGCACCAGATTCGCTGCCACCGCTTCGGGTGTGCGGCCGCCGAGTGCAACGCGAAGGAACGGATCGTTGGCCGGCAGCTCGCTCTGCGCCGCGCGCAGCTGCGCCGCGATCGCCATTCTTTCATAAGCGGTGTCGATCGGAATCGGCTGGGTCAGCTGGTTTCGGATGTTGGTCAAACCGGCGCCGCGATACTGCGGCAGGCGCTCTGCATCGGGTTTCCCGCTCTCCGAGGCGACCCGGATGAGACCCGCGCCCAGCTGGAGCAGGGTCGAGCCGCCGCCGAATCCGTGGTAGCGAAGCTGCGGTGTGAAGCTGGCGATCTCACGCTGCGCGCGGGCGATTGCGTCCCAGGTCGAGCCGTACTGCGCCTGCAATTTAGGATCGGCAGCAATGCGGGCCCGGAACTCCTGCTCGAACGCCCTTTTCTTCGCCATGCTCAGTGTATCGAGAAGACCGGCGCGATATCCGGTGACGGCTTTCTGCGAGTTGGCGATGCCGAAAATGTCGTTCTGGTAGCGGCGCGCAGCGGCGGTGTCGCTCTTCGTGAGCGTATCGTAGATCGTCAGCGCCCTCTTGTAGGCGGCGAGCGATGCCGGGTAACCGACGTCTCTCAGATATTCCATCTGCGCGATGGTATTCAGGCGGCCGGTAGATCCTGGATTGCCCACCACGAACACCAGCTCGTTCTCCACGGCGCCGGCGGGACTCCACTTCAGATAATCCGTCGGGGTGTAGGGCTGGCCGTTCTCGTAGACGCGCAGCAGGGTCAGGTCGAGATCGTACCGCGGATAGGTGAAGTTGTCGGGATCTCCGCCAAAGAAAGCGATGTCCCCCTCGGGCGCCATCACCAGCCGGATGTCACTGAATCGCCGGTACCGATACAGCGAATAAATGCCGCCGTTATAGAGACTCACCACCTGACAGTTCAGGTGCGTCTGCTGATTGCACTCGGTCTGAATCTGTCCGATGATCGCAGTCCGCTGCGACGCCTGCTGCTCCGGCGTCGTGCCGGTGATCGCGCCATGCACGCGATCCGTCACGTTCTGAATCGATTGCAGCTGATCGACGTACAGACCCGCGCACTTCTTTTCGTCGGCCAGGGTGCGCGCCGAGAATCCGGTCTGGATGTAATTCGAGTCCGGCGGAGACGAAGCGGCAGTGCACTCGCGACCGCAGTGATGGTTGGTCATCACCAGCCCGCGCGACGACACGAACGACGCCGAGCAGTTGGGAAGCCGGACGGCGGCAAGGCGAACGTGGTCGAGCCACTTCTGATCGGGCGCCCAGCCGTAGGTGCGGCGCCAGTAATCGAACGGCGGTGCGTCGAACGTCCACATGGTGCCGAACTCGGGGCGATAGGTCGCCGGCGGCAGCTGCTGGCGTGACGCCGCTGCACGAGCGGCTCCGCTTTGAGCCGCTGCTTCACCTGAAATAACGAGCGCGGCGGCGAGAGCCAGCGCGCGTAGCACCGATCTGGTCGTCAGCATTTCCTCTATCCTGTTCGTGAAGGTTTCGCGGAGACGGAATTGCAAGATGCCGACCGCAGCCTCCGTCGTCGGCTTGTCGCTGTACAGGGCGCGGTCTAGATTGCACGGCGGTCGATCAACACCCACCGTCGAGCGATGTCACAGCGCAATCGAACCCTGCAGGAAACCACCACCCCGATCAGCCCGGCCGAAGTTCTCGCGGCCGCCAAGGACTTCTTCGCGCGGCAGACAGGCGTCTACGCCGCGTTTCCCGAGCAGCAGTCGAAGAACCACATCTCCCTTCGCGGCCAGGGCGGTGAAGAAATCGTGATCGCTGCCGTTCCCGGTCCCGACGGGACGAAGGTGACGGGATCGACCTACCTGTTCGATCAGCAGGTCGCACGCTTCTTCGCGACGCTGGGACCGGTTCCGCTCGCCGTATCTACCGAGGGCGGCGAATGACCGCGGCGCTTCCGTTCGTCACCAGACTTCGCACCCATGGTACGCCATTCACCCTCGGCGCGGCATCCGACAAGGTTCTGCACCTGCGGGCGCAGGTACTGGAGGCGTGGGATGCGATTCGCATCGATGCAAACCCTGAAGCGACGGTGAGAAGCCTCAAAGAGCTCGCGATGCGTGAGCTCGCGCCGGAAGCCCGCGTCGACGACTACGTCGTCAAGCTCCACGGCTTCGAGGTGCTCGACGAAGACGCGCCGATATCGTCGACCGCGGCGAAGAACGGCTCGATTTTTCTGATCACCGACCGCCGCCGGCGTCCGGTAGAGTAAACCCCCGATGGATGGGCGCGCCGCGTTCATCTCCCATAGCGACTGCGGGCGTCACGACACGGGTTGGGGACACCCCGAGCACGTCGGCCGCTTGCGCGCGATTACCCGCGCGCTGCGTGAAGATCTCGATCTCTTTCACCAGGTCGAACACCTGGAAGGGCGCCACGCGACCGCGGAGGAGCTCGAGCTCGCGCACGATCCAGCATACGTGGCATCCGTCCGCGTGCTTGCCGAGCAGGGCGGCGGCCGACTCGACGCCGACACTGTTGAAAGCAGCGGCTCGTGGGATGCTGCCACTGCCGGAGCGGGCTGTGTGCTTGCCGGAGTCGATCTCGCCGTCGGTGGCGTGAACTCGCGAAGCTTCTGCGCTGTCCGCCCGCCGGGCCATCATGCGGTGCGCGACCGCGCGATGGGATTTTGCCTCTTCGGCAACGTCGCGATTGCCGCGCACTATGCGCGTCAGCGACACGGTCTGGATCGGATTCTCATTGTCGACTGGGATGTCCACCACGGCAACGGGACCCAGGCGCTCGTCGAGAACGAGCCGGCAATCCATTTCGTGTCGATGCACCAGTGGCCGTGGTACCCGGGCACCGGCGCGGCCGAGGATCGCGGTCCCCACCGAACCATCTGGAACATTCCGAAGCCGCCTGGACTAGCGCCCTCGGA
>DATFGW010000188.1:0-5829 GCA_035249045.1 Gemmatimonadaceae bacterium | reverse complement strand
CCGGGCGAGCCCTTCACCGAAAACTTCGATGGCAAGCTCGTCGACGCCGACACCCTCAAGGGCACACTGGCGACGGCCGGCACAACCCAGAGTGGCGCGGTCCCGCTCGTGGTTACTTTCCACAGGGAGTAGGCAAACCTGCGGTGAGGACGTACATCGATGTACTCCACCTGCATCTTCTGCAAAACCAGCCTCGGCACCAACGAAGCGATAGAGCATTTCCCCGTTGGCCGTCGCCTGGCGTTCGATGCCGCGAAAGGACGGCTGTGGGTCGTCTGCAGAAAATGCGAGAGATGGAATCTCACGCCGCTCGAAGAGCGCTGGGAAGCAATCGAAGAGTGTGAGCGATTCTACCGCGGCACGAAGCTGCGCACCTCCACCGACCAGATTGGCCTCGCGCGTTTGGGGGAAGGACTAGAGCTCGTTCGGATCGGCAAGCCGCTGCGTCCAGAGTTCGCCGCCTGGCGGTACGGAGATCAGTTCGGCGCGCGGCGGCGGAAATTCGTGACTCGGGTTGCTGCCGGCATGGTCTTGGGCGGCACGATCCCCATCATCGGTCCCGCGCTTGGACTCAGCCTCGGCGGCGGGGGCTATTTGATTTTCAACGCCGCGAGTCTGGCGAATGATTTTTACCGCCGAAGTAGAGTCGTTGCCCGCCTCCAAGCTGAAGATGGAAGACTGCTCACGGTCAGGCGGCACGACGCCACGGAGACGATGATGCTTCCGCCCACGGGTGACGAGCCGTGGGGGCTCCGCATCCAGCATTACGCTCGTCCCGATCTCGATATCCCGTGGTGGCAGTACGCGCCCGATTCTGACACCACCGACATTCGCGGCGATGACGCTATCCAGGCAGCCGCGCAGGTATTGCCCCACGTCAATCACAACGGCGCGTCGGCCGGAGTGGTCCAGGCAGCGGTCGTCATAGCCACCGAGAGCACCGACTCCCGCGGAACGTTCTCGGATGCGGCGCATCTCGCTGTAAGAAACCGCACCTGGAAGAATTTCGGCAAGCACGGCAAGCTCGCCAAAATGCCGGAAGAGATGAGACTCGCCCTCGAGATGATCTCGCACGAGGAGTCGGAACGCCGCGCGCTCGAGGGTGAGCTGCACATCCTCGAGGAAGCATGGCGCGAAGCGGAAGAGATCGCCGCCATTTCCGATGACATGTTCCTCCCCGAAGATGTCTCCAGACGACTGGCTGAAATGAAAGGCGAGTAAACCCCTATCATTCGATCGCTCCGGAAAGCGATCGCGGGGTTGCCAGCGCGGGAGGCAATCCGTCATCCATGGGGGTAAGTCCGCCCCGCCCTTCTGAATGCGCGCCAAGAATTGACCCTCCCCAACACCAGAACCAGCCTCCGCTACGCGGCCGGGCTCGCGCTCGTGGCCACGTTGTATGTGGTCACCGGCAGGCTGGGCTTTACAGCGTCGGCCGTGCATCCGGTGGTGTCATCGGCGTGGCCACCATCAGGCATCGCGCTCGCCGCGCTGCTCTTGATGGGACTGCGCTACTGGCCCGCACTCACCCTCGGCGCGTTCATCGTCAATCTCATCGGGGGGATCGAGCCGTCCACCGCCGGGGTGATCGCCGTCGGGAACACCCTCGAGGCCGTCGCCGCCGCGTGGCTGCTCACCAACATCGTCGGATTCCGCCCATCGCTGGCGCGTCTGCGCGATGTGTTCGCACTCGCCGCGATAGGGGCGGCCTGCACGTTGATCAGCGCCACCATCGGAACCTTTGCGCTGGTCTTGTCCGGCAACACCCTCGGCGTCTCACCCGCAACGGTCTGGATTGTCTGGTTCTCGGGCGACACCATCGGGATCCTGATTGTCACCACCCTCGTTCTGACATGGGCGTCAGGAACGCGGCCCACTGTCACCGCGCGCAGAGCTGCGGAGGCGACGATCCTGGGGGCGATCCTGATCGGGTTCAGTGTCGCCCTTTTTCGAACGCCGTTCAGTTACGTCTACGCAGTCTTCCCCCTGACGATCTGGGCAGCACTGCGGTTCGGGCCGCGCGGCGCCGCTACGTCGAGTCTGATCCTCACCGCACTCGCAGTCTGGTACACGGTCCACGGCAACGGCCCCTTCGCGGGATCTACTCCCGTGCAAAACCTTTTCGAGCTCCAGGTTTTTGTCGCCGTCGTCACTCTGACCAGCTTGATCCTCGCCGCGATCATCGAGGAGCGACACGGCGTCGAAGCCGATTTGCAACGCTCCCGCCAGCAGCACCACGACATCGTCCACTACGCGTCGGTCGGAGTGATTCAAACGGATCCCGACGGGACAATACTCCTCGCGAACCCTGCTCTTGCCGCAATCGTCGGCTACGCCACGCCTGAAGAACTGATCGGCCGCAAGGCGCTGGACACTCTGTACTGGGACCAGTCGGAGCGAAGCGAATTCGTCCGCCGCATGGAGCTGCCCGAAGGCGCCGGCGGCGAAATGCAGTGGAAGCGCAAAGATGGATCGCAGGTGTGGGTCGATATCCACGCGCGCGCCGTCAGGGACGCGACTGGAAAGACTGCTTACTTCGAGGGCTTCGTCTACGACCTCACCGGCCGCAAGAGCCTCGAGGGGCAGTTTCGACAGGCGCAGAAGATGGAGGCAGTCGGCCGCCTCGCGGGCGGAGTCGCGCACGACTTCAACAATCTTCTGACGGTGATCGGCAGCTGCACCGATTTCATACTGAGCGATCCGACCCTCGCCGAGGAGCACCGCAATGACCTCGAGGAAGTGAAAAGGGCGACCGATCGCGCGACATCTCTCACCAGGCAGCTGTTGGCATTCGGACGCACCCAGGTGCTGCGTCCCGCGACTCTCGACCTGAACGAGCGGCTCGCCGCGCTCCACCCGATGCTCAAGCGTCTGTTCGAGACGACCATCGACATCCGCATCGAGCCCGCCGAGAATCTCTGGCCGGTGCGCGCCGATCCCACCCAGATCGAGCAGGTGCTGCTCAACCTTGCGCTCAATGCGCGTGATGCGATGCCGGAGGGCGGCGTCCTTACGTTCTCGACGGAAAACATCGGCTTCGCGCGCGATCTGACGAGCACCGATCAGGAGTACGTGATGAGATCCGGCGACTACGTCCGCCTCAGAGTGCACGACACGGGCGTCGGCATGGATCTCGAGACACAGCGCAAGATCTTCGAGCCGTTCTTCACCACCAAGGAAATCGGCAGGGGAACGGGTCTCGGTCTCGCCACCGCCTACGGTATCGTCAAGCAGAGCGGTGGTTACATCAAGGTGCGCAGTCTGCCGGGAAAAGGCTCAGAGTTCTGGATCTATTTGCCCCGCACCGATGCGAGCGTCGCCGAGCGCCCGGTGACGACCCAGCGCAAGGATGTTCGACCCGTCAAAGGCAATGTTCTCATCGTCGAAGACGAAGCCGCGGTGCGGCACGCGCTGCAGCGGCTGCTCGCGGCCGAGGGCTATGCGGTTCTGACCGCATCGAACGGCGCTGAGGGACTCGATCTGTTCACCGCCAAAAAAGATGACATCGAGCTGCTCATCACCGACATCGTGATGCCGGCGATGACGGGTCAGGCGCTGGCGGACAAATGCTGGTCACTGCGTCCGACTCTCAAGGTGATCTACGTCTCGGGTTACACCCGCGATTCCCTACTGAGTCAGCAGACCTTCGCCGATGGCACCCAGCTGATCGAGAAGCCGTTCACCCGTGAGACGGTCCTGGCACGGATCTCAGAGGTAATGAGCGCGTAGTCAGCGCGTCTTGTCTCGCGCGGAATTCAGTTCGAGAAGGAAAGGCCGAGCAGGATCTGATTGCCGTCGGGCGCGGGCGGTGGCGCGGCCTGAACGCGGAGAAATATCCGGTCGAGTCGATTGTTGGGATGCGCGTGCGCATATCGCACCACCTTCAACCCGCTGAAGGTCCCGATCGCCGCGCCGAGCGCGACGTCGCTCGCCCAGTGCTTGTCGTGATACATCCGCGAGAGACCGACCAGGCTCGCGCCGCCGAACATTGCCGGTGCGACAAGCCAGAAGTGATGCGGCCACATCCGCTCGGCTTCGCTCGTAACCGCCGCGGCAGCCGCGAACGCAGTGGTGGCGTGTCCTGATGGAAACGACTGACGGTCGGTGTTGGTGAACCCGCCGCCGAACTTGAAATCGCGCGCCGTCGAGTCGCCGGTGACGAACGGACGCGCCCGGCCTGCCAGACTTTTTAACACCTGGGTGATGCCTGCCCCAAACAGCACCGCTTCGGTGCCGTGCCAGCCGAGGTCTTCGATGTTGGGGTGGTTGGTAAAGCGGCCGATCAGATAAAGCGAAGTGCCGATGACGACGGAGCCGGGATCGGCGATGTACTCCACACTGTTGGATGCGCTGTTGAGGAAGCGATTGGCCTTCGACCGCTCGTTGGTCAGCCGGCGCGCGAGCGACCGGTCGAGAGGAAACATCGCGATGGTGAGGCCGGCGAACCCGACCGCGCGTATCGCGTCACGGCCGTTGAAGAGCGGCTCGCCGGCGGTGGAATCCGGGACGGTCGCCGCTTGTGCGACCAGGCCATCGACGGGAACTACTATCAAGAGAGCGGCGAGAAACAGCCGCGATGCTGTTCGGAACATTTCAGCTCGATTGGAGTTGGGACTGTACCCGAGCAATGGGAGTGCCGCCGTATGTAACAGGAGTATTACATGCGGGGAAACACGCCTCTAGATTGTGGTTGTGCACTGCTGCCGCGTCCGACGAGCGCGGGAGCAAGCTGGAGGATTTTCCGATGGACCATCGCGTTTCTATCGTCGTTGGTGCGCTGGGCTGCGCGACGCTCACGCTAATTGCGTCGCCGATCGGCAGCCAGACCATTCCGGCAGCCGACACCCTGAACTGGCGCGAAGTGCGGTCCCTCAAGATGGGGCGCTTCGTCTCCCGGATCGACGTCTCCTCCGCGCGCACGATCCGGCTTTACAGCCAGCTCGACACCTCCCGGCTCACCAGTCCCGAGCTCGCCGCCGATTCGGTGCGCGCCTGGCGGGAGCTCGTATTCTCGGAGCTCGATAAACCGTCGCGGAGCGAGTACATGCTCGGCAACGCGGTGCTGGTGCAGCCGTTCGCCGCCGACAGCGTGACAATCGGCTACCTCCTGACCGTCGCCGACACGAGTGGCAAGTCTCGGCAGGTCGTCACGGATCTGGAGGGAATCGAGGAATTTCTGGACTTGTTGGCAAAGGGCGCGGCTGCCGCGACGACACTCACCGACGCCGAGCTCGCGAGACATGGGCCGGTCGTGGAGAAGCCGATCGCGCTGGCAAAGCACGTCAACTTTGTCTATCCGCGGAATCCCAAGCTCGCCAACCAGAGCGGATCGGCGCTGGTGCAGTTCGTTGTCGACACGACTGGTAAACCGAAGCCGGAGTCGATCGTCTGCATGAAGGCGACCTACAGGGATTTCGCCGACGCCGCGATCGCGGCGGTGAAGATGATGGAGTTCACTCCCGCGACCATCGAGGGGCACAAGGTGGAGCAGCTGGTGCAATACCCGATCGACTTCAAGCTGAACGCGGTGCTGCCGGTGAAGCCGTTCCAGGTGCCTACCCGGAGAGGCCGGCGGTAACGTGCTACTCGATCACGCCGACGAGAATGGTGTTCGACAATTCGAGCCGGTGATTCCAGCGCCCGCGCCTGAATAGCCACGCGTACTGCGCCTTGCTCCACCCGCGCGGCGCCGCCGAGAATTCGTTGACGAGAACCGTCCAGACATCGCCGCGCAGATCGACGCGGTGGCCTTTGGTGTCGCGAGCGCCGCGCAGTCCCTCGGGCTGCCCGCGGATCGGCAGGCCGACGGTGAGATAGTACTCGGGCTGC
>DATFGW010000187.1:0-17330 GCA_035249045.1 Gemmatimonadaceae bacterium | reverse complement strand
GTGCAGGCCCATTTCCACTCGTGACTCTGATTCACGGCTACGGAGGCAGCAAGAACAGCTCGGGCGACATCGCCGGTCAATTGCTCAGCGATGGCTACGCAGTTCTTCGATATTCAACCCGCGGCTTTGGTGACTCCTGGGGACAGGTAAACCTGGCTGACGTGAATCTCGAGATCGCCGACATGCGCAGCATGATTGGGCAGGTCATGGACGACCCGAACTGCAATCTCGACCCTGACAAGGTTGCTGTAACCGGAGCGTCGTATGGAGGTGGCCACTCGTGGCTGGCGCTGTTAACGCCGACCTTTCTGACGCCGTCCGGACAGAAGACCGTCCATATCGTCGCCGTTGCGCCGATAGCGCCATGGACGGACCTGTTCTACTCACTGGTTCCGAACGGCAGGCCCAACGCTTCGACCGACGGGTTCGGCGGACTGAAGTTGAGTTTCGTTAACGGTCTTTACGCTTCAGGAATCCGGGAAGATCCGGCGCGCCCGTATCCCAATTATCCTGACTATTTCGTTGCGTGGCACGGGTGGCTCAACGCATCCGAGCCCACCACGTTCGATCCCATTTGGAGGCGGATCCGCGATGGCATCGCGGGATATAGATCCATCTATTGGCAGCGCGAGTTCTGGGAGAACACAGTCCACGCGCGCATCCCCATCTTCCAGGTTCAGGGCTTCACCGACGATCTCTTTCCACTAACTGAGGCCAAACGGATGCTTTTTGCGATAAACTCCGTCGAGGCTGGTTACCCAATTACTTCTTACTTCGGGGACCTTGGGCATCCGCGAGCCAGCAACAAGCCCGGGGAGGTCGCCTACGTTCTAAGCCTGATTCGGCCGTGGCTGGCCGCATATCTCAAGGGAGGAAGTGCTCCGGCGCCAAGGATCTACGCTGCGCTTACCCGCCCACGCGACGAAGCCTTCTCTGCTCAGAATGTCCTCACTATCGATAGCTGGGACCAGTTGGCGACTTCGACTGTCACGAAGATCTGGCCAGCGGGCGAGCGTCCCCTGATCAACCCGGTGACGTTCGCTCAGAGTGGCATTGCCTGGGATCCGTTCGTGATGGAAGCAGCGGAGGAGTTGAAGCCATACACCGAGATACCGCCAACGCCAGCCGTGGTAAGGACCACCTACGCAAGCTACCAGGTGAAGGCGAGGAAACTCTCCGGGGGCGGCGATCTTGTCATCTCAGGGCAGCCCTCAGTCACACTGGATGCATTCGTCACTGGCCATCGTGTCCAGCTCAATGTGCGACTGATCGAGGAAGACGGCGACGACGATCGGCTTATTACGCGCGGCACGTATACGATCGATGCGGGCGTCGGCGCCGATGTCGGTCATCGCACCATTGTCATTCCGACATACGGCAACTACTGGCGAGTCGCTGCCGATCATAAGATTCGGCTCGAAATCTCGAACATCGACAGTCCGTATCTCGCGCCGAGCAGAGAGCCATCGACGACGGTACTCTCCAGCGTCCGACTGGATCTGCCCATTCGCTAGGGCCGCGTTGCTGGGCGGGTTGAAACAAACTTTCGCGCTGAATAACTTGCAAGGCTGCAGGACAGGTGGCCGAGTGGTTGAAGGCACCGGTCTCGAAAACCGGCATACCGGTGAACCCGGTATCGAGAGTTCGAATCTCTCCCTGTCCGTTTCATTGCTCTTGCTGCACCGAGGAGCGACGAGTTTTTCAGTGCTGGGTTGCCCGCGTCGTCGCGCGGAGTTTCCATTGCTGATGCGCCAAAACGATGTCGGGACGGGTGGCCGAGTGGTTTAAGGCGCACGCCTGGAAAGTGTGTGTACGTTAATAGCGTACCGTGGGTTCGAATCCCACCCCGTCCGTCGGAACATAAGATCCGTTCCACAGTAACAAAAAATGGAACTACATGCGCGTCGAAACTCGTGACCGGCTTTCGATTCCGCGCGTCTGATTCATGGCACGTTCAGCATGCCCAGGAACTCTGTGGCACGCTGCGTGACGTGATTCACGAGCAAGACGCTGCCCAGAGTAAAGCCGTCGAAAGGCGGTGGCACAGAGCCACGGGGCTGTAGCGGGAAACCGCCATGCCAGCCGAGCCGCCAGCGAATCCGACTGCAGGTCGGTGCCGCGGGCGGCTTTTTTGTTTTTGGCTCGCGGCAAATCCAAGGCTGTCCGACTCCAGAACACGGAAGGCACAATGTCCCGCATATTCGCCGCTCTCAAGAAGGCTGTACTTCGCTCCGGCTGGTTGGCGCTCGTTCCATTGCTTACGGTCTGTTCCGGCGAAAGCTCGGGGCCTCTCGTTGCCGACCCGCCGGGAACTGTTTCCGATCTGGCAGTCGGATCGACAAGCGATGTCTCAGCCATCCTCACGTTCACCCAGGTGGACGACGGAATGGGTGAGCCGGCGAAGTACGACGTCAGATACGCGGCGGGAACGATCTCCTGGGATGCGGCGAGCTCCGTTGGCGCGGGGACGTGTGCGACGCCGGTAGCGGGAAGTGGAGTCGGCGGAAGCCTTTCGTGCACGGTGATGGGTCTTGCTCCTGGCACTACCTACAACTTTCAGGTTGCTGCTTTCCGCGGCAATATCGGCGAGAACGCCATTTGGGGTGGCACGTCCAACGTGGCTTCCGCGACCACGACGTCACCGCCGCCACCCAATCCGGTCGTCACCACTGTGACCGTGTCCCCGCCATCGGCATCGGTTGTCGTTGGCGCCACGACGACGCTCCAGGCGGTCGTCAAGGATCAGAACGGCAACGCGATGTCGGGTCAGACCGTCGCGTGGTCCACCGACAATTCTTCCGCGGCGACCGTGAATTCAGCGGGTGTTGTGAGCGGTGTTGCCGCGGGTACGGCAAACATCACCGCGACGAGCTCGGGTAAGTCGGGCTCCGCGACTGTCACCGTGAGCGCGGCACCACCGGTCGTGACCACCGTCGCCGTCTCGCCCCCCACGGCGTCCGTCGTGGCCGGAGCCACGGTGACGCTCCAAGCGACGGTGAAGGATCAATACGGGAATGCGATGACCGGCCAGAGCGTCACGTGGTCGACCAATAATTCCGCCGCCGCGACCGTTAGCGCGAGTGGCGTCGTCACCGGTGTCGCAGCCGGATCAGCCACGATCACTGCAACCAGCGGCACCAAGTCGGGCTCGTCGGCAATCACGGTGACTGCGGCACCGCCGGTGGTGACGACGGTAACGGTCGCGCCGCCCTCGGCATCGATCGTTGCAGGAACTACCGTCACCCTCCAGGCCACCGTGAAGGATCAGTACGGCAACACAATGACCGGTCAGACCGTCAACTGGACCAGCAACAACACCGCTGCCGCCACCGTGAACGGAAGCGGGGTAGTCACGGGGGTCGCCGCGGGTTCGGCGACCGTTACGGCGACGGTCTCGGGCAAGAGCGGCAGCTCGAGCATCACCGTGACGCCGGTCGTCGGCGGTAGCGGTACGCTGTTGTTCCAGGAGGATTTCGAGAATTCCAACATCGCGTCGCGCGGCTGGTACGACAACACGACCGTGCAGCTGTCAACGACGGAGCATATCACGGGCAGCACCGCATCGGCGCAGTACCACTGGACGAAAGGTGCGACGACGCCGACTTCCGGCGATTCCCAGCGTCACAAGTTCACGCCGAGCAGCTCGGTATATCTCAGCTACTACGTGAAATACAGCACCAACTACGTCGGGTCTGGTCAGGATTACCACCCGCACGAGTTCTACCTGCTCAGCACGCTTGACGGCGATTACGACGGACCGTCGGACAATTTCCTCGACGTGTATGTCGAGCAGAACTACCAGAATGGTGGTAAACCGATCGTCGACATTCAGGACAACAAGTCGATCAACACGAGCCGCGGTGCGGTCCCCAACAACCTCGTTGGAGTGACCGAAAACCGGTCGGTCGGCGGCTGCAACGGCGGCGTCGAGAGCGGCCTTTATTTCGAGTGCTACGATGCCGGCTCGTACTGGTACAACTACAAGCAGCTCTCGGCGCCGGTGCAGTTCCAGCCGAATCCGGGACCGGGATACAAGAGCAACTGGAACTTCGTCGAAGTCTACATCCAGCTGAATACAGTCTCGAACGGGACCGGCCAGGCGGACGGCGTGGTTCAATACTGGTTCAACGGTAACCTCGTGATCGACCGCCACGACATCATGTTCAGAACCGGAGCGCACGCCACCATGCAGCTCAATCAGCTGGTGATCGGCCCGTATATCGGGGATGGCTCGCCAGTCGATCAGTACTTCTGGGTCGACAATCTGCGCGTGGCGACGGGACGAATTCCGTAACAAACGGTACGCGCAATGGAAATCAGGCCGCTCCTGCCGCAGGTGGGGGCGGCCTTTTTTCCGGGTTGGGGCGGCCGGCCAGCCGAGCGTCCAATCCGACGCGGCCAAAGCGGCAGACAGTGCGAAAAACCGTGACCGCACTCGGCCGATTCCAGTCCATTAATCAATGGAAAGAATCATCGAGTCGGCCAAAGAGCGCGCCAAGTGGATCAAGCACATGGCGAAGGTGGTCGCCGTCGCCGCGTCGTCGGGCGCGGCGCTCGTTTCGATTTTTACGGCGCTCTACTCCTATGGGGTAATCGGCCAGGCCGAGACCCATCAATCCATAGGCAACATCGGAGCGTCGTGGGTCGGTCTGCGGCCGTCGATCGACACAGCCTCCGCGATCGGCGACACGGTGCATTACGCCGCGACGGTCACCGACAAGAACGGGAGCATTCTGGTTGGCGCCCGACCGGTGTGGACGACCGGGGATTCGAGTATCGCAGTCGTGCTCCAGGACGGCTCCGTGGTTGCCCGGGGTCCGGGTCGCACGATGGTGAGCGTGGTTGTCGGAAAGCTGGTCACCCATTCTACGATCGTCGTGCAACAGCGCGTCGCGCGGGTGGATGTCGGTCGTGCGTCCGGAGACAGCCTCATCGTGTTGCCGGAAGGATCCCAGCTGGAGCTCCGAGCACGACCCGTGGATGCGCGTGGGTACGCGATCCAGGGCCTGCAGCCGGTGTGGCACGTCGACGACACTACCGTCGCCGTCCTCGATTCCGCGGGCGTCGTAACCGGGCGCAGCGCCGGTCGGACTTCCATAGTCGCCAAGGTCGATGGTGTTTCCGGGCGGACCGGGATCTCCGTCGTCACGCCCGCGTCGGCGATCGCTTTGGTTGCCGGCAGCAGCCAGCGCACCCTCGCCGGTAAGACACTGCCGCAGGCGGTCGTCGTCCGCGCGACCAATCGCCGTGGCGGCCCCGCATCGGGCAAGCGTGTGGTCTTCCGGGTCGTGGACGGGCAGGGCGGGGTCGAGCCTACGACCGCCATCACCGATCCCGACGGCCGCGCGCGGACCAATTGGACCCTGGGCAACGATCCTGGTCGGCAGACTCTCTTTGCGAGCGTGGAAAACGTCGACTCGGCGCTCGCCGTCGTCGCCGAGGCAGATCCGATCGCCAGCAATACGCGGGTGACGTCGCTCGTCGACGGGTTGAAGGGCGAGGCCGGCGAGCAGTTGGCGGATTCGGTTTCGATCAGAATCACTGATTCGGTCGGCAGGGTGCTTCCCGACGTGCCGGTCCGGTGGACTGCGGTGGACGGCGGCTCAGTAGAGGATGCTTCGGGGCGAACCGACTCGCTCGGTGTTGCAACCGTCCACTGGACTCTGGCGAAAAAGACCGGGACTCAGCGATTGAGGGCGCAGGTCGGCCTATCCCCGGGATTGGGGATCCCACCGCTGACGATCAATGCGTCGGCCCTCGCGGGTGCACCGGCGTCGGTGGTACTGGTATCGGGCGGGAACCAGCGAGCGAGTGCCGGGTCCGAGCTCTCGAAGCCACTGGTCTTCCGGGTTGCCGATGAAAACGGAAGTGGGGTTGCTGACGCGGTTCTGATCCTTGCGCCGTCCGGGGGGACGATTGCGGACACCCTTCTCAGCACCGACTCAGTCGGCGTTGCCCGGACCCGTTGGACCATGGGTCGCTCGGCCGGAGACTACTCGGTCGGCGTCCACGTGGAAGGTGTCAAGAAGCTTCTCAAGGTGGCAGCGAAAGCGACCCCCGCCGCAGCGGCCAACCTGGCCTTCGACGATGTGCCTGGCGAGAAGCGAGGTAAAGAATCTGCCCGCAGCAAGAAGCTGTTTGCGCTGGTGACCGACATCTATGGTAATCCCGTGGCGGACGCCAAGGTCACGTTTGCCACCAAGTCTGGTACCGTGACCCCCGCCCGAGCGGTGAGCGACTCGCACGGGCGTACGGCTTTGACGTGGCGGCTCGGGTCCATGCCGGGGGAACAGAAGCTGACCGGTACCGTACGCGGGACCGATGTCACGGGCGAGTATGTGGCGCAGGTCGGACCTCGTGAGCCGACTGTGCGACCCGCTTCGGCGAGGTCGTCCGACCGGTAAAATTCGCCCGCTCTCATACAAACATATGTGTAATCCGGGTGGTTTTGGCAGGGGGTAGTCGGGTCGCGAGCGTCCATTTCGCCGTCCCGTCGAAAAAATGTTGGGTGTAAGGTCACCGGCCACAACTATCGGCTGCACTGAGAGTTAGCTGCGAATCATGAAGTAATTCCTTCAATCGCCTCCACCTCAGCAGTTACACACCCACCGTTCCGACAGTCATTTTATTGTTCGCGCCCAGCTGAGCCGTATGGGCGCCTCCGAAAACCGGCAAACCCACCGAAAGGTGGTGACGCAAAGCCCCGAGACTAACGCGACGCGTGAGCGACGCCACGTCAGTCGAGCTACCGAAGAGGAGCCTTGATGAACGCAGTTCGTCCCAGATTCAGCTTAGCCCTGTCAACCCTGTTGGCCGTCGCGATTCTGCTGCTGCCAGCGCCCGCGCGCGCCCTTCAGCTCTTTTCGCACGTCAACCGGTCGAGCTCGAATGCTGTGGCGAACCATCCCGACTCCATTCCGGCCATGGCGGCGACGGCGGGTGGCGTAGCAAGCCCCGACAGTGGCAGGCTGGCCAAGGGCGCCGCTGGATCGGCTCCCGCCGAAAAGGGCGCGGGACTCAGCGGTAAAGTCTTCGCTCGATTCGTCCTCCCGGAAGACTGGATATCCCTCGCGTCGCTGCCCGGCTCCTCCGTCTCGGCCGCTTCGGTTCAGAGCCCGGCCGGCAGTGCCGAGACCGTCTTTACGATGCGCTCCTTCGGCCAAAAGGTTCGCGCCTGGCTGAATGGATATCGCCTTGGTTACTGGCCCGAGGAAAAGGGTCGCCTGCGGTCGGAGGCCTACAAGAATCCCGACGGATTCATCGAAGTCACACCCGAAAACGAAGATACCCGAGTGTCCGAGCATTTCCGGCTGCGCGACTTCATCTCCCACGACCAGAAGGACGTATGGCCGAAATACGTCGTTCTCCGCGAGCCGCTCCTCGACAAGCTCGAGCTGGTGATTGAGGATCTGAACGATCACGGCGTAAATGCCGAGGGGATGCGCATTCGGTCGGGTTTCCGGACGCCCGCGCACAACCAGGCCGTCCGCAACGAGGGTAGCGCTCGCGACAGCCGCCATCAGTTCGGCGACGCCGCTGACGTCTTCATCGACCAGGAAGGCAACGGCAAGATGTCGGACCTGAACGGCGACCACAAAGTGAATTTTGCGGACGTCAAGATGATTCTTGACGCGGTCGAACGAGTCGAGGCGCGCTACCCGGAGCTGGTCGGTGGCACGGGGCTTTACGCGTATTCCGGCCGCAGTGGACCGTTTGCGCACATCGATGTCAGAGGCACTCGCGCCCGGTGGGTCCGCGGAGTCTACAAGGGCCGCTCCCGCCGGGCAGTGATGCACAAGACGACTACCAAGTCCTCAGCCAAGTCGACTGTGCACAAGGCATCTTCATCCGGGTCTGCCACAGCGAAATCAACCGCGGGAAAGAGCGCCTCGGCGAGTCGGGGACGTAGCTCGTCGGCGCCCGATTAACCGACAATCGTTGCAAGAAAAAAGGCCACCGACGGGTGGCCTTTTGCATTGTCGCTCGAACGCCTACCGACCGATCCAGTAGGTCGCCTTGATCTGGAATACATTGGTTGGACGATCGCGGAAGAGCGCCGACCGATCCCGGCTGAAGTCGAAGTCCCCGAACTGATCGAAGCCGCTGCGCTCCTGGGTCCACACGAAATAGACGGTCGATCCCGGGCGGTATTCCCAGCGCAACACGCCGGTGCCGCGCAGCGAGCGGAGGTTGAAGTCGGGGTTGTCGAAGGTGAACGGAGCCGCGAGGCCGGCCCCGTCGGGGTCGATCGTATAACCGGTTGTCGCTCCAGTCTGGGAATCGGTGTTGGTGGTCACGGTGCTGCCATTGTCGCGGCCGAAATAGAACATCCGGCGTGATCTCGTTTCCGCGAATTCCTTGAAGCTCGAGTACTTCCCGCTGGCGAGGAACGGCTGCGCGAACATCTCCAGGGTCAGGTTCGGCGTGAAGGTCATGTTGACCCTGGTATCCATCGAAAACGTTTTTTGCTGGAGACGTCCAAAGACGTACCGGGTGCCCGCGAACGCGGGAGCAACGGTCGGGTCCGCGACCGCGGTGATGTACTGCTGGGCGGTGTTGTCGATATCGAGAGACGGCGAGAGTGTTACGAGCAGCCGTGAGGACGGCTTCAGGGTGACGCCTGGGTAGTAGGCCACGCGCCCGCCCTCGGTGTTGTCGACGGGTCGGATGACCTGAACCTGCAGGTTTCCGACGATTCGCTTGCGCGAGTCCGTGTTGTAGCTGAGCGACCACATGTTATAGCCGTAGTGGATGACGGTCGGTCCTCCACGAGTTAGGCGCTCGTCGTAAGTGCTTGGGTGCAAAAGCACAAACGAGCTTACGTTCATGTAGTTCTTGAAGGTGGCCTGGACCCACGCGTGTACGTCGCCCTCGTTCTTGTCGCCTTCGTAATTGTCCTGGGTCTGCGCCCCCCA
Source organism: Gemmatimonadaceae bacterium (assembly GCA_035249045.1). Classification (GTDB taxonomy): domain Bacteria; phylum Gemmatimonadota; class Gemmatimonadetes; order Gemmatimonadales; family Gemmatimonadaceae; genus UBA4720. Next base: position 8,415 of record DATFGW010000187.1, on the reverse strand, counting down.
GATCGTGTAGAGGTTCCGATACCAACGGCCTGGCGTCGTCCACTGCCGGAAGACATTGAACAGCATCCACTTGTAATCAGCGCGGCCCAGCACTCCAAGGTCGTTCGCCTCGAACCCCGGGCTTCGCCAGTTCTGGGTCGCTTCCCAAAGCCAGTTGCCGGTCTCCTTGGCTACCCGAGCATAGAACCCATAACCATAAAGGTTCCGGCGAGTCGGGTCGAACTCGGTAGAGAAGAGACCATCGCTCGTCTCCGTCCGATCGGGACGCTGGTAGTAGCGGGCGCTCGAGAACTGGGCGAGTCGGATCGCGGCCGTATCGCCGCCAATGTGGGTAAGCGCGCTCTGCACATTGAATGAATACGCGCGGTTAGCCCAATGGTGGTCGAGATCGAGCCCCACCGCCTGAGCGTTGGACCGCAGTCGCGCGACCTCGTCGGGCGTGGTGAGGTCGCGGTTAACCAGGGTGGTGATCGTTCCCACTCTGGTGGCGCCACCGTTGAAGTCCTTCTTGAGGCGTCCGATGAAGTAGTTGGTGAGCGGTTCTACCTCCAGGGTCGAGTCAGTGGTGAGCCCGATCGGCCGGAACCGTGCGCTTTCCCGATTTGTGAGTGCATCCATCACCCCGACGGTTATGCCTTTGCTCGTCCGACCGGTGACCTTGCCAGCACCGAGGATCGTAGTTGCGTCGGCGGCGTCCATAAAGTCGGATCGGCCGGATAACAGGCCGGCCAGCTGCGGCGAGCGCCCGATCCGGCGCGTGTAAATCAGGCTGAGGCTGGAGACGTTGCTGCAGAAGTAGCAGCTGAAGCCTCCGGTCGAGAAATATTGGGAGTTGGAAACGAAAAACGGCCGCTTCTCGGAGAAGGTCGTCTCGAAAACCGACAGATTGACGACCGCCGGGTCGACTTCGACCTGGCCAAAATCCGGGTTGACCGTCGCATCGAGCGTGAGATTTGACGTGAGGTTCACCTTCACGTCGCCGCCCGCCCGATAGGTCATCTCGGTGTTGGAGTGAAATGGATCACCGGGCTGGGTCCGCTCCATCTTGCTGCGCGTGGTGACGTAGGGAACGATCTCGACCTGGCGTGGCTGTGAGCTGAGATTCATTCCCTCGAGGGTGCCGAAGTAGGCCGGGCCGCCGTACTCGTTACTGCGCCAGAACGCCCACATGTCCTGCTCGTTGCGGCGATTGACTTCGCGCCAGATCTGCATCCCCCACACCTGATTGGGATCGCGGGAGAACCGGAGCTGGGAGAAGGGGATCCGGAATTCCGCGGTCCAACCGAGGGAGTCGATGTGGCTCGCGCCCTCCCAAACCGGGTCATAGGAGGGGTCGCCGTTTTGGTGGTCGCCCTTCACGCCGTCCGGATTTAGCTCGAACCAGTTGCGGCTGTTCTTGTCGCGGAAGGTATCGAACACGAAAGCGATGCGGTCAGATGTGAGGCTGTTGTCACCATTCATGACCTGGTCTCGCCGCGCCAGGGCAGATCTCACGCCTTTAGCGCCGAGGGAATCGTACATCCTTGCGCCAATGTAGAGCGCGGATTCGTCGTAAAGGATTCGGATTTCGGTCTTCTGGCTGGGTTCCTTGCCCTCGTCGGGGACGGCCTGCACCAACTCGGTGATTGGGGTGGCGGCATTCCAGGCTGCTTCATCGATCTTGCCGTCGATCGAGATGTCACCCTGCCGAAGCGCGGCTCGCGCCACGGGCCGGGGATCGGTTTGGGATCTGGTGACCTTCTGTGCCGAGGCAGGAGATGTCGGGACCGCGGTCAGTATGCAGGCAAATGCGAGCGGCAAAAATGACGCTGACCGAACTTCGGGCATATCTGGCTCCTGAGGGTGGAACATTCGGGGGACGGGACGGACTCCTGGAGCCGGCCCACCGGGTTTTTACCTTAGACCGCAGAAGGCGAGAAAGGGTTGGAACCATGTTTCCAGCCGGCTGCTATCTTCCCGGTTGATATCACGGCGCGCCATGGTCGCCGTGTCATGGTGTTGTAAAATCTGGGAGGGATGTCCTTGAGAGCAGTTCTCGCTTTCCTTGTGGTAGGTCTTTGGGCTGCGAAAGCTCAGGCGCAGCACACAGCCCCTTCGCGGACGATCCCATCCGAGCCGGGTGAGACGCACCTGCGGAATATTCGGCAGCTCACCGATGGTGGCGAGAACGCGGAAGCGTACTTCAGTCACGACGGTCAGCGCTTGATCTTCCAGAGTACGCGGGACGGCCGGACGTGCGACCAGCAATACATCATGAACGTCGATGGCTCGGGGGTACGCCGAATCTCCAACGGGGTGGGCAAGACCACCTGCGGCTATTTCATGAGCGGCGACCGCCGGGTGCTTTACGCCTCGAGCCAGGCATCGGAGAAGGTTTGTCCGCCCCGGCCCGATCCTTCGAAGGGCTATGTCTGGCGGCTCGATCCGTTCGACATCTACACCGCCAACAGCGACGGATCCGCGCTGCGAAGGCTCACTCGGTTTGGCGTTTACACCGCCGAGGCAGTGCTGTCGCCAGACGGAAGGCGGATTGTCTTTACTTCTCTGAAAGGTGGCGACCTCGACATCTACGTAATGAATGTCAACGGGACTGGGCTGAAGCAGCTCACCCACCAACTTGGGTACGATGGCGGTCCGTGGTGGTCGCCGGACGGTAAGCAGATCGTCTACCGGGCCAACCATCCACAAACCGACGATGAGGTCAAGGCGTACAGGAACCTCCTCGCCCAGCGTCTGGTCCGCCCGAACAAAATGGACCTATGGTTGATGAACGCTGACGGCACCGATCAGCGCCAGATCACCGACCTGGGCGCGGCCAGCTTCGGACCGTCGTGGACCGCCGATGGAAAGAAAATCATCTTCTCCTCCAATCATCACACCGACCCGAAGCTGGGGAACTTCGACCTGTTCCTGATCGACGCCGATGGATCGCATCTCGAGCAGGTGACGACGGCTTCGACCTTTGATGGATTTCCGATGTTCAGTCCGGATGGGAAACGGTTGGTGTGGGCATCGAACCGGCACGATGCCAACCCGCACGAGACCAACATCTTTGTCGCTGACTGGATCGATTAGTCGGGCGGAAAACCGATCTGTGAGAGGTGGTGCCTCAGGTGGCCGACGTAATCGCGCATTAAATAATCCAGCGTCGCTGGCTCATTTCGCGGAAAGATTTGCCACGCAATTTCATCGAGATTATGGCGTGCCCGCGGTCGATCACGTTCGTCATTAGCGGCGGACTCCATGACGCGCGCAATGTGAAGATTGAAGTAATACCACAACGCGACGAGCTCTCTCCAGGCCGCATTTTGATACTGCTGCACCGACACCCACGCGTCCTGGTCGTAACCCGGAAACTCGAGATCGTCCCTGAACTGTGCCCGAACAAAACGCTGATGATTGTTGGAAGCCGAGTCGATGAGGTGGCCGATTATCTCTCGTGGGCTCCATTTGCCGGGTGCCGGCCGACGGCCCGAGCTCTCCTCGCTCATTTTTTCGAGGAATGGTCTGGCGCGGTCGAGCGTCTCGCGTAGCTCGGCCATGTAGTCGCCTGTCGAGAGGTTGGCGGTCATCGTGTTGGTCCGAGGATTGAATGTTTCGCCGCCAGACCTTTCGTGCTATTGTGGGGTACTTAGCTGGCCTGCACAGCAGTTCTGAACTTACTCTCGAAACTACGATGAAACGCATTGCAATCTTGCTGGTGCTGTTGATCGGACTCGCGACGACCTCTGCGGCGCGGTCTCAGCAGCCCGACAGCCAGTCGAAGTCGACGGCATCCATCAAGTCGGATTCGGTAACGTTCAAGCCCTCACCCGAGCTCCAGAGATCACTCGAGGATCTCGCGCGGGCGGTTCAGGCGCTCGCCCAGAGAATTACGTCCGATCCCGAGATCAAAGCGGCGGCAGTGAACGTGGCTTCCGGCCTCGTCACCACCACCCAACAAGTGGTCGCCGAAGAGTCCGTTGCGATTCAGCAGGTGCTCAAGACGGCTGCCGACCGAATTTCGGCCGCACAGTCAATCCCGCCCGAGAGGCCCAAGAAGCCGTAGCACTTGCCGGCATAGTTCTGTAACTCAGCGGGCACGAACTCTGCCCGCTGACTCGCCGTGAATTCGCTCGGAATCCTCGCCCAGGCACTGGGCGTTGCGTACGCTGCCGGGATCAACGTGCCGGCGACGGTCGCGATTCTTGGACTGGCCCAAAATCGCGGCTGGGTTGGACATCTTCCCGCCGGTCTCGACGTCGTTGGTAGCCCTTGGGTTTTTGGGCTCGCCATCGCGATTTACGCAGTGGAGTTTCTCGTCACGCTCGTGCCCGGGCTGGCGAGCGTCTGGGAAACCATCCAAAGCGGCGTGCGGCCGCTCGCGGCGGCAGTCCTGGCCGCGGCAACGGTTTATCACGTGAGCCCGGCGATGGTGGTGCCGGCGGTGCTGTTGGGTGGTGGCTTGGCGGCGACCACGCACGGCACCAAGCTCGGACTCCGGTATGCCGTCGATGCGTCGCCGGAACCGTTCACCAACGCGATCGCCAACCTTGGGGAACTAGGCACCATTGCGGCCGTTGGGCTGGCGGTTTGGCACCATCCCTATGTCACCCTCGCACTCGCCGTTGCCCTGCTGGTGCTGCTGATCCTCCTGGTGCGGCGCATCATCATCACCCTGCGGCGACTTCTATCCGGCGATTGGTACCGAGCGGCGCGCGCCGGCGCACGAGGCTCGTCTGCCTGACGCGGTGTGTCTCACGTCGCGAGCGCATCACGCCGCGAGCTAAATTGGGCCCGTGCAAGAGGCGACCAGACCTAGGGCACTGACCGGGCAGGCGGTGACCGGCGCGATACTCGGCGCGTTGTGCTCCGTGGTCGCCCAGGTACTTGGCGTGCAGCAACTGCTCCGCCGTCCTGACCTCGCGCTATTCATTCCGGCAGCCGTCCTGGGAGCAGCTCTTGGCGTCACACGACTTCGGCCTCTGCTCTGGATTGGCGCCGGGATTCTCGCGCTCCTTTGCATTGCTGTCGGATACACGCCAGTCGTCGGTGCGCTTGCCGGGCCTCTAATCAGAAGCGACCCTGTCCCGCCGCGGGTCGATGCGATCGCCGTCTTGTCGATGGGAATCACGCCCGACGGGTTGATGAAGTCCGAGACCCTCGACCGCTTTCTTTCGGGTCTGGAGCTGGCCAGATCGGGACTCTCGTCGTCGCTGATGGTGTCGCGCGAGGGCAGGAAGTTTGGCGATACCGTCACGTCCGATTCGCTGGATCTACAGCGACTGGAGAGTCTCGCAGCGGCCACGCTGTCCGTCAACTTCATCGACTCGATTTTTACGACCCGGACGGAAGCGTTGCGGATGAGGGAGCTCGCGGAAAAGAACCGCTGGCGGACCATCGCGGTGGTTACCTCTCCGATGCACACCCGACGGGCGTGTGCTACTTTCGAGGCCGTCGGTTTCAGGGTCGTCTGCGTTCCCGCGCGAGTCCGAAACTCGGGCCTCGCTCCCGGCAGCAACGCAGAAGCCCGACTCCATTCGTTTCAATCGTGGCTTTACGAGAGCTTCGCCACCGACACGTACCGAAGACGGGGCTGGATCAGGTGAGCAACTTCAACGCGATTCCAAAGGAGCCATTGCGATGACTTCCGGGGTGCGGGACTCGAGTCCGGCTGCGGTGCGAGGCGGAGCGCCGGACGCGCGAGGAATATGGAAAGTCATTACGGCGTCTTCGGTCGGCACGATGATCGAGTGGTATGACTTCTACATTTTCGGCAGTCTGGCGGCGATCATCTCCACGCAGTTTTTCCCGGGCAGCAGTCCAACCGCGAGCTTTCTGAAGACCCTGGCTACCTTCGCCGTGGGATTCGCGGTGCGCCCTTTCGGCGCGCTCGTTTTCGGGCGTATCGGAGATCTGGTCGGGCGTAAATTCGCATTCCTCACCACGCTTCTTATAATGGGTGGCTCGACCGCCGCGATCGGCTTTTTGCCCGGTTACGGGCGAATCGGGATCGCAGCGCCGATCATCCTCGTGATCCTCAGACTGTTGCAGGGGCTGGCCCTGGGCGGGGAGTACGGTGGCGCTGCCGTTTACGTCGCCGAGCACGCGCCGGACGGACGTCGCGGCTATTTCACCAGCTTCATTCAGACGACGGCGACGCTCGGATTGTTCGTCTCGCTGATCGTGATTCTCGTGGTGCGCGGATTGGTCGGCGAGGATGCCTTCAAGGTGTGGGGATGGCGGGTACCATTCATCCTGTCGATCCTGCTGGTCGCGATCTCGTACTACATCCGCATGCGACTCCAGGAATCGCCGCTGTTCACGATACTCAAGGAATCAGGCCGGACATCGACTGCGCCGATTCAGGAGAGTTTCGGCACCTGGTCGCGCTGGAAGGTATTTCTGGTGGTCCTCTTCGGGGCAACCGCGGGCCAGGCGGTGGTCTGGTATACCGGGCAGTTCTACGCGTTGCTGTTCATGCAGACCGTGCTGAAGGTGCCATTGTTCACGTCGTACGTATGTGTTGCCATAGCGCTGGTACTTGGCGCTCCGCTGTTCGTGGTGTTCGGTGGACTCTCCGACCGGATCGGCAGGAAGAAGATCATGATCGCGGGCAACCTGCTCGCAGCAGTTCTGTACGTCCCGATCTATCACGCGATGAAGTTTTACTCGAGTCCGGTGAATGCCGTGATGCTGACGCTGCTGGTCTTCATCCAGGTGGTGTTCGTCACCATGGTCTACGGACCGATCGCCGCATTTCTGGTTGAAGCGTTCCCCGCGAAGATCAGGTACACCTCGCTCTCGCTGCCTTACCATTTCGGCAACGGCTGGTTCGGCGGCTTTCTGCCGATCATAGCGACGAGCCTCGTGGCGCGGACGGGGAATATCTACGCCGGCCTGGCGTTTCCGATCGTCGTCGCGTTGATCACGGTGGTGGTCGGCTCGATTTTCCTGCGCGATCAGCACAACGAGAGCATTTGGACCGAAGTGCATCAAACCGGAAACCATCCTGCGATTCGAACGGGACTCCGCGTTTGACCGACGGGCCTGCTCGATGATCTTGCTGCTGGCCGCCGGCGTGCTCGGTCTGGCGGCGGCACCCGCCGATTCGCTGGTCGTACAGCGGATCGAGAGTCGAATTGCGCAGGAGCCGGGCGCCGAAGTTGGTCTCGCGTACATCGATCTCGGTTCCGGCGACACGATCTTTCTGGACGCGGACTCGAGCTTTCACGCGGCGAGCACGATGAAGGTGCCGGTGATGATCGAGCTCTTCCGCGCAGCAGCTTCCGGTTCGTTCGGAATGCACCAGGGGTTGCTGCTGGTGAATCAGTTCGCATCGATAGTGGACGGCTCGCCGTACGCTCTCGATCCAGGGTCGGACAGCGACTCAACGCTGTACAAGCGGATCGGCGAGCGCGTGCCGATCGACACGCTGCTGCGCTTGATGATCACGCGGTCCAGCAATTTCGCGACGAATACCTTGATCACCCTCGTCGGTGCTCAGAATGTGACGCGTACGATGCGATCGCTGGGTGCGGCACGGATTCAGGTGTTGCGAGGCGTCGAGGATGGCAAGGCGTTCGAGCGGGGTCTCAACAACACCACCACTGCGCGAGATCTTGCGATCATCCTTCGCGCGATCCAGGAAGACAAGGCCGCGTCGCCGGCAGCGACGCGTGACATGCTGTCGATCCTGCTCGCGCAGGAGTTCAACGAACGCATCCCCGCGGGCCTGCCGTCCGGAATAAAAGTCGCGCACAAGACCGGCGACATCACCGGCGTGGCGCACGACGCCGCGATCGTCTATCCGTCCAACAGGAGTCCCTACGTGCTCGTTGTCCTGACCAAAGGAATCACCGACCAGAAGAAATCCGACAAATTGATCGCGGACCTTTCGAGAATGGTTTACGAGTACAACGGGGGATTCGGGCCGTCCGCAGCCGGGCGCATCCCACAATGACACGCGTGGCGTTTCTCGGACTGGGCGACATCGGGAGCCTCATCGCGTCGCACCTGACGCGGGATCCCTTCGACCTGGTGGTGTGGAATCGCACCCCATCCAAGGCCGAGAATTTTGTGGCGTCGCACAGGGCGAAGGTGGCAGCCACGCCTTCCGACGCGGTGAGGGGCGCGCAGGTTGTCATAACGTGCCTGCCATCATCCGTCGAGGTCGAAGCCGTCCTGCACGGCGAGGGTGGAATGCTGGAATCGCTGGCCAAGGGCGCGGTGATGATCGACTGCACATCGGGCGATCCGCCGACCTCGCGCTCGATCGCCGCCGAGCTCGGTGGTCGCGGAGTTGAATTCATCGACGCGCCAGTGAGCGGCGGGACGACGGCCGCGAGGTCCGGGACTCTCACTGTCATGTGGGGCGGTGAGGTCACGGTTTTCGACCGGGTGAGAGAGGTCATCGAGGCCTTTGGCAAGAAGATC
>DATFGW010000186.1:0-13941 GCA_035249045.1 Gemmatimonadaceae bacterium | reverse complement strand
ACCATTCTACTGTCCCGAGGACGAGCGGGTCTATCTGGATCTCGGCTTCTTCGACGAGCTCCAGCAGAAGTTCGGCGCCACCGGCGATTTCGCCCGCGCGTACGTGATCGCCCACGAGCTGGGGCACCACGTCCAGCACCTGCTCGGCACGGACGCACGCATCCGGCAGGCGCAGGAAGCCAATCCGGCCGATGCCAACGAGCTGTCAGTTCGACTCGAGCTACAGGCTGACTGCTACGCCGGGATCTGGGCTCACTCGACGGATCAGCGGCAGATGCTGCAGACTGGAGATGTCGATGAGGCGTTGAACGCCGCCGCGTCGGTTGGCGACGACCGCATCCAGCAGGAGACGACGGGTCGGGTCAACGTCGATTCCTTTACTCACGGCTCTGCGGCGCAACGATCAGCGTCGTTCAAGCGCGGATTCCAGTCGGGCGATCCGAGAAGCTGCACGCTCTGAGCAAGGGAATCAACTGCAACTGAACGGGTGCGAGACGTCAGTGGCATAGATGCGAGTGATTAGTTCACTACGTCGGGACGTTTCCAACCGGAGTACGGCACAAACCGGCTGCCTGTACCGTGACTGCCGCTAATGACGTCCCGACGTAGTGAACTACAGGCTGGCAACCACGCTACTGACGTCTCGCACCCGTTCAGTTGCAGTTGTATTGCTCTCTAGTTTCGCCGATTCCCCAGAATGCGAAGTATCGCCATGAACATGTTCAGCAGATCCAGATAAATCTGCACCGCCGCGCCGACGTACTCGTCGGGACCGTAGTGGTTGCGGAGGCGCCAGGTGTCGAACACCAGGAGGCCGCTGAAGAGAAGGACGGAGACCGACGCCAGCCACAGATCGATGGCTGCGTTCCGGAAGAACATGTTCAGCAGCATCGTGCCGATCAGGACCCACAGGCCGACGATCAGGAAGCTCCCCCAGGCGCTGAAGTCGCGGCGGCTGACGAAGGCGTACAGCGTAAGGATTCCAAAGGCTCCAACGGTTAGCACGGCTGCCTGGCCGATGAGGCCCGGCTGGGTGCGGCCGTAAAAGAACAGCGCGGGCGAGATCATCACGCCCATCACGAAATTAAAGAGCAGGACCATCCCGATGTTCATCGGGAACTGGGTCCGCGCGCGCTGAGCCATGATCAGAGGCGCCAGGGCGACGAAAAAGGTGATGATCGGATGCGCGGCGACAGCGGCCATCAACTGCGGCTGCGACAAGCCGAACGAAGCTCCGACCATCGTGACCAGAACGCTGACCAGAACCAATGCGTAGGTCCGGCGAACGAGGGTCGCCCTCTCCTCACCGGTCCGAACCAGCGTTCCCGTCTGATATGACACACCCATTTGACTAACTCCTAAGAGGGGTCGAACGTGCGAAATATATTACCCCGCACCCGGCGCAGCGATTCGGTCGAGTAGCGCCGGCAGGTGCTTGATGTTGTCCAGAAAATGGGTCGGATTGTACGGCTCCAGCGCCGAACGGGTGAACGGGCCCCAGAGGGCGGCGATGGTGATGACGCCGGCCTGATTGCCGGACTGGATGTCGTGCGGTGAATCACCGACGAATACCGCCTCGTTGACGCCGTACTCGAGTTTCTCGAGAGCAGCCTTGACCGGGTACGGGTCCGGTTTGTGGATGTGCACCGAGTCGTAACCGATCGCGACCTCGATGTAATCGTCGGCGCCGATGAACTTGAGCCCGCGCTCCATCATCATGTTGCCCTTGCTGGTGACGATGCCCATCGGATGCCCGCGCTGATACAACAACGCAAGAGTGTCGATCACGCCTTCGTAGTGCGACATCAGCTGATCGTGATTCTCGATCTGAAATGTCCGATAGCGATTGAGCAGCCGCTCGCGATCTTCGTCTGATTCCACGTAAGGCGTGAGCTGCTTCGGAAGCGGCGTGCCGAGTCCGGCGATCCACTCATCGTCGGTGGGCTGGCGCGCGCGCCCATGGAAGGTGTGCCGCATCGATGCCAGCAACAGCGCGATCGAATCGACAAGGGTGCCGTCGAGATCGAAGAGAACGGCGTAGGGTCGCACATCAGCCATGCTGCCAAAGTAATCGCTCTCGGGCACGTTGTAACAGGCGCTGTCTCTCGCTATCGAAATCGTCGTTGTAAAGGGCATTTCCGGACGCGATATTAGAGGGACCATGCCCGCCTCAACGGCAATCGCCGCACGCCGCAGCTTCAGCAAGCTCTTCGACGAAATCGGAACGGTCGATCAGGTCGGAATCGAGGAGCGCGCGGCCAAATTCACGACGCGCAGCATCAAGAAGGGGTCGAAGCTCTGGGGCCTGACGACGGCCGTGTCGATGGTCGATCTCACCACCCTCGAGGGGAAGGACACGCCCGGAAAGGTCGCCTCGCTCTGCCAGAAGGCTCGGCGGCCGAGCTTCGACGAGTCGGTTCCACCGGTCGCCGCCGTTTGCATCTATCCATTCCTCGTCAAGTATGCCGCGCGGTGGCTCGCGGACACGGCGATCAAGGTCGCCTCGGTTGCGACATCGTTTCCGTCCGGGCAGAGTCCGTTGCAGCTGAGACTCGAGGAAGTGAGAACGGCCGTTGGGGACGGCGCCGATGAGATCGACATGGTGATCAACCGCGGGCTGTTTCTGGCCGGGGAGTTCAATGCAGTTCAGGATGAGATCAGCGCGGTGGTCGAGGCGTGCGGCGATGCGCAGCTAAAGGTCATCCTCGAGGTCAGCGAGCTCGACACCTACGACAACATTCGCGCTGCGTCGTTTCTGGCGATGCAGGTGATTCGCGCGGGCGACTTCATCAAGACGAGCACGGGGAAGGCCTCAGGCAGCGCGACTCTCGCCAACACCCAGGTGATGATCGAAGCGATTCGCGATTTCTATCTCGCTACGGGAATTCCGATCGGGATGAAGCCGGCGGGCGGAATACGGACGGCCAAGCAGGCCCTGCATTATCTGGTCGCGGTCAAGGAAACGCTCGGCGACGCGTGGCTCAATTCGACGCGCTACCGCTTCGGGGCGAGCTCGCTGCTCAACGACTTGCTGCGTCAGATCGAAAAAGAAAAGACCGGCGCGTACCAGGCGCCCTACTACTTCACCGAAGCCGCCGAGAGTTATTGACATGACGACGCCGAGAACGATTGCGCGACCAGCGGCGGCGAACAGCTCGATCCCGCAGCTCATATTTGGCGATCTGTGGGAATACGATCCCGCGCCGGAGACCGCCGACCCGCGCCTCAAGTCGCGTTACGACCTGTTCATCGGCGGAAAATTCGTGGCGCCGAAGTCGGGCAAGTACTTCGACTCCATCAATCCAGCAACTGAAGAAGTGCTGGCGCAGATCGCGCTCGCCAATCACGCGGATGTCGATGCCGCGTACCAGGCGGCGCAAAAGGCCTTCGGCGCGTGGAGCAAGCTTCCTGGCGCGGAGCGCGGAAAATATCTCTATAGAATCGCGCGATTGATTCAGGATCGGGCGCGAGAATTCGCGGTCGCGGAGTCGATGGACGGCGGCAAGCCGATCAAGGAGTCGCGCGATTTCGACGTGCCTATGACCGCGGCGCACTTCTTCTACCACGCCGGCTGGGCAGACAAGCTCGAGTACGCGGTGCCCGGTGCGCGGATCGCTCCGCTGGGTGTGGTCGGCCAGGTGATTCCGTGGAACTTCCCGCTATTGATGCTGGCGTGGAAGATCGCGCCGGCGCTGGCGATGGGAAACACAGTGGTCCTCAAGCCGGCGGAGACGACGTCGGTGACGGCGATGAAATTCGCCGAGCTGCTGCTCGAGGCCGAGCTACCGGCGGGCGTTGTCAACATCGTCTGCGGTGCGGGCGAGACGGGGTCAGCGGTGGTGACGCATCCAACCCCGGCGAAGATCGCGTTCACGGGCTCGACCGAAGTCGGCAAGATCATCATGCGGCAGCTTGCCGGCACCGACAAGAAGCTGACGCTGGAGCTGGGCGGAAAGGCGGCGAACATCGTCTTCGACGACTCGCCGATCGATCAGGCAGTGGAAGGCGTGGTGAACGGGATCTTCTTCAATCAGGGCCACGTCTGCTGCGCGGGCAGTCGCCTGCTCGTGCAGGAGTCGATCGCCGAGATGTTCGTCGACAAGCTGAAGAACCGGATCGATGTGCTGCGCGTCGGGAATCCGCTCGACAAGAACACTGACGTCGGCGCGATCAACTCGAAAGCGCAGCTCGATCGCATCTGCGAGCTCGTGGATTCGGGGGTGGAGGCGGGCGCGGACATGTATCAGTCGGGAGTCTGTCAGCTTCCGCCGCGCGGCTACTACTTCAAGCCGACGGTGTTTACGGGCGTGACCCAGAGTCACCGGATTGCGCGCGAGGAGATTTTCGGACCAGTGCTGAGCGTGCTGACGTTCCGGACGCTCGAAGAAGCGGTGGAGAAGGCGAACAACACCATGTACGGCTTGTCCGCGGGTGTGTGGACGGACAAAGGCTCGCGGATTCTCAAGATGAGCACCCTGCTCAAGGCGGGTGTGGTCTGGGCGAACACCTTCAACAAGTTCGATCCGTCGTCGCCGTTCGGCGGCTACAAGGAATCGGGCTTCGGGCGCGAGGGCGGGCGGCAGGGACTCATGGACTACGGGAAGGTGGTCTGATGGCGCGAATTCCGGTCACCAAGACGCCCAAGGTTTACGTCGGCGGGCAGTTCATTCGCTCGGAGAGCGGGCGAGTGTTTGCCGTGAGGGAGGCGGGAGGCGGGAAGCGGGGGTCGGGAAGGGGCACCGCGGAATCGCCGTTGCTCGGGAACATCCCGCAGTGCACCCGGAAAGATTTGCGGAATGCCGTAGAAGCGGCGGCGAAGGCAGGGCCAGGGTGGGCGGCCCGTACTCCTTATAATCGCGGGCAGATTCTTTACCGGCTCGGCGAGATGCTCGAATCGCGCAGCGCTGAAATGGCGGAGTCGTTGGTGATATCCGGCGCTGCCACCAAAGCAGCGGCTGCAAGAGAAGTCGCAGCCAGCGTCGATCGGCTGATTTACTACGCGGGCTGGGCCGACAAGTATGAGCAGGTGCTCGGGAACACCAATCCCGTCGCGGGTCCGTTCTTCAACTTCACGGTCGCAGAGCCGATGGGAATCATCGGTATCATCGCTGACGACGCGGCGCCGCTGCTCGGGCTACTGAGTCAGATTGCGCCCGTAATCATCGCTGGTAACACTTGCGTTTGTCTGGCGTCGCAGGAATTTCCCTATCCTGCGATTGTGCTCGGCGAGTTGCTCGCAGTGTCGGACCTGCCCGGCGGGGTGGTGAACATCCTGACCGGTTTCCGAAAGGAGCTGGTGCCGACTTTTGCGACGCACACCCACATTCGCGGCCTGAGCGCGGTCGTCGATCAGGCCGAGAAAAAGGAGCTCCAGCTCGGTGCGGCGGAGAGCATCAAGCGGGTGCGGTCACGAAAGCGCGACGACGATCTGGATTGGACTGACGCCAGGTCACAGAGCGTCTACGAGATCCGCGACTTCATCGAATTCAAGACGACCTGGCACCCCATCGGTGCATAACCTCTCTCGTTGAGATCGCGGCGCTTCGGCCGTACCCCTAGTCAAAAAGTCGGCAGGCTGGAGACTGGACAGCAGGGAGTCACAGCTCTCATACTGGCGTCTGATAGACTCGCGTTTCCTGTAGACGCCAAGAGCGACAGACTGAAACGCTCCACGCTTTCCACTCTCCAGACTGCCGGCTTTGGGACGCGTGTGGCCAGTCGTAGCGCGCAGTCAGGAACGCCAAGCAGGGTAACTCGCACGGCCCACCACTCGTCATTAACCGGCGAGCACCGCGCCGGTTTCGCCAGCCCGCGAGCTCAATCCGCGTGATGAACTCCTACGACTTGGGGCGAAACAAGAAGAAGTGAATGCGATTGAGATGCGCGCGCTGCGCAAGGTCTACAAGGGAAGCGGGAAGAGCAGACCGGCGAGCGGTCACAGCGCGCGATTCGCCCCGGCCAGTAGCAGCGCGCCGCCCGTCAACGACGTCGTCGCTCTCGAATCGCTCGATCTCGACATCCGCGCCGGTGAGTTTTTCGGTCTGCTCGGCCCGAACGGCGCCGGGAAGACGACGGCGATCGGAATTCTTACAACGCGAGTTCTGCCGACGTCGGGCACGGCGGTTGTCGCGGGTGCAGACGTCGTCGCCGACTCGGTGCGGGTGCGTCAGACCATTGGCGTGGTGCCACAACGACCGAATGCCGATCTCAGCCTGAACGTCCTAGAGAATCTGCAGTTTCACGCTGCGTACTTCGGGATCAACGCCGAGGTCGCGACGGGACGGGCGCGCGAGCTGCTCGACCGGCTCGGCCTGTCGAGCAAAACCTCGGCGAAGATGTCCGAGCTGTCGGGCGGACAACAGCAACGCCTCATGATCGTGCGCGCGCTGATGCACGAGCCGGACATCATCTTTCTCGACGAGCCGACGGTGGGACTCGATCCACAAGCGCGGCTCGGGCTCTGGGAGATCCTCCGCGACCTGCATCGGCGCGGCCGCACCATCGTGATGACGACCCATTACATGGACGAGGCCGATCGTCTGTGTGACCGACTGGCGATCATCGACCGCGGCAAGCTGCTCGCGCTGGATACGCCGCGCGCGCTCAAGGCCAAGGCGCCGGGCGGCACTCTGATCGAGCTCGTGCTGGATGGGGACGCGACACCGACCGCCGAGATCGCGGAGACAATCGACGGAATCACCAAAGTGGAAGCGACCAACGGTCAGCTGCGGGTGCAGAGCGATCGGGGCGGGCAGACTTTGCCGGCGCTGATCGAGGCGGCAGAGACAGCGGGTCGGACCGTTACTGACATCCACTTACTGCAGCCGAGTCTGGAGACGCTGTTTGTGTCGCTGACGGGAAGGAAGCTCGGATGAGTGCGGTTGCACTGACCGAACGGCGTGCTGAAGTCCGGGCGTCTTCGGTTTTCTTCGCGCTTTTGCGGCGTGATGTGAGGGTTGCGCGGCGGGAGCTGCCGTTCTTCCTGCTGCGCACGACGATGCAGCCGCTGATGTTCGTGATCGTCTTCGGCTATTTGCTGCCGAGGATGGGATTCATGGGCGAGGGTTATACGACGGCGCTCCTGCCGGGTGTGCTGGCGATCAGCCTGACGTTCTCGAGCATCCAGTCGGTCGCGCTGCCAATGGTGCAGGAGTTCGGCTGGACCAAAGAGATCGAAGACAGGCTGCTTGCGCCGGTTCCGATCTGGCTCGTCGCCGCCGAAAAAATCGTGAGCGGAGTGTTGCAGGGCATCGTGTCGGCGCTGTTCGTATTGCCGGTCGCGCGACTGATCATGGGGCCGATCCCCAATCTCAGCTTCGCGCACTTCGGCGACGTTCTTTTGATCACCGTGCTGGGCGCGGCGGCCTTTTCATCTCTCGGACTTTTCCTCGGCACGGCGATTCAGCCGCAGCAGATCGGCCTGATGTTCGGGGTGATTCTGGCGCCGATGATTTTCTTCGGCTGCGCGTACTATCCGTGGCAGGGACTCTCGGTGGTTCCGGTGATGAAATACGCGGTGCTGATCAATCCGCTGGTTTACGTCGCCGAAGGGATGCGCGCGGTGTTGACGCCTGGCGCACCGCACATGTCGCCGCGCGTCGTCGTCGTCGCATTGGTGCTGGTGACGGGGATTTTCTGGACCTTGGGGATGCGAAGCTTCATGAAGCGGGCGGTGGGCTGATGGCGAATCAGGCAGCGGTGGCAAAGACCAGGGTGGCCGCGGTGGCTCGACCGAAATCGGTCGAGATCTCGATCGTGATGCCGTGCCTCAACGAGGCCGATACTCTCGCGACGTGCATCCGAAAGGCGCAGGCGGCGATCGATGCTCACAACATCAGCGCTGAAATAATCGTCGCCGATAACGGCTCGACAGATGGATCGCAGCAAATCGCCGAATCACTGGGCGCGCGAGTGGTACCGGTGAGCGCGCGAGGCTACGGCAGCGCGTTGATGGGCGGCATCGAAGCAGCGCGCGGAAAGTACGTGCTGATGGGCGATGCGGACGACAGCTACGACTTTGGCGAAGTGCCCAGGTTTCTGGAGAAGCTGCGCGAGGGATACGACATGGTGCAGGGCTGCCGGCTTCCCGCCGGCGGTGGCACCGTCCTGCCGGGCGCGATGCCAGGGCTGCATCGCTGGTGGGGCAACCCGATGTTCTCCGCTCTGGCGCGGCATTGGTTCAAGGTTCGGATCAACGACGTTTACTGCGGCCTTCGCGCTTTCACCAAAGAGTTCTATACGGGACTCAGACAGCGTTGCACGGGGATGGAGTTCGCCACCGAAATGATCATCAAGGGCAGCCTTTACGGCGCCCGGATCGCCGAAGTGCCGATCACGCTGCATCCAGATGGGCGACTGGTGCATCCGCCGCACCTCAAGACGTTCCGCGACGGCTGGCGAACGCTTCGGTTCTATCTGTTGTACAGTCCCCGCTGGCTGTTCCTGATTCCGGGCATTGCGCTGATCCTGGTCGGTCTCGCTGGATACGCGATCGCGCTGCCGGGACTTCGCTTCCGCGGCATTCACTTCGACGTTCACACGCTGCTCTTCTCGAGCCTGGCGGTGATCTGCGGCTATCAGTCGATACTGTTCTCGGTGTTCACCAAGGTTTTCGCGATCAGCGAGGATCTGCTGCCGCCGGATCCGCTGCTGACGCGCGCGTTCCGGGTGATCAAGCTGGAAACGGGACTGGTGGTCGGCGCTGGGGCGATGGTAGTCGGCGCGTACTTCCTGTTCGACGCGCTGGCAATCTGGCGCGCGACGGGCTTCGGCGATCTCAGGTATGCAGTCACCATGCGCTGGGTGATTCCTGGTGTGACTCTCGTCGCGCTTGGCTTCGAGACCATTCTTGCGAGCTTTTTCCTGAGCCTGCTGGGCATGCGACGGCGTTGAGTGGGTCCGCTAGCGAGAGCGATCGGATTCGTCCACAGCAAGGGTTTCCTGCGCCGGCGGGTGAGGGCATTGTCTGCCGCCATTGCGCCGCTGCTTCCCCGATCGGCGCGTGTTCTCGACGTAGGCTGCGGCGATGGCCTGCTCGCCGCGGAGCTGCTGGGTATGCGGCCGGACCTTCGAATCGAGGGCGTCGACGTGCTGGTTCGGGACGGCGCTCCGGTACCCATCCGTCAATTCGACGGGCAGCATCTACCGTACTCCGATGTCGAATTCGATGTCTCGATGGCGATCGACGTGTTTCATCATGCCGCCGTTCCAGAAGCGCTGATGGCCGAGATGAAGCGAGTGAGTCGCGACATGATCGTGATCAAGGATCATCTCGCGCATGGCCTTCCGTCGCGATTGTTGCTGCGGGCGATGGACTGGGTTGGGAACGCTCCGCACGGGGTCCGGCTGCCGTACAACTATTGGACGGAACCCCAATGGCGCGCCGTTTGGGCGCGGACCGGGCTCCAGCCGACGACGATGATTCGGCGGCTGAATCTCTACGCGTTCCCGCTGTCGGTGATTTGCGATGCGGATCTGCATTTTCTCGCGACACTGGAGGGGGAGCGGTGACTTCCCCTGCTGAACACGCCATGACTCTACTCGAGCTATCAACGTGATGCGCGATCTCGCGGTCGTCTTTCTCGTTCCACTCCTGGTGGCGGCGATTGCAATCCGCTACGAGCGCGAAGGCTTTGTCACACGCATATCGTCCGCGATTCAGCCGCTGCTCGAGAGTAAGTGGCTGCCGTTGGTTTGCGGTGCGATCTCGGCGGTCGTAATGGGCTGGATCTGGAGCGGCTCCCATTTCATTCCCAACATCGCTGACGAATCGGCGTACGTCCTCCAGGCGCAGATCTTCGGGAAGGGTGCGTGGACACTGCCGGCGCGTGCGCTGCCCGAGTTCTTCGAGCAGATGCATGTCTTCGTGACGCCGTTCGTAGCGGCAAAATACTTTCCCGGCCAGAGCCTGTTGCTGGTGCCGGGCGTAGTGGCTGGCTTTGCGGCGCTGGTGCCTTTGCTGCTCATCTTCGGATCGGGAGCGCTGGTGTTTGCGCTGAGCCGCCGCCTCTCCAATGGCTGGGTGGCGCTGCTGGTGTGGGCGTTGTGGACTACCGCACGCGCGAATCTGCGGTTTCTTCCGTCGTACCTCTCCGAAACGACGACGGTTTTCCTCTGGCTGCTTGGGTGGTGGTGTCTGTACTCGTGGCACCAACGACCGCGGCGCAGCATGCTGGTGCTGCTTGCTCTCTGTATTGGGTGGGCGCTGATCACGCGACCGCTCACCGGCCTCGTGTTCGCCATTCCGGCGGTGGCGGTGGCAGCCTGGTCAGCGCGGCGACGCGGCCTGATGCGCGAGATCGGATACGCGGTGCTGGTTGGCGCCGCTGTGCTCGCGATCATCCCACTCTGGAGCAGATTCACCACCGGGCGCTGGACCGAGACGCCGCAGGCGCTTTATACGCGCACCTACATTCCGTGGGATGTGATCGGGTTTGGGCTCGACGCGACTCCGCCGTTGCGCCCGCTGCCGCCCAATCAGGCGAGCGAGATCAATCGATTCAAGGAGCTGCATCAGAGTCATGTGGTCGGCTCGATTGCCAGCGACGCGATGGCAAGGCTTTCCGGTTTGCGCGCCGACGTCTTCACCAGCTGGCGCACAGGGCTGATCATCTTCTTCGTGCTTGGCCTTTTTTCACTCACACCGGCGCTGGTGATCGGAGCGATCACGGCGCTGATGCTTTTTCTCGCTTATCTCTTCTACGCTCATCCGGCTTTCTGGACGGTGTATTACCTCGAGGCGCTGCCCGTCGTGGCGATGATCACGGTGCTCGGTTTCGTCCGCGCCACCCAGTGGCTGGCGAAGAACATCGACACCGGACCGCCGTCGTTCGATCCGAAGCCCGTGGTCGGGATGCGCGCCGCGGGTGCGCCGGTGGGCGTGGTGCTGGCCATCGCGCTGATCGCCGCGTCAGTGCCGACGATGCGATCGGAGCGGGATCTTCGCAACAGAAGCGCCGCACCGAGGCTGTGGCTGTGGGACATCATGTCCCGCCTGCCGACGAACCACAACTTGCTGTTCGTGCGAGACGACCTGCGGAATGCGCCGCGCACGCTGGTGACCAACGACGTAGATCCCGCGAGTGTGCGCACGCTGCTCGCGCACGATCTCGGCGATGAGAACATCAAATTGGGATTGGCGATGGCCGATCGAAACGCCTACGTGATCGATGCGGGGAAGAGAACTCTGATTGCGCTTCCGCCGGTGCGCGAGAGCGTGAAGCCCTAGGCCGGCGCTTTCTCGGAGGTGTCGGCGACAGCGGCGCTCTGCTCACCGTCTTCACCGGCAGGCTTTGGCGGCTCTTCCTGGCTGGCCGACTCTTCCTTCTCGGTGCGCAACGGAAGCGGGCGGTCGCTAAGAGTCGCGGCTGGTCGATCGGCCGGATCCATGCGTGGCGCGCGGGGGAGTGACAGCGTAAACGTCGAGCCCTTTCCGACTTCGCTCTCGACGGTGATCTCGCCGCCCATTCCGTGGGCGAGGTCGCGGCTGATGGCGAGCCCCAGCCCGACACCCTGAACCGGCTGATTGAGTCGACGCCCGGCCTGAACAAACGGGTCGAAAATCCTGTCGAGCTTCTCCTGGGAGATTCCGCTGCCGGTATCGGACACCGAGATGTCGATGCACTTTCCGGCGGGTTTCGCCGACAGGGTGATGCTGCCGCCTTCCTCGGTGAACTTGACCGCGTTGCTCAGGAGATTGAGCACGATCTGCTGCAGCTTCTCGGGATCGGCGAGAACAGACGCGGTCTTGTCGCCGCCTTTGTAGATGTAGCGCAGTCCCTTGGCGATGATCTGCGGCGCGATCATCGTCTCGGTGTCGTGCAGCGCTTCGTCGACGGGCACGGAAGTCAGGCGATACTCTGCCTGTCCGGCATCGACTTTGGCGAAGTTGAGCACGTCGTTGATGAGTGTCAGCAGATGCTGCTGGCTGCGGCGGATGCGCGCAATGTCCTGGGCCTGCTCGGCGTTGAGCGATCCGTGAACGCCCATCGCCAGCAGCTCGCCGTATCCACCGATGGCGTTGAGCGGCGTGCGCAGCTCGTGACTCATGCTGGCGAGGAATTCCGACTTCGCTTGACTGGCGGCGAGGGCTTCTTCCTCCGCTTTCTTCCGCTCCTCGATGTCGACGGCGATGCCGAGCCAGCCATCGACGCTGCCGGTATCGTCGTGGTGAGCCCGACTGCGCGCCAGAAACCAGCAATAGTCTCCGTCGCGCTCGCGGAGTCGGAGCTCGGCCTCGAAATCCTTGCCTTGGTTTACCGCGGTCTGCCAGGTCGCGGTTACCCGATCGCGATCGTCAGGGTGGATTGCAGCGAGCCATTCGTCGCCGAGGGTGTCGTGGCGTGAGAGGCCGGTGTACTCGTACCAGTAGGGATTGCAGTAGCTGATCCTCCCGTCGGGCTCGGCGAACCAGACAACCTGCGGCGCCAGCTCGAGAAGATTCTCGAACTTGCTGCGGGTCGTGATGGTCCAGCGCTCGAACTGCGTCGCGACCAACGCCACGACGAGCAATGCGACGCTGATGACGGCGACGACGAGGCCCAGTTGATAGCTGCCGAGGACCAGGTCGTCGGTGGGCTTCCAGCCCGGCGCGCCGCGCGTGAAGGTCGCGGCCGCCATGCCGGTGTAGTGCATGCCGCTGAGAGCGGCGCCGAGCAGAATCGCGGCGCTGAGCTTCTTGAGCCAAAGCCCCTTCTCGGAGCCTCGGTCGACGAGATTGCGAGTGAATGCGAGGGCGGCGAGCGAGACGGCAATCGCAACGGCGACCGATGCACCAACGATTACGGGATTGTAGAAGATGTGGCCGTTCATCCGCATTCCAGCCATGCCGGTGTAGTGCATGCCGGCGATTGCCAGTCCCATGAAAATGCTGGCGACGACAACCAGCCACGGCTTCACCGTGGCGCGGTTGAAGACGAAGAATGCGATGCCGCAACCGACGACGGCGGCGATTGCTGAAGCGAGGATGAGGAGCGCGTCGTAGTAGATCGGCACCGACAGGTGCAGCGCGAGCATGCCGACGAAGTGCATGCTCCAGATCGCGAGTCCCATCGCGATGGCGCCGCCGTAAGTCCAGAAGACACGGCGTGGTCCCTCTGCGGCGCGCACACGTGCTGCGATCTCGACCGCGACGTAAGCCCCGATCGTTGCGACTACGACGGATAGAACAACGAGTCCGAGACTGTAAGCCTGCTCCAGCATGACCAACCTGATGGGCAAATTACTAGCCGCCGACAGGTTAAAGCCCCTCAAGCGAGGGCCCGGCCGCCGGAAATCGACTCTTGCGCCGATATATCGTCCGATATAGCTTTGGCGCCCATAAGATATATCGCCAGTAGTATCGCGGGCGTCGAATGGCGCGGCTGGCGGCGTCGGAGCTGAACGAGGAGAGGATATGCACGGGAGAGGATGCGGACAGGGCTTCGCGTGGGCGTTCGGGATGAGGCCGGAAAACTTCGGGTTCGACTCGGGAGCGTTCTGGGCCGGCCGGGGCAGGTCGAGGGGTGGGCCGTTCGGCGGCGGGAGGATGTTCGATCAGGGGCATCTGAAGTTCGTGATCCTGCGACTGCTCGAGGAGAAGCCGCGGCACGGCTACGAGATCATCAAAGAGATCGAGGAGAGGTTCGGGGGCATGTACTCGCCGAGTCCGGGCACGGTCTACCCGACTCTGACAATGCTGGAGGATCTCGGCTACGCGCGGGCGCTGCCCGAAGAGAGCGGCAAGAAGATCTACGAGATCACGGAAGAAGGCAGAAAGCACCTGGCGGAGAATCAGCCGCTGATCGACGACATCTTCTCGAAGATCGCCGAGTTCGCGCAAAACATATTCGGCGAGCCGATGATGGAGGTGCATCGCGGCTTCAAGAACGTCGGTCGCGCGATCTACGCGTCGAAGAGCTCGTCGCGGACTCCAGAGCAGATCAGAAAGATCAAGGAGATCCT
>DATFGW010000185.1:0-34154 GCA_035249045.1 Gemmatimonadaceae bacterium | reverse complement strand
CAAACGTAGATATCGATTTTGCCGTCGCCGTTGACGTCGGCCATCGTGACGCCCGTCTTCCAACCCACCGAGTCGGCGACACCCGCGCGCGCGGTGATGTCCTCGAACTGGTAGTTGCCTTTGTTGCGATAGAGCTTGTTGGCGCCGAGGTTGGACGTGAAGTACAAGTCCATCAAGCCATCGCCGTCCACATCGCCGACGGCGACACCCCCGCCATCGTAGTAGTACAGGTAGTTCAGGATGTTGAAGGCGGGCCGCTCGGGAAGATTGTTGGCAAAGGAGACCCCAGTTGCCTCTGGTTTGAGCAGCTCGAACAGCGGCGGAGTTTGCGGCGCGCGCTCGCACGCCGAGAGCGCGACGGCCCACACCAGCGCCGCGCGCACCGCATGCCTTGGCCAATAAGCCACGCGCTTCCCGCTTCCCGCTTCCCTCTATTTGAGCGGCGTAAACCGGATCGCCTGGCCGCCGCCGGCCGCGAGAGCGACGCTAAGGTTGGTGCGCGAATCGACGGTCTTCTTCGAGATCGTTATCGCCAACGGATTGTCGTACCAACTGGCTCCTGGACCGTCAGCGTAGATCTCCGCGGTGTACTTGCGTCCCGGCGTCAGGAAGTTGAGCGGCACGTTGAACGTCCGCGCTTCCTCGTCGGTGATCGCGCCAAGGAACCAGTCATCGGAGTTCTTCGCCTTGCGGGCGGTGATGACGTAGTCGCCGATCCGGCCGTCGATGGTCTTGCTCGTCTCCCAATCGACCGCGACGTCGCGAATGAACTGGAACGCGGGCTTGCCGGCGTAGTTCTCGGGCAGGTCGGCGGCCATCTGTAGCGGCGAGTAAATCACCACGTACAGTGCGAGCTGCTTGGCGAGAGTGGTGCGGGGGTGCGATTCCCATTGGTGCCGAGGCCGGCCGGTGCCGCGCTCAATCAGCAAGTCGAAGATGCCAGGCGTGAAATCCATCGGGCCCGCCAGCAACCTGGTGAAATAAAGATTGGTCTCGTGTTCGGGCGGATTACCGCCTTCCCCGCCCCAGGCGTTGTACTCCTGACCGCGCGCGCCTTCCCTGCTCATCATGTTCGGCCACGTCCGACGCTCACCGGTGTCGTGGATCGGCTCGTGGACGTCGAGCATGATGTGGTACTTGGCAGCAGTCTCGATCGCCTTCCGATAGTGCCGCACCATGAACTGGGAATGGTGCGAATTGCCTTCCGGTGTGGTGTCGGTCACGTATCCCGACTTGATGGCGTCGAGTCCGAGCGAGTGATACAGGGAGTATGCGGCGTCCATCTGGCGCTCGTAGTTCACGATCCCGCCCGACGTCTCGTTGTGCACGATCAGGTGCACTCCCTTCGACTCGGCGTAGCGCGCTAGCTCGGGGAGATTGTAGTCGGGGTAGGCCTGGGTGAAGGAGAATGCGTTGGCGTTCTTGATCCAGTCGCCATCCCAACCGACGTTCCATCCCTCGACCAGCACTCCACCGAGTCCGTTCGCCGCCGCGAAATCGATGTAGCGCTTGGTGTTCGCGGTGGTCGCGCCGTGCTTGGGACCGGAGCTCCACGTCATAGTGTTGATGTGCATCCCCCACCAGATGCCGACGTACTTCATCGGCTTGATCCAGCTCACGTCGCTGAGCATGCTGGGCGGATTGAGATTGAGGCCGAGCAGGGACGGCGAGAGATCCGCGGCGCGATCGGCGATCTGAATCGTTCGCCACGGAGTCACGAACGGCGTATGGCCGCGCACCTTGTCTCCGTTCTGCCAGGGGGCGAGTGCGACTTTCATGACTCTGCTCTCGAGGCGCGGCCCGGCGAGGTTCATCCGCGCGTAGTCGACGAGATTTGCTTCATGAACGACCATGAAGGTTCTGCCGTCGCGGGTCTGCATGGTGAACGGCGTCTGGATGCTGTCCGTGACGCTGATTGGCGACGACGAGTACAGAATTTCTGACCGATCGAGTCGCGGCCTGTTGGAAGGAATCCACCACGACTTGGCGTCGTCGGCGAAGCTGAATTGGGTCAGCTCGTCGGTGATGACGAAGTCCTGGAGACCGGGCTGCGCCGGAAATTCGTAGCGGAACCCGATGCCGTCGTCGAAGGCTCTGACGACGAAGTCGAAATGGCGCTGCGGTGCCGCGGCCTCGGCAACGGATACCGTGAGCTGGTTGTGGTGGTCGCGCACGCGCGCGACCTCGCCCCACGGCTGCGTCCAGGTCTCATCGTGGGTCGCTCGCTTGACGCCGGTGATTCGGAGCCCGTCGCGGAGGGTCGGCGCGCCCTTGAACTCGAAGCCCAAGCCGGAGGGAAAGAGCAGCGGCCGGCCGTCGCGAGTGACGTCGTAGTAGAGTTTGCCGTCGTTTACCAGGACGGTCACGCGGGTGCGCCCGTCGGGCGATGCGACCGTCGCCGAATCCTGGGCCCTGGCCGCCACGGCGGTGAGCGTCAGGAAAAGAGCGGCAAACGCCATCCCCCGCGTCCAGCTAGGCACGTACATCTTCATCTGATTTCTCCATTGTTGAATCACGGTTGCACCGACTCTGTCCCGCTTCCCGCTTCCCACTTCCCGCTTCCCGCTATCGGGCATACGTAATGCAGCTATCTTATTTACAAGTCTCCTGGCCTTGCGCCACCGTCATATGGTGTCACTAACACCACGCCTCGTTCTTTTCTGTGCGACCGCGCCGCTGCTGTCCATCGCGTGCGCAGCCGGCAACCCGCCTCCACGCACCGATCTCACCGACAATTCTGCCGCTGCCCCACCGGCGAGTTCAACTACCGTAACCAGCGCGGACCTCGACAACGCTGGTGAAGACGCAATCGTAAAGGCGCTGTCCAGCAAGGTACCCGGCGCGTGGATTGGCATGACCGCTGACGGCAGCCTCGCCGTGCGCATCCGTAACGCCAGCTCGATCGGCGCGAACACCGAGCCATTGTACGTCATCGACGGCATGACTGTACAGGCCGGGCCCGGAGGCGCGCTGCAGGGAATAAACCCGCACGACATAGCTTCGATCGAAGTCCTCAAGGACGCAGCAAGCCTCTCCTTCTACGGGGTACGCGCCGCCAACGGGGTGATCGTAATCAAGACCAAGCGCGCCAATTAGTTTTTGCGCGCCGCCTGAAATACGAGCGGCCGGTCATTGTCTCGCGCAACGATATAGATAGCTCCATCTCGCGTACGAACACGCTCGATGGCGCGGGCCTCGCCCGGTACCCCGAAGCGACTCTCTGACTCGCGAACTGGGCTGAATCTGCCCTTGCCGTCGTTCCGCATCAGAACGCCGAAGCCGGCCGTCATCGTTCCCAATTCCGGCTTTACACCGCTGAAGTTGCCCGCCAACAGTAGATCGTTTTTTCCGTTTCCCTCGAAGTCGCCCGCGATGATCGCGTAAACCGGAAAGATCTGAGCCTCCGCTGCCAAGGGTGTCACGACGAACGATCCATCGCCGTTGTTGCGCACCAGCGAAGTTGCGAAGGTGTAGGCATTCCTGACGACCGCGCCCTCCAGCTCCTTTTGCGGAAAGACGTCCGCCATTGTCTGACGCGCGTAGGATTTGTAGTCGGGGTAACGCTCCCCGAGCGATGGAATTGCCCGCAGAAGATCGTCACGCAGCAGCCATGGGTAAGCGACGCCATGATTGTAGTATGAGAGTATCGGCTGCAGAAACCCGTCGTGTGCGAAATCCTTGAGATACATCGTCAGAGGCTCGGCTGGCGTTGCATGCAGACGCGTGTTGAGGCCGAGGTTTCCGACAATGAAATCGACCTTGTGGTCGCCGTTGAAATCACCGGCGATGATGCGATTCCACCAGCCATTCGTGCTGTCCAACCCGCGAACGCTGGCCTTGGCAAGTCTGCCATTTCCCGCATTGTGAAAGATCGTGATCGGCATCCACTCGCCGACTACGACGAGGTCGACCTTGCCGTCGCCGTCAATGTCGCTCCACACCGCGTCTGTGACCATCCCGACGTGCGACAAGCCTGGCGCTACCCGATCAGTGACGTCGGTGAAGTGGCCCTTGCCGTCGTTCTTTAGAAGCGCGCTCTGAGGATCCACTCCGTATCGACCGGGCACGCTGCGCGCTCCAACGAACAAGTCGATTGCACCATCGCCGTCGTAGTCCGCGGCTGCGACCCGCGAGCCGCTCTGGGCGAGCGGCGGCAACGCATTTTCCAGTTTGTGGAAATTGCCCTTGCCATCATTCACGTAGAGCCGGTCGACCAGCGCCGTCGCGGCCTCGGAGTATTCGTTGCCGCCAGTCACCACATATAAATCGGGATAGCCGTCGCGATTGGCGTCGAAAAAGACGGCGCCGACGTCCTCGGAAAGGCTGTCTCCTGCAAACACCTTCTCGTTCGTGGGCACGAAGCTGCCATCCTCCTTCTGAACGAGCAGTACGCTCGGCTGCCCCTTAGCGCCGCCGAAGAAGACGTCGTCCAGGCCGTCGCGATTGACGTCGGCCACCGCCAGCGCCGGTCCCTCGATCGACAGCATCCGGGGCATCAGCGGCTCGCGGCGGAAATCCACATACTCGTTCTCACGATGCACGAATGGGAGGCGAACGCGATCGGTGATATCCGCCAGAATGCGCTTCACCGGGGTGATGCGTTCGATCGCCGGCTTCTTTGCTTCCGCCTGCCTGACGACGAGCCGCTGGTTCGACGGGACCTTCGCTTGCTTGCTGACCCGCCCATCGGGCCAATCCACGACGACTGATTGGACGGTGTCGATTTTCCCGAGCCCGAACGTCAACACATAATCGACGCTGGACTGAAATCCACGTGTAGGTGACTCCTCCTGGTAAAGGGTGTCCGCACCAGCCTGGACGGTGACCCTTGCGCCCACGCCAAACGGATTCCTGGCGTCACCCTCGAGCTTCAGTTGCAGGTAATGGTTGGCCGGATCGAGCGAGCGGGCATTGTTCCGATAAACAAAGGCCTGATCGTCGACGTTGTTGACCACCAGGTCCAGCGCGCCATCACCATCGAGGTCGGCGTACGCCGCACCGCTGCCAAAGCTCCGGGTCGTCAGCCCCCAGCTCTGGGTTGCGTTGGTGAAGGTCAGATTGCCGTTGTTACGAAATGCGTAATGGGCAAGCTTGGTCGACGTCATCGCATCGATGAGCGGCTTGAAGTCGACGTGCTTGCCCTTCGCCGAGCTGGCGACAGCCGTCATCGTCCGCGGGTCCGCCAGGTACTTCACGTAGTCCTGCGACGTCACGTCCTTGGCGATCCCGTTGGAGACGTAGATATCCTTGAAGCCGTCGAGATCGAAGTCCGCCGCCAGCGCGCTCCAGCTCCAGTCCGTGCGGGCGACACCCGCCATCTGGCCGATGTCACTGAACGTTCCGTTGCCGTTATTGAGCTGGAGCATGTTGCGCATTATCTGATGGTGAAAGCCTGCCCTCACAGCCGCCTGGCTCGCATCCCAATCGGAAAAACTCGCTGTCGTGCGAAGCCGGTACTCATCTTCGGGAAGCATGTCCGTGGTGTAGATATCCGGCCAACCGTCATTGTTGACGTCGGCAATATCGAGTCCCATCGAGAAGTTGGAGATGTACGGCATCTCCTTGTCGAGCCTCTCGTCGAAGCTCCCGTCGTGATTGTTGATGTAGAGGTAGTCGCGCTCGAAGAAATCGTTGGACACGTAAATGTCGGGCCAGCCGTCCCGATTCACGTCTGAAACCACGACACCGAGTCCGAACGCGATCTCGGCGCCGTAGATGCCGGCTTTGGCACTCACATCGGTGAAGTGCCCGTTGCCGTCGTTGTGAAACAACTTCTGCCCGCCAAGCGGATGCCTCGTGTTGCGGGTGTTGCGGAGCCCGAAGCTGTTGGCTGGACGGTAGGAATTGTTGACGAGGAAGAGATCCAGCAAGCCATCTCGATCGTAGTCGAGAAAGGCGGCCTGGGTGCCGTAGCCTTCGTCGGCGACTCCGTAGTCCCTGGCCATCTCCGTGAACGTCGGAATGCCGTTTCTGACGCCCTGATTGATGTAGAGCTCGTTGGCGCGCGCAGAGCCGGCGCTCGTGCCGGAGTAACAAACATAGATGTCCAGTTTGCCGTCGCCGTTTACGTCGGCGAAGGTGACGCCCGTCAGCCAGGACTGTTTTCCGGCAACGCCCGCTTCGTTCGTGATTTCCTGGAAACGAAAGCTTCCCTTGTTGAGGAAGAGATGGCTGCCGTGCTGGTTCGAGGTCAGCATCACTTCGGGCAAGCCATCGCCGTTCAAATCCCCGATCGCCACCCCACCGCCGTTATAAAAGTTGCGGTAGGTGAACACGTTGAAGTCAGGCGAGTCCTCGAGTGTGTTCCGGAATCGCACTCCGGTGTAGCTGGAAGGCAGCAGGGTGAAGAGATGGCCATCTACCGGCGGTGGATTGGAATCGCCGGGCTGAACCTGCGCTGCTTTTTCGCTGCCCCTGCAAGCGGCCAAAAGACATAGGGTGGGAAAAAAGAACTTGAACCTCAAATAGCGGCCACCTTAGCGCATCATGGCCTGCCCCCCGGAGAGGACAGGCCATGATGGGTGAGAAAGGATAACTGCCGGATCAGTATCCGGGATTTTGCTCCAGTTGCTGATTCGTCTCGATCTGGGTTTGCGGAATCGGGAAGAGGACCTTGTACGGCGCGTTGGTGGTCTTCGCGTACCAGGTTCCCGACGTGAACTGGCCGAAGCGAATCAGGTCCGTGCGCCGCTTGCCTTCCGCGGTGAGCTCGAACAGGCGCTCCTTGAGCACCGCATCCCGTACCTGCGCCTGGCTCAACCCTGCGGAGAGCGCCGGCGCCGCGACACGCGCACGGAGGATGTTGATGTCGGCGATTGCCTGAGCAGTTTGACCCAGCTCGTTTTCGGCTTCGGCTCTGATCAGATACATCTCGCCCAGCCGGAACCACGCGTAATCGTTTCCTGCATCCTGATTCAGGTGGTTCGGATCGACCGGCCACTTGGCGATGCGAATTCCCTGGCCTTCGGTCGCGTGCTCGACGTCCGGAATGTTTGGATCGAAGAACAGCGGGTTGTTCTGACGATCTGTCGCCGGCTGTCCGGTGACCAGATTCACCTGCTGGCCGGCCAGGAAGATGTTCTTGCGCAAATCGTTCGGATCAAAGGCCGCGTAGGTGTCGGCCAGCGTCGAGAACCCGTTCCAGGGCTCGTTCGAGCCGCTGTACTGATGATAGTGCAGCGCCCGCATCAGGAAGTTGTTTCCAAGGTCGGTCACGTTCACGAACTTGATCGCGAAAATGATCTCGGGCGACGTGTTGTTGTCGGCGGTGAAGTTCTTACGCCACCCGCAACCCGGCGTGCCGCAGCCAACGCTGGCGTCCGTGGTTAGCGAGTACGGGCCCGCGTTGATGACTGCGTTGGCTTCGTCGAGCGCGTCCTGCCAACGGGCTGTGCCCTGCTGCAGGCCAGCCGTGGTCACCGTGCCCGTGAACACCTGCGCGTTGAGGTACATGTCGGCCAGGATTGCATCCGTCACGCCCTTGGTGATACGGCCATTCATCGCCGCCGGCCAGGTTGCGGGCAGGTCCGGCTTCGCGGCCTTCAGCTCGCTCTCGATGAAGTTGAAGACCTCCGTGCGCGTGTTGCGCGGACGCTCCGCGATGTCGATGCCGGTGCAGAGAGGGTTGCCCTCTTCTTCGCAGACGATCGGAACACCACCGAAGAGATCCATCAACATGTAATAGTAGAAGGCGCGCAGAGTGCGCAGCTCGGCGACCATCGTCTGCTTGCCTTCAAAGTTGTGCTCCGCGATGCCGTGGAGCACAACGTTCGCCCGCGCCACACCGGTGAAGAGATCGACCCACGAATTGTTGATCAGGTCGAGACCCGCGGGGCTGTTGGCGGTGAAGGTCTGGCGATGCAGATCCAGCCACTTGCCGTTGTCGTACCAGTCCTGGCCACGCGTCGGCACTATCATCTCGTCGGTGGTGATCTCCGAGATGTTGTATGCGTTGTCGTAAGTCGACCGCAGCTGCGCGTACACTGACGCCACTCCGCCGAGCGCTTCGTCCGCGGTGCGGTAGAAGTTCTCGGGTGTGATCGCGCTTTGCGGTACTTCGGTGAGGTCGGTGCAGGCAGGAGCAAGCGCGATGAGCGCGAATACCCCGGCTCCAACGATTTTCTTGTTCATAAGTAGGTTAGAAAGCAACACGGAGACCTCCCGTAATCGTGCGCGGACGAGGATAGTGGAGGTAATCGATGCCACGCGGTGCGATACCCGGCAGCTGTGAATGCACTTCAGGGTCGTAGCCCGTGTATGGAGTCCATAGTGCGAGGTTGTCACCCGAGATGTAAACGCGCGACCCTCTCGCTATGCCGGTGAACGACGGCATGTCGAAGGTGTAGCCGATGGTGATGTTGGACAAACGCGTATACGAACCGTCTTCGATCCAGCGGGACGAGAAGATCGCCGGCTCGCTAATGGCGGTCGGATCGTTGAGCGCCGCGGCCAGGAAGTTCTTGTCCTGGAGCGCGTTGCCCTTGCTGCCGTAAACCAGCGCGGTGTTGTTGAAGATCTTCTGGCCGGCTTCGCGGTGAATCAGCATGCTGAAGTCGAACTTCTTCCAGTTACCGTTGGTGTGCAGACCCAGGGTGTACTTCGGGTTCGAGTTGCCGAGGATGACGTAGTCGTCACCAGTGATACCGCCCGAGGTGACCTGGCCCTGCAGGGTCCGGACGCCGTTCGCGTCTACTGTGTAGTGGTTGAACAGCTGCTTGCCGTTCGCGTCCCAGCCGGCGAATTCGGGACCGACGAAAGTGCCGATCGGCTGGCCGACCATGATGCGCTGGGTGAACTGGTCCGATTGACCCTGTCCGCTGGCCTTCGAGTCAGGAATGAAGGTGCGCGCTCCAAGGTTGACGATCTTGTTCTTGTCGTGCGAGTAGACGAGACCCGCGTTCCACGAGAAGTCGTTCCGCTGCATCACGAGCCCATCGAGTGAGAACTCGATGCCCTTGTTCTGCAGCCTGCCGATGTTCTCGATACGGTCGCCGACGACGGCCGGCTGCGGAACCGGTACGGTCAGGAGCAGATCGTGGGTGTTCTTCACGTAGTACTCGAGGCTTCCGTTGAGGCGGTTGTTGAGGAAGCCGTAGTCGAGCGCAACGTTCGTCTGCGCCGTCTCTTCCCACTTGAGGTCGGGGTTGGCGTTTCTGATCGGAACGACGCCCGTTGCCGGAACATCGCCGAACGGATACCGCGAGCCACCACTCGCGCCGAGCAGGATCAATGAGGAGTACGGATCGACCGCCGGGTTACCCTGCTTACCCCACCCAGCGCGCAATCTCAGCTCGCTGAACGGGCCCGTCGGAATCCACGGTTCCTGGCTCAAGCGCCACGATCCGGAGATTGCGGGGAAGGTCGCCCACTTGTGGTTGGCGCCAAACTGTGATGCGCCGTCCTTTCTCAGGACCAGCGTGAGGAAATACTTGTCGGCAAGACCGGCATTCGCTCTTCCGAAGAACGAGACGAGGCGGCTGTCGGTGCGGAAGGAATAAGGCGGCTGTACGACGTTGCCGCTGCCTAGACTGTTGAAGGTAAACGCGTCGGTCAGATAGTCGCGGGTCTCGACGCCGAATTCGTTGACGTTGGTCGCGTTGAACTCGTAGCCGCCGACAACATCGAGGTCGCGTGTCGTCCCAAGAGTGGGGTGGAACGTGAGGAGAGTCTGCAGCTGCTTGTTCGTCTCGTCACGATTCGACCGGAAGGCCTGACCGTTGAATCCGGCACCGTAGGCACTGATGCGAGGCGCGTAGAAATTTCGATCGCCTGCGGTACGATCGACGCCAATGTTCACCCGGGCGGTAAGGCTCGGGAACAGATCGTAGTCGGCGGACAAGTTGCCGAGGGTACGGTCTGAAACGCCCTTGTCGAGAAGCTGATTGGCCAGCGCGACGGGATTGCGGACTGACTGGCCGCCGGGGCCGATCTCGAAGTACGAGACCACTCCGGTCGCCGGGTCAGTGACGGTGATCGGGCGCGTCGGGTTGTAGTTCACCATGTTGACGAACACGCCGCCCTCGAAGCCGCCGTTTTCGTTGAATGGCAGATAATCGTTCAGGATGTGGGAACCCGTGAGATTGAGCCCGAGGCGGAGCTTGCCGTCGATCGCCTGGTGGGTACCGTTGACGCGGGCTTGATAGCGCTTCATGCCGCTCTCGATGACCGCGCCTTCCTGATCGAAGAAGTTGAGCGAAGCGCGGTAGGTCGTGTTCGCGGAGCCGCCGGCAAAGGAGAGGTTGTGATTGACCGTCGGCGCATGACGCATCAGAGCGTCTTCCCAATTGGTATTGGCGGTGCCTTCAGTTGCAAATGCACCCGGCACGTTCGCCTGGATGAAAGTGCGATACTGATCGCCGCTCAGAAGATCGAGGCGCCGAGGAGCCCACGAGGTGCCTGCAGAGAACTCGTACTCGATAGTCGGACCGCCGGCGTTGCCTTTCTTCGTTTCGATGAGCACGACGCCGTTGGCAGCGCGCGCGCCGTAAATCGCTGTGGCAGCCGCATCCTTGAGGACGGTAATCGACTGGATGTCGGCAGGATTAAGAAGGTTGAGCGGGTTACGTGGAAGTGGCGGCGCACCGCTGACTCCGATACCGCCCGGCTCGACCGCGTTTCCTGACAGCGCAACGCCGTCGACGACGTAAAGCGGCTCGTTGCTGGCACTAATCGACGTGCCGCCGCGAATCAGGATGTGCGCGCCCGCACCAGGCTCACCGCTGTTCTGGGTGATCTGAACGCCGGTGGCGCGTCCCTCGATCATGTTGGTGACGTTGGTCGGGACCGCGACCTTGGCCTGATCCGCATCGATCGTCGCCACCGAACCGGTGATGGCAAGGCGTCGCTGCGTTCCATAGCCGGTGGTGACGACTTCCTCGAGGACTGCCGCCTGGCGGCTCATCGAGAAGATCACCGAGACGGATCCACCATTCGGTACCGTGACGACCTGGACGGGGGCGCCGAATCCGATTCGACGCGCTCTGACCGTCTGTGAACCGGACGGTACGCCGCCAATGGTGAAGGTACCATCGTCACCCGTGACCGCGCCGCGTCTGGTGCCTTCGACCATGACGCTGACATCGGCAACGGGCTGTTGAGTGTCGGCGTCGACGACTCGGCCAGTGATGGTACCTGTGGGTGGGACCGGGTTTTGTGCGCTGATCGGGATCGACCATAACAGGCCGGCCACCAGCGCCAGAGTGAGACGACGAACAGCTGCCATACGGAGGTCCTCCACAGGGTGGTGAAGTGGGACTTTCGCCGCTTTGGTCCTGCTCGCTTGGGGGTAGCCGAACATCGCCGAATATCCGTATAGCCGGAATCGGCGAGGGTCTCCAGCCTCGCGAGCTAAACGCGTGGCCACTAAATGCTGTCGTGTTAAGGAATTGTCAAGATTCAACCCCGGCTCAGGGCAAGCCCCGAGTTTTCAGTTGTCAGGTATCGGACGGTTTGTCGCCGGTACGGCGGAGGAGGTCCTCTTCGCTCACAACACTTCGCTCGGGCGGAGCCGCTAACTACGCTCCCTCGCTCCGCTCGGTCGCGCG
This sequence comes from Gemmatimonadaceae bacterium, assembly GCA_035249045.1. Classification (GTDB taxonomy): domain Bacteria; phylum Gemmatimonadota; class Gemmatimonadetes; order Gemmatimonadales; family Gemmatimonadaceae; genus UBA4720. The sequence goes on along the minus strand of DATFGW010000185.1, from coordinate 22,611 downwards.
TCTCCTTGTCGCGAAGTGGGTGTTCGCTACGAGGACCTCCTCCGCCTTCCCTCGGGGATTCGCGTGATACCAGACACTGTGCTCGCGCCTTTGGGCGGGGAGTTGAATCTCGACCTACTGGCACGCCCGCTAACGGCTAGGAAAAAAAAGCACAGCGCGCGGGAGCGCGCCGAGCGGAGCTCGGCACGTCCGCGCAAAGGGGGCGAACGCGAGCGCAGCGCCTGGCATCGCCGCGGGTGAGTATGAAGTCGTGCAGGGAGGTGGCGGTGTCCTCGCAGGCGGCGTCCGCAGCGTAGCCGCCGGGCTTGCCCCGGCAGGCGTAGGCGGCGAAGCCGCCGACGCGAGGATTAGCCGCCGAAGAGGATACCGTCACCGACCGCCAACCGCGATCCTAACGAGCTCGCACTGACAACCAAGTCACGGAGAAGTCGGCGGCTTGAGTCCGCGAGACTCGAGCAGTGCGTCGACACTCGGATCGCGGCCGCGGAACGCGCGGTACATCGCCGCCGCGTCTTCGGTGCCGCCGCGCGACAGGACCATGTCGCGGAAGCGCTGGCCGTTCTCGCGGGTGAGACCGCCGTGCTCGCGGAACCACGCGTACGCATCGTCATCGAGCACTTCGCTCCACGTGTACGCATAGTAGCCGGCGGAATAGCCGCCGTCCCAGATGTGCGAGAAGTACGTGCTGCGATAACGCGGCGGTATCTCGGGCACCGCAACGTTGAATCGCTTGAGCGATGCGGCCTCGAAGACATCGACGTCGGACGGAATCGTCCCCGGCGCGAGCGTATGCCATGCAAAATCGAGCAGCGACGCCTCGAGGAGCTCGGTGAACGCGAAACCCTGATTGAAGGTCTGCGAGTTCTTGATCTTCGTCACCAGCGCCGCAGGCATCGGTGCGCCCGTCTGATAGTGGTGGGCGTAGTTCGCGAACACGGTCGGATCGAGCGCCCAGTGCTCGTTGAACTGCGACGGGAATTCCACGAAATCGCGCGGCACACTCGTTCCCGACAACGTCGGATACTCGACGTTCGAGAACATCCCGTGTAGCGCGTGGCCGAACTCGTGGAACATCGTGGTCACATCGTCATACGTCAGGAGCGCCGGCTGACCAGCTGCGGGCTTCGTGAAATTCGCGACGTTGTAAACTACGGGCTTCGTTCCCATCAGCTTCGATTGATCGACGAACTGATCCATCCACGCGCCGCCCTGCTTGTTGTCCCTCTTGAAATAGTCGGCGTAGAAGAGCGCCAGCGGCTGACCATTCGCGTCGAACACCTCGAAGGTTCGAACGTCCGGATGATAGACCGGGATATCATGGCGCTCCTTGAACGTGATCCCGTAAAGCTTGTTGGCGGCGAAGAAAACGCCGTTCTGCAGAACGTTGTTAAGCTCGAAGTAGGGCATGATCTGCGATTCGTCGAGATCGTACTTCGCCTTCCGCACCTGCTCGGCGTAGTACTGCCAGTCCCACGGCTGGAGCTTGAAACCGCCGCCCTGAGAGTCGATCAGCTTCTGCATGTCGGCGGCTTCCTCACGCGCCCGCCCAGTCGCGGCGGGAACCAGATCAGTCAACAGTTTGATTGCGTTCTCCGGTGTCTTCGCGCCCTGGGTCTCCAGCGCGTACGCCGCCCAGTTAGGGTAGCCGAGCAGCTTGGCTTTTTCCGCGCGCAGCTCGGCCATCCGCTTGATGGTGTTCTTCGTGTCATTGCTGTCGCCGCGTGAGGTGCGCATGGTCGAGAGCTCGAACAGCTTCTGTCGCACAGCGCGATTGGTGAGCTCGGCCTGGGCCGGCTGCTGGGTGGTGTTCTGGAGCGGGAGCACCCACTTGCCGGTGAGACCGCGATCCTTTGCCGCCTCCGACGCCGTCTTGATCTCGTCGGCAGTCAGGCCGGCGAGGTCGGAGACATTATCGACGACGAGCGCGCCCGCCTTGGTGCCCGCGAGCAGCTTCCGGGTGAACTCCGACGAAAGCTCCGAGAGCTCCTTGTTCAGAGCGCGCATCTGAATCTTGTCCGCCTCGGACAGTCGGGCGCCCGCGCGCACGAAATCGCGATTGTAGCGCTCGACGAGCTGCTTCTGCTCGGGCGTCAGATCCCCTGACTCGCGGCGATCGTAGATGCTCTTCACCCGCTGGTACAGCTGGTCGTTCAGATAGATCGCGTCGTTGTGGGCGGCGAGCTTGGGCGCTTCAACCTCCTGGACGTGCTGCAGGGTGTCGTTGGTGTTCGCGCCGTAGACACCGCTGAACGCCTTCGCGACGCGGGTGAGGAGCGCGCCGCTCCGCTCCATCGCCACGATGGTGTTCTCGAAAGTCGGCGGCGCCGTCTGCTTCGCGATCGCATCGATCTCGGCAAGGTTCCGTCGCATGCCTTCCTCGAAGGCGGGCTGGTAATCCTCGTTGTGAATGAGGTCGAAGCGAGGGGCGTGGTACGGGAGGGTGCTCTCCACGAAGAACGGGTTGCCGGAGCTGGACGTCGAAGTCGCCGGCGCTTTGCCGCTGTTGGTCGTAACGGTGGCGGGGGCGCAGGCGAGAGCGGTTGCGGAGATGAGAGTAGACAAAACGAAGCGGTGATTGGGCATTTTCGGAGTAGAAGCGTTACTGAAAACTACCAGCAGGGAGCAGTGAGCGGAGCGGCTGGCGGCTCTGAGCACGGATTTGATAACGGCACCCGCGTCCGACGTGCCGCTTTTCATCCAACCATGGCTCAGAGCCGCCGGCTGCTCCGCTCACTGCTCCCTGCTGGTAGTCTTCCTTGATGCTCGTGATACCCACCTGACGAGCAGCTCGTTCAATCACTCTGTCGAATGGCGCCAGATGCCAGATACAAAAAGCGCCGCGGAGAATCCGCGGCGCTTTTTTGTTAACGATGATCCAGCTTACTGACAGGAATCGACGAGATGGGTATCGAGGTGCAACAGGCACGTCATGTTGCCCATCTCGAGCGTGGGAGTGTTAGTGCCGTCGAAGGTGACGACGACGCGACGCTTCACTTCCTTGCTGACGCTGCCCGTCGCGCCCTCGAGGGACGCGGTGTAGTCGACACCGACAACGATGTTTCCGCTGAGCGGAATCTGGCTCGCTGCGTCGGGGCCGGGCATCACGACGTTGTTGACGGTGTCCGCGGCGATGCCAGCGAGGCTTCTGATGCCATCAAACCCAATGTGCGTGACAGTGTCAGCACCACTGCCGAGCCCGTTCCACTTACGCTGCGGGCTCATGCTGATCAGGCCGCTGACGGTGAGGTCCTGACTTCTGTGGACGCCGGCGCTCCAGAACAGATCGCGCTGGAAATTCCCATCGATCTGAGCGTGGAAGTTCACCGACTCGACCTTGGTCGCGTCGAAGTTCTGCACAGTGTTGCCCTGCGCATCATAGAACGCGAACGATCTGGTGACGGTCATGCCGCCTTCAGTGGTCGCAGCGCAGCTGTAGCGGCCGTCGGCGTAGCTGCAGGTTGCCGAGATGCCGTTGAACGACGGCTTGGCCGAGGCGCCGGTCGAAGTGACGACGTTGTAGCTCGGCGAGACCATGTTGAAGGATCCCGCGGCGGCAACGTTGTCGGTGAACCCCGTGATCTGCGAAGCGACGGCGTCGCCGGAAGTAGCGGCGATGTCGGCGTCGATGGTCACGTCATCAAGCGTCGGCGGGGGGCCGGCGAGGTCGGTGCTGCAAGCAACTGCCCCAACCGCCAGGATCATCGCGGCGGCGGACAGCATTGGAGTTCTGAATCTCATAAAAAGGTGCGCTCCTTTGTGTGATTTCACCGCGAAGGGCGGCTGTTATCAACACGAAGAAAGCGGGGAAAAGAAACGGGCTTTTTCCGGAGGGGAGGACGACCTTTTCAGTAAATACCTGAGAGTGGAGATTCGGGATTTTATCGGGCGGGCGTAGACTGCAAAAGAACGGGTGCGCGACGTCACCGGATAAAGTGCAAAAAGAACGGGTGCGAGTCGTCAGCGGCATAGATGCGAGTGATCAGTTCACAACGTCGGGACGTTTCTACTCGCCTTCAGCGCACAAGCTGTTGCCTGTGCTCCGAACGCAACCTGTGACGTCCCGACGTAGTGAACCGCAAACTCGCCACTGCGCTACTGATGACTCGCACCCGTTCTTTTGCCGTCTCGCCCGTCAGCGCTGTGGCTGCGCGCACGTCCCAACGCGCGATGCCTATTCGTTGGGATCCCGCTCGAACCTCGCATCCCTCTTCGTCCAGCGGTGCACCTGGTGGCAGGCGGGACATTCGATCGGGTCCATCTCCTCGATCGGCGACGCCTCGAAAGTTTGCGGGTCCATCGCGTAGCCCGTGTAAATCATCTTTCCTGTCTGCGGGCACTTGATCAGTATGCGGTTCACAACTTCCTCGGACGCTCGGGCGGACTGGCGAGTGGTTGCAAAGAGGGTTCCGCAGGTGCCCGCGGCCGCAGATCAGTTGCTGACCAGTTTCCCCGACGGCTTGACCGTGATCGTCAGCGGCACGAACCAACCCGCCAGCTGGGTTCGCATCTCCAGCCTTTGCAGGCCCGGGCGCTCCGGCGTATAAAGAAATTCTCCGTTCTCGCCAGCGCCCATCACCACGCGCGCGCTGGTCGGGCGGGACTCTTCGGCCGGCAGATCAGCACCATCCTTTGCGACCGGAGTCCAGGTGGCCGTCGTCGAGTCGTCGCCGAGCCGGAACACCACCACCGCCTGTGGATGGATCTGGATGAGGTGCAGCCGGTAGGTCACCCCGGACTCGAGCTCCAGTTGGGGCCTGATCGATCCATTTACCATCCCGATCGACCGGCGCTCGATGTTGCCGGGCCCGCCACCGCCGACGATCACGATCTTGTCGACCCTCGAGTCGAAGCGGTGCGCCGAATCGGTGACGATGATCGCCCCGTACATGCCCGAGTTGGTCTGCACCAGCTCATTGATGTGCGAGTGATAAATGAAGGTGCCCGCACGGGGTGGAGTGAACTCCGCGATGAAGGAGTCGTTTGGCTGAATCGCTGGTGCAATCCGGCCCGGTGTTCCACTCCAGCCGGCGACCCCGTCGGGATAGCTCTCGATCTCCAGCCCGTGCCAGTGGACCGATGTCGGGGCCTTCAACCGGTTGACGACCGTAATTCGTGCCGGCCGGTCCTTCTCGAGAAACAATGTCGGCCCGGGCAGCGCCACCGAATCGCGGCGCGGATCAGCGTTCTGTTGCAGCACAAAACCGTAGGCGGGATTTCGGTTGTAGCCGTAGGGCGACGACTGAATCACGAGCCGCAGCCGCTGCGGCTCTTTGGTCGACGCCATTGGCTGCGCGCCGCGCGGCAGCACGTGGATGCCGATCACGAGTCCCCCCATCTCGTGCGCGCCGTGATGCGCCATCGCATGGCTGCGCTCGACTTCCTCGATAGGCCGGCGGTTCAAAATATTCTCCAGCGTGCTCGTGCCGTCGACGTGCGCGGCCAGGTGACAGTGGAACAGCCAGTTGCCGGGCCGGTTGGGAACGAACCGGATCGCCATGGTCGTGCCGGGCGGCATCAGGTTGGTATTCGCCTGCCTGATCGCGGTCGGAGGCAACACTCTGTCAGCGCCCTCGCTCCCGACGCGCTCGAGCTGAAAATAGAATCCATGGAGGTGCATCGGATGCGGGGCGACGCTGACGTTTATGACCCGCCAGGAGACGGTGTCGCCTTCGGTGAACGTGAAGCGCTCTGTGTTGGGCCACGTTTTCCCGTTGATGACGACGATCTCGCGGGGGTGCGGAGTTCTTCCCGCAACGCTGTCCGGATCTTCGCTGTAGATCCCGATGACGAAAGTCCGATCAGTCGGACGCGGAGCCGATTTTGAATCGACGATGATCGCGCCCGACAGCTGAGAATCCCTGGCAACGCGAAAGATGAGCGGCTTGCCAGTCGTCGTGCCCCAGTAGAAGTACGTGCCCGGAGGGCCGGCGAGGAACGTCGTCTCCCTCGTCTCGCCGGCTGGAACGCTCAGCGCGTCATCGGCGGCCGTGGGCCGCGTGTGCAGTCCGTGGATGACGGCGTCCGACCCCGATAGCACGTTGTGAACGACGACATGGATTTCAGTGCCCTCCGGAACTCGAACCAGCGGGCCCGGAATCTCCGGTGCGCGGCCGTGCTCGGCGAAGGCCTGCATGGTAACGCTTGGACCGCTTTCGGATTCGGGGAACCACTGTCCGTCGACAATGTCGAGCCTGAGCTCCAGTCGTCCATCGCGGAGGATCCCCGCCGGTCGGCGATTGTCGTTGGTGATTACGCGGGGCGGCGCCGCCCAGTCAGAGTTGCCGGACTTCTGATCGACTCGCCCTGCGATCGTGAGCAGCATGGCGGCGAGCAGCACGCTGGACGGGTTGTGCATGAGAGCACCCGCGTTTTGGGGTGCGCCCAATATGCTGGATTTGCCCCAGCCGACAAGCCTCGGACGTCGGCTCGCGGCGCTCCGGCCGGAATCAGTGGGTGCAGCGAACCTGAGCTTTTACGGCGATGCTCTGCGGCGTCGCCGACATCTCGTTGGACACGATGAAGTGATAGACGCCCGGCCCCGGCAGCTCATAGTCAAGCGTGTTCTCCGACCCGCGGAAGGTCTCCCAGGATGAGTTGACGATCGCGGCCGGGTTGGCGTGCCAGAACACGTACTCATCATCGGTGAGGAGGAAGACTTCAATATTGCGTCCGAACCCGCCGACGCCCTTGGTCGTTCCGACGAGCTTGCACTTCTGATCCGTATCGGGCAGCTGAAACGCATACTGCAGCGCGTCGCGCGGGCCGATGGTGGAGCTTCGCGTGTCCGCGAGCTTGATGTTGATCAGCGCCGAAGGCTTGGCGGGCGTTGTGGGCGCGGTCGCTACCGCCCGAGAGACGGTGCCGATCGCGGTCGCCGGCTCGCTCACCGGCTGATAATCGTATTCAGGCGCTGCGGCTGGTTGAGGGCGGGGCGTCTCGTCGGCAAGCGCGGGTAGTGGCGCGCCCTGGACGAGAAACCAGACGACGCCGTAGGCAACGATCAGTCCCAGGGCAACGCCGATCCGTGCCTTGGTGTCGCCCGGATCAGTAGATGGCGGACCGTTGTGCGAGATGTCCCATCCGCACTGCTTGCACTCCTTCTGATCCGCCTGCATCGGCTCGCCGCAGAAATTGCAGTATTTCTTCACTTCGTCCTCTTGGTGTTCCTGTCTGAGGACGAGCGACTGCGCGCGCCGATAACGCGCTTTCGGTCAGATCTGCTGCTGTTCTATCCCGGATGTTTGCTCGACGTCCGAGCGGGTCCGCGCGCGATGGGTCGGCTGGGAGATTTGCTCGACGACCAGGGCGACTTCTTCGCCGGTGACGACGCCGTCGTCGACGCTCGCCGCGCGGGCGATGTCGGCCTGGGAGATGATGCCAAGACAGCGTCCGCCGGCGTCGACGATCGGGATGCGGCGGATCTGGAGCTCCGCCATCTTCTGCTCGACGTCGCGGAGGTCGTCATCCTGATTGCACACCGCCGCGGAGCCCGTCATGACATCGGCGAGCCTGGTGTTGGCGTCCTTTCCCGCAGCGACTACGCGCACTGCGAGATCGCGATCGGTGACGATCCCAACGACGCGCCCCGCGTCATCGACGACGGGCACGACCCCACAATCGCGATCGCGCATCACCCTGGCGGCCTCACGCGCGGTGTTGTCGCGGGTGCAGCACTCGGGCTTCTTCGTCATGATGTCTCGGGCTCTCATGTTTCGGCTCCTTGGGTGGACTGGCTGTTTCGAATTCCGCATGCATTACCGCGAAGTTCGTTCCCGCGCGGGGGCAAGGTCACGACCGAGCGACCGATGGCGGTGGCTGCCAGCCGGGTGGTCGCTCGAGGGCTGCTCGATCCCACTTGCCGCGATCGGCCGCCGCGTCGTAGGTGGTCTGGAAAAAGTCGCGCATCGCCCGCGCAGGATCCGAGGCGGTGCGCACTTGTTCGTATGGCAAAATCCATTCGTGCAGCTGCGTATTGTAGTACGCGCCTTCGGGCTTGATCGGGGCGATGTCGCAGCCGGCCGGTTCGGGATACGCATATGCGTAGAAGGCAGGCTCGGCGACTGGCCCGCCAACTGTTCCGGGCCACCAACCGGCGCTGATGCATTCATGTGAATAGCCTTCGCGGGTGACGTAGTCGGGACAGTTGGGAACTCCGCCCGGGTGCGCCGGCGCGGTCCGTCCAGAAAAGCGCGTGCACGCCAGGTCGAAGGCGCCCCAGAAAAAGTGCGATGGACTCGATTTGCCGATGAAGCTGCCGCGAAAATCCTTCAGGCCACGATCGGCCTGCGCCATCGCCTGCCAGCAGCGGTGCGCGGCATCGGCATCGTATGCGCGGTGAATGTTGTCTTCGGTGAAAGGAACCGTATCGCCCATCTCCATCGGGACCGGGTAAAGCCTCGCATCGACGCCGAGCTCGCGAAGCATCGCGGTGTAGTCGGCGTAGAACTGGGACACGGAGCGCGGCGCCAGCGGCAGGGTTCGGCGGTCGCCGTCGCTGGTTTCGGCGACGAGCTGGTGGTCGAAAAAATCGAAAGCGACTTCGACGGTGCCGCCGTCGTAGGGCATCGGCGACGTGGTAAGGCCGCGACTGGTGACGTAGAGCGTTATTTGCCACCAGTGGTTCTGCATCGGCGCCAGTGCGAGCCGCGTCTTGCCCAGCATCTGGGTCCAGCGATGGAGCGTGGTCTGGGTGTCGGCCCACTGCTCGAGCGGAAGCTCGGGCCACGTCTCACTCACGGGTACGGATAGTGAATCGCGCACACCTCTATTCTATGTCGCGTTCACCGCCGGTGTCGAGTAAGATGAGCGCGACGCCTCTACAGAACGCCTCAGGCAGGAGCTGCTCTTGAAAACGAATCTCCCCGTCCGCCGACTCGGGACCACCGACATGGAGATCACGCGCACCGGTTTCGGCGCCTGGGCGATCGGAGGCGGTGGGTGGACTTACGGTTGGGGCCCGCAGGACGACGACGAATCGATCGCGGCAATGAATCACGCCGTCGAGCGCGGCATCAACTGGATCGACACCGCCGCGGTGTACGGGCTTGGCCACTCGGAGGAAGTCGTCGGCAGAATGCTGAAAGGCCGGAGCAAGAGCGAGCGACCATACATCTTCACCAAATGCGGGATGGTCTGGGACGACAAGGATCGGATGAAGGACGCGATCCGCTCGCTGGCCCACATCAGGCGCGAATGCGAGGACTCGCTCCGGCGCCTCGGCGTCGAACGAATCGATCTGTACCAGTTCCACTGGCCCGACGACACGATTCCGGTTGAGGAATCCTGGCGCATCATGGAGCAGCTGGTCGAGCAGGGAAAAGCCCGCGCGATCGGCGTATCCAACTTCGACGCGTCGCTGCTGCGCCGGATCGATTCACTGCGGCACGTCGATTCCCTGCAGCCGCCGTTCTCGATGATCAGGCGCGACGCGGCGGCAGCGGAGATCCCGTGGTGCAACGCGCATCGCACGGGTGTGATCGTGTACAGCCCGATGCAATCGGGGATCCTTACAGAATCGTTCTCGCTCGACAAGGTGAAGCACATGGCTGACGACGACTGGAGGCGGCGCTCGGCGAATTTTCAGACGCCGAAAGTCGAGAAGAACCTCAAGCTCCGCGACGCGCTGCGGCCGATTGCCGAGCGCCACGACACGACGGTGTCGGCGGTGGCGGTGGCGTGGACGCTGATGTGGCCGGGGGTGACGGGGGCGATCGTGGGCGCGCGCTCGGCGTCGCAGGTGGAGGGTTGGATCGGGGCGGCGACGCTCGAGCTGACGGCGGCGGATCTCGATGAGATCGCGGGCGCTATCGATGCGATCGGGGTGGGGGCGGGGCCGACGCATCCGCCGAGTCCTGTGCGCGGGGAGAGGATCGCGGGAACTGCAACTGAACGGGCGGGAGGCATCAGTTTGTAGGAGCGAGGCGAGAAGGTTACGACCGTGGGACGTACTCTCGGTGCGAAACGTTTTTGGCGTTGCGTGAATGGCGCAATGCAACGTCCCACGGTCGTAACCCCTCGCCTCTCGTCTGTTCAACCGACGCCTCCCGCCCGTTCAGTTGCAGTGCCGTTTGTTGCCACATCCCTCCGTCTCCTGCGGGCTCTACAATCAGGCGCTTCTGCCTTGGTGGCAAGCAATTCGCAGCGCCTCCCCTAACTTCCGCGCGCGAAAAAATCGGTGACCCACAGGACGTTCAAGGATCGGCAGGGACGAATCTGGGATGTGTGGCAAGTCCATCCATCGGCGGCCGAGCGTCGTTTCAGCCAGCGCCGGGTGTTCGACGAGGATCGCACCGACAGCAGCGAGCGGCGAAGCGGCGACGACCGTCGAATCAGCGGGCGTGACGCGCGCGCGCCGGTCGCGGCCGAGTTCGCGTACGGGTGGCTGTGCTTCGAGACGGTCGGCGAGAAGCGCCGGCTCGCGCCGGTACCCGAGGGCTGGGACCGCGCCGACGATGAGATGATCGAGCAATGGTGCTGCGTCGCGAAGCCGGCGGTGAGGAGGAAGACGGGGGAGATGAAGGGGGTGCAGCGCGGGAACACCGCGCACTAGGGTTCGCCAGGACAACTGCAACTGAACGGGTGCAGTCCTTAACGGCAACTGAACGGGTGCGAGACGTCAGTAGCATAGTGTCCAGTTACGAGTTCAAGACGTCGGGACGTCACCGGCGACGTTCATGGTACAGGCAACTGCCTGTGCCGCAGCACGAGTAGAAACGTCCCGACGTCGTGAACCCATCACTCGTATCTATGCCACTGACCTCTCGCACCCGTTCAGTTGCAGTTCGCGCCCTGGAGTTGCGCCCCCTCCTCCCGACCGTCTTTCGAAGATGACCGCCCCGCCTGCCCCCGGCCCGCGCTTCCGGATCTTCGGAATCGGCTCGACCCTCGTCCTGGTCGCCCTCATCATCCTGATCGCGTTCGGATACTGCGCGACGCGCCTGGTACCGGGCGCGTTCAGCGTGCGCGCCGGCACAACGAACATCACCAACGACGTCGTCGTGCAGCAGGTCAAAGCCGTGGCGAAGCTGGTGTCGAGCGAAGCGATGGTGCGCGACGTCATCGTCTATCAGAACACCTGGTACGGGTCGACCAAACGCTCGCTGGTGGTGGTCACGGGGCGACTGCTCGCGGGCATCGATCTGCGCGACAATCCCGACGTGAGCATCGATCACGCGAACCGGCGCATCACCGTCCGCATCCCTCCCGCCAAACTCATCGCTGTCGAGATTCGTGACATGCGCACCTACGATGAGCACGGCGGGCTCTGGAATCCGTTCACACCCGAGGATCGCGATGCGATCCAGCGGCAGGCTCGGGCGCAGCTGACCGCTGCCGGTTCCCAGCTCGAGCTCCTTCGTCACGCCAACGACAGCGCGGTAGAGTTATTGCGGATGCTCCTCGCCAAGGATGGGTACTCCGTTGATGTGGCCGTGAAGTCATGACCGCGCTGAAGGGGCAGATGGACAACTGGAACGGAACGGGTGCGAGATGTCAGTAGCGTAGTGGCCAGCTCCTAGTTCACTACGTCGCGACGTCACTAGCGAAATTCACGGTACAGGCAGCCGCTTCTGCCGTAATCCGGTTGGAAACGTCCCGACGTGGTGAACTGATCACTGGCATCTATGCCACTGATCTCTCGCACCCGTTCCGTTGCAGTTGGCGCCCGGAACTCTCCATGGGGTGACTAATGTCGGATCGAACTCCAGCCCTGCTCGCCGCCGTCATCTCGATCATCATCGTCGGCTACGCCTGCGCCACCGCGCCGACCACCAACGCGCCGTCCTCGAACGCCGGGCCGATGCCGTCGGAGATCAGCACGGGCGGACTCGGCGGCCAGCGGCCCCCGATGACCGATTCGGCGCGGCGGGTGCGCGACAGCACCAACGCCGCGCGTCGGGACAGCGGGGCAGCGATGGTGCTGCGGTCAATCGCCGGCCGCGAGAACGAGCCCGCGGAGAGCGTGTTCAAGAACATCAAGATCCTGAAGGGCGTGCCCGCGGGCAGGGTCGTCAACATCATGAACAACGGCTTTGGCCGCTCGCTGGGCGTCAGCTGCGGGTTCTGCCACGTCCCCGGCAAATGGGACCAGGACGACAAGGAAAACAAGAACACCGCGCGGCTGATGTTCGCGATGGTGCAGACGATCAACCGCGACTACATCTCAAAGGTACCCAACGAGCGGGGCCCGCCGCCGGTGGTGAACTGCATGACTTGCCACCGCGGGAATCCCAGACCGATGACCGGAGACGGACCGCCGCCGGGAGCGCGCCCGACATCGGGTGAGTAGATAGCAAAACCGCCGTCGCTGACAGAAATCCGCAGCGACGGCGGTTTGCCTTCGAGAAATCGCTACTGCCGCTCGTTCGCCGTCGGAAACGCCGCGGCAGGGTAAGTGCCGATCTTGGCGGGCGTCATCTCGCCGGCCCAAAAATCCGGCGGGCCCTCGCTGTCCTCGACCTTGTTGCGAACGGGCTTGACTCCCTTCTTGAGATACCCCGCAATCGCCCACAGATCCTGATCGGGCATGTGGCGCCACGCCATCCACGGCATCGGCGGCGCGAGATAGTGCGGATGCGCCGGGAAATTTCCCTGTCCCGGAGTCGTCGAAGTAATCTCGACGTCCGGAGTCTCCTCAGGCCTCAGGCCGTAGCGCAGCGAGTTGAAGATCTGTCGCTCGGAAAAGCGGCCGATGCCGGTAGTGTTGTCCGGCGTGAGATTCTTGGGTCGAGTGATGAACGGCCCGATGTGAAATTCGTCGGTCGTATCTTTCACGCCGGTGAGCCAGCGATCCGAGGCGGGATTCGAGCCACCGCCATGACAGCCTCCGCAATCGTGGCTCACGACGAGAAAGCGGCCGCGCGCGATCTGATCCTGCTGCGCGTCCGCGGGTTGCGCGGTGCTCGAGCCAGACGCAAACGACATCGATGAACCGGGTGCGGTGCAGCCTGCTACGGTGACGCAAACTCCCACAAACGACACTGCATGCTGCACGGAACTCATCGACCGTCGCGTCACCATGCCTCCTTGTTGTTATTGCCTGACTTCCAGAACTCCCATCATGCCGTGGTCTTCGTGATCGAGGATGTGGCAGTGGAACATCCACTTCCCCGGATAATCGTCGTAGCGCACGATGATGCGCGCCGTCGAGTGCTTCGGGATGTTGAGCATGTCCTTCCAGCTGCGATAAGGCTCGGCGACGCCGTCGCGATCCAGAACCTGAAACTGAAATCCGTGGAGATGGAACGGGTGGTCCATGCCGACGACGTTCTCGATTTCCCAAATCTCGGTGGCGCCGACCTTCGTGCTGACGTCGACCCGCGCCATGTCCATGGTTTTTCCGTTGATGATCCCCTGACCGAAGACAACCGTGCGTACTGCGCTGGCCTTGGTGGTGTCGAGCGCCGGAACGGTGCGCAGGTGCGTCGGTATTGCGATGGGTTTCAGAGGCGGTTCGCTGGTTGTCTCGAGGGTGAGCAGATCCAGCGTGGTCTTCCAATCCTTCGGCCGAGTCTGCGGCGCATACCTGTCGTAAGGAAGATCCTCGAGCAGCGCCTTGGTGCCGGCTGAATCGCCGCCGCGAACCAATACCTCGGCGCGCTCTCCCGTAGCCAGCAGAAGCTCCTTCACTTCACGCGGTGTCTCGAACAATCCGCCGTCGCTCCCGACGTGGAGCATGGTCCGACCGGCCAGCGCGATGCGATAAATCCGGCCCGCCGACGCGTTGATGATGCGCCAGCGTTGCACCTCACCTCGGCGGATGGTGATGGTCGGCATCACGTGGCCGTTGACGAAGAGCACCGGCCCTTCCCTGCCGTTCTCTTCGTCGATGCCGCCGGGGATGGACGCGGCATCAGGAAAATCGATGCTGCCGTCATTCAGAAAACGGTTGTCGGAAAGAACGAGCAGTCGCTCGGGGATACTCGCCGGCAGCGGGTCGTCGGCCGCACGGACGATGATTGCGCCGAACAATCCCTTGCCGATCGCGTATCCCGTGCGGCGGTCTGGATGCGGATGATACCAGTAGGTGCCGGCAGTGCCCGGTCGAACGGTGAACTCGTAATCGTGGCTCTCGCCCGGCTTGATCGGATGGAACGGACTCCCGTCGGACTCGAACGGCAAATGGATGCCGTGCCAATGGACTGTGGTCGGCTCCGGCAGCTGGTTGTGAAAGTGCACGATGACGTGGTCGCCCTCGCGCACGTCGAGCGTCGGTCCCGGGACGTGGCCGTTGTAAGCGAACACTTCGCTTTTGACGCCGGGCACCAGCGACAACGTCGTGATCGAGGCGGTGATGTTCACCTCGACGGTCTTTGGCTTCTTACTGATGTTGATCAGCGCCGGCGGCTCGGCGTCGCTTTTGGGCAGCGTCGCGTTGGTCCACTCGTTCGGCGCGGAGACCGCAACGAGCGACAGTGACAGTGGCACCAATGCGAGGAGCTTCAGCGGGTGGAGCACGTCTCCTCTCGGTTGCAAGCGCGCGCCAATATTGGAGTGTCAGTGCGACTGAGCAAGGGTTTTTGTTGACGACACGCGCGGGCAGGAATACGCGCGCAGGAGATTGTCTAGTCAGTGAATTGCAAACGTCTGACGACGGCGTGTCAGCTAAGGCGCGCGGCGAGCACTGGCGATTTGTCGGCCCCTTTACGAAGATTCGCCCACGATCGCACAGTCTGAGATGAACGAACCGACTCATGGGATTCCGCCCGAGCAGTATCAGGCGATAACCGCTCCGGAGAACAGTACCAACGCTGTTGAAGCGATGCGGTCGTTCCTGCGCGACGGCGACGCTACAACTTTCGCGACCGCCGTGGCGCTTTACGTTGCCTCCGCGCGTTATCGACAGGAGGCGATCGAGAACGTCGTTGCGGCGCTGTGCACTCTCGCCGAAAGCCTCGAGGGACCGCGACGCGATGCAGAGATTTTGTTCAGACCCAGCAAGATGCACGAGCTCATTTTTACAGGGGTCCTCAAGGCTTTTTACGGAGAGATTGCCGTCGAGCGCGCCAGGGGCGCGAGGGCGCAGCGAAAAGCCGATGCACCCCAACACAGCGAGCGCGGCACCTGGCCGCGCAGGCCGGACGAATAAAGCGCGTCATAACCAGTAGAGTGCGGTCATTTCTGCTGCTGCTGGCGTGCTGTGCGACGCTGAGCGAGGTCGCTCACGCACAGTCGTCAATCGAGCTGCGACAGGGGCTGGTGATCACTCGCTCCGCGCGCATAGCAACGCGCACTTATCGCCTGCCTGCGCCGTCGGCCGATTCACCCGTCATCATCGTCCGTGGCGATAACATCACCGTGGATTTTGCGGGCGCGACGCTCGAGGGATCACCGCCCGACGCCAATCCCGACGAGCGCGGCGGGATCGCAGTTCTGATCGACGGCGGTCGCAACGTCCGCGTTCTGAACGCGCGGATCCGCGGCTACAGGTTCGGGATTCTCGCGCGCGGAACGCGTGGCCTCACTGTCGTCGACAACGATCTCGGCTATAACTGGAAGCCGAGACTGTACAGCGTGGTCGAGCACGAGAGCCTGATCGACTGGCTGTCGTTCCACCACAACGAGGAGAACGAGTGGATGCGCTACGGCGCCGGCGCGTATCTGGTGGATGTCGCCGGCGGCGAGATCCGCGACAATACCGTGACCCAAGGCATGAACGGACTGATGCTCGTTCGCTCATCCGGGCTGCGCATCTGGAACAATGAGTTCTCGTTCAACTCCGGGGTCGGGGTCGGACTTTACCGATCGAGCGGCAACACCATCATGCACAACCGCGCCGACTACAACGTGCGCGGCTACAGCGAGGGCTTCTATCGTCGCGGGCAGGATGCAGCCGACTTGCTCATCTACGAGCAGAGCAACAGGAACACCGTCGCCTACAACTCGATGACCCACGGCGGCGACGGCGTTTTTCTCTGGGCCGGCCAGAGCACCATGGACACTGGTGAGGGCGGCGCGAACGACAACCTGTTCTACATGAACGACTTCAGCTTCGCGCCGGCCAACGGCATCGAGGCAACCTTCAGTCGGAATTCCTTCATTCAGAATTTCGTCGAGGGCTCGGAGTACGGGCTGTGGGGCGGCTACAGCTTCTCATCGCGCGTCGTCGCCAACCGGTTCGTCGACAATCGTACCGCGATTGCAATCGAGCACGGCCAGCACGACACCATCGTCGCCAACATCATCGTCGGAGATTCCACCGGCATCAGGCTGTGGGCCGACTCGATCGAGCCATCGGACTGGGGCTATCCAAAGCACCGCGACACCAGGAGCCGAGACCACGTCGTCGACGGCAACCTGATCGGACGCGCCAGAGTCGGGGTGCGCGCCGCCAACACCAGCGGACTGTCTGTCGTCAACAACAGATTCGTCGAGGTCGACAGCGTCGTGGCACTGCGCGACACGTCGCGTTTCACTTTCGCCGGCAACACCGCCATCGACACCGCGCCCTGGCCGCGTCGTTTTCTGCGCGCGCCGCGCGAGCTGATCGACAGCGTACTGCCGCTGCGCGGCGGTTTCATGCCGTCGCGCCCCGACACATCTCTCGCCGGCCGCCCGCGCTCGGCGATCGTCGTCGACGAGTGGGGACCGTACGACTATCGCTCGCCGAAACTCTGGCCGGTCGACAGCACGCGAGAGGTTCCCCTCCGACTGCGCGTGTTGGGACCGCGCGGGCGGTGGCGGGTTACGGATCGGCGCGGCATTACAGCGGTGTCGAGCGAGAGTGGGATAATTGGCGACACAATTAGCGTGACGCCCAAACCGGATTCGCTCGGAGACTGGCAGGTGACGATGGAATACGTCGGCGCCGCGACGATGTCGCCGCTCGGCGTCGAGCTCGCGGCGGGTCGGCCTTACACGTTCTCGTACTCACGCTTCGAGCCGCGGATCGACTGGACGGCGCGGTTCCTCAAATGGACGGACAGCGCCAGCGATCCGCGCTCGCATCCAGAAAGGATCGCTTCGCTGGATTCGGTCTTGACCGTACGAGTACCGCGGCTGGACTACATGGGCTACCGCGCATTACCGAACGTGCCGCGGGAAAATTTCGTTGTTGATGCCTCAGGCTCGGTCGATCTCGCGCCGGGTGAGTACACGCTGCGGACGATCAGTGATGATGGAGTTCGCGTCTGGGTCGACGGCGTGCTCGCGATCGACAATTGGAAGGCACACGAGTCCACCATCGACTTTGCACCGTTGTCGGGCGGGAAGCATCAGCTGCGAGTTCTGTACTATCAAGCTGACGGCTGGTATGAGCTGAGGGCTGAGATCGTTCGCGGAAGGGAGAGGTCGGTCGGGTCGCCGGGGGCGCACGGCTCTTAGCTTTTCTCGGCGGCTCGGACCTGAGCGCTTCGGCTGGCCACCACATGAAAGAAAGCGGGGAGCCGATAGCGAGACAGCTGCTACCCTGAGAGCTCTCGGGAGGCATCGCGTCTCGTCGTCTCGCGTCTGGCTGTTTTGGGACGCGCTAACTCAGCGTGAGCTAAGGAAAGCGACAGAAAAACGGAGGGCGCTCCGTTGATGAAGCGCCCTCGCTCAGGCGATTATGCTGCCCGCTGCAAAGCTAGGAGATTATCGTTCCATACTCCGTCCGCGTACGTACGGATGTACCAAGCTTTCCCGACATCCTTTCGAACGCCGACGTAGGCTTTCCGTCCGCCCACCAGTGTGTAGAAAGCATACTGGTTGCTCTCGATCCACTGGATGATGCTCGGCACGGACCACATACCCTGCGAGTTTCCCGCGTGGGTAATGTGTTCGTGCGATCGACCCGTCGCGGATAACTTGATCCGGTCGATCTGTACTTCGGTGGGACTTGCCATTTTGCAACTCCTGCGCATATTTGCGCTGGCTTGGAGTCGGCTGGTCCCGCTAAGAACAGAACCGACCCCTCGTGATTTCCCCCTCGTGTAGCCGAGTGCTCGCGAGGGGTTTTTTGTTGAGCGAATGCAGCCCAACAGTCGGCATACTACCCGCATTCGTGAGTCCGCGCCAGTGTGGGCGTATGTCGTTATTGGCAAACGACTTATGCGATCCACATCACGAATAGTTTTTGTTGAGCAAGTTTTCCACTCTTGAGAGCACGCCCACTCTCGGCAGTTTTCACGCTGCGGTGATGGTCACCGCAGTCTCGCCTGAGAAGAGGCCGTTGGCTCAGCTGCTGGAAAGCTTGCAGCTGCCCGCTTTTGTACGAGGGGTGGCCCGCTACTTCGCGAGTAGCTGTCCCAAATGCCTCAGTCCTTCCTCCAGTACTTCGCTCGACATCCCCCACCCGATCCTGAAATAATCCGACGCTCCGAAGAACCTACCAGGCACCACCAACGTGTCGAACTCCGCCAGCAATTCCTCGACGAACTCGTCGACGCGGGCGGTGTCTAGTTTCACGAAGCCGACCGTTCCAGCAGCCGGCGGCGTCCACGAAAGTCGGGGATTTGCGGCGATGAAATCGGCGACCAGCCTTGCGTGCGCGTCGACTCGGGCACAGCCGGATGCGAGGAGAGTGTCGGCGTGGTCGAGGGCGCGCGCCGCAAGTCGCTCGGTCGGATGCGCCATCGAGTTCGTGAACAGACCGTTCAGCTTTCGCACTCGCTCGGCGATGCCGGGCTCGGCAAGGATCCAGCCGGCGCGAAGCGCGGCCATGCCGTACACCTTGGTCAGACTCCGTGTCGTAACGAACCGCGGTGAGATGTTGATCGCCGAGTGTGGCTCGCCAAGCCCGTACACCCACTCGAGATAAACTTCGTCCATCAGTACATCGACGTCGTAGGTATCGGCCAGCTGGGCCAGCGCTTCGAGCTCAGGACGCGTCGCCAGAACGCCGGACGGATTGTGAAGGTTGGTGACGACGATGAGTGCGGTGCGCGGGGTGAGCGCGCTCTCTATCAACCCGACATCGAGGTGGTAACGGTCGGCGGCGCGCCGCTCGAAGGTGCGCACGTCGCACTGCATAAACTCGGGCACCACCTGCAGCGGATCGTATCCCGGACTTTCGACCAGAACCTGATCGCCGGGGTCCAGCAACGCGGCGTAGACGAGATGGTTCGCCATCGACGTTCCGTGCGCGAGCACGACGTTCTCGGGCCGCACGTCGTAGCGGCGCGCGATCCGATCGAGCAGAGGCTGCCAGCCGTACTCGTTGTCGGCGACCATCGTAAAATCTTCCGCCGACGGCGAGATGTGCGTCACGTCGAGCGGCGTCACTCCGCTCACGGCGAGATTGTACTTCACGTTGCCGTGCGCCTTCGACCACTCGAGATGGCTGCTCGTCAGCGGACGCGCGCCCATCGGGCGAGCCCCGGACTTTCCGGAGTTGCTCATGGGTTGATTGTCGTGGCGCCGCGATTCTGTCGCCGCCAATAAAGGAACGCCGGCACGCCGAGCGCCATCAGCACCACGCCGAGCACCGCGTTGCGGGGATTCGACCAGATCGCGCTAACGACGACGAACGCGGCGACGAGATCGAAAAGCGCGGGCAGAACCGGATAACCCGGGGCGCGGTAAGTCCGCAAACCGCTCTCGACGCCGCGCGCGTCGCGCCGGCGATACCCGAATACCGTCGCCACGATCAGGCCGAAGAAAATCCAGTCGCCGAAAACGACGTAGTCGAGCAGCTGGCCGTAGGTTCCGGACAGCACGAGAGCGATCGCCCACACCGCCTGGATCAGAATGCCGCCCGCCGGAGTGTGGTACTTCGGATGAAGCTTCGCCGCGAACCTGAAGAACAAACCGTCCGCCGCCATGGCCTGGAGCATCCTCGGCGCCGACAAGATTCCGCTGTTCACGAAGCCGATCGTCGACACGACGATGCCGGCTGCCATCAATGCGCCTCCAATCGGTCCCATCACGGAACGCATGGTGTCAGCCGCCGGCGCCAGACTCGTGGCGAGGCCGGCCGCGCCGAGTACCCGCACGTAGGTGACGTTCGCGAGCACGTACACCGCGACGACCACGAACATGCCGATCGTCATCGCCCGCGGAATGGTCCGCTCGGGCGCGACAATCTCGCTGGCGATGTTGTTCGAGTACTGCCAGCCGCCGTACGCGAAGAGGACCGGAATCAGCGCGTACCCGAGCGCGCGCACGGTGTCGATGCCTTGAATGACGTCGGCGCCGCTGGGAATGGCGGGCACCGCGCTCCGCCCGAAGAAAATCCCGGTCGCGATCAGCACCGCCAGCGCCAGCAGCTTGAGCACAGTGAAAATGTTCTGGGTGATGCTCCCGGATCGAACGCCCACGTAATTCACCCCCGACAGCGCGACCAGGATTCCCGCCGCGAGCGGTTTGATGAGGCTCGGCGGCAGCGCGAACAGGTCGGCGGTGTACCGCGCGAAGGTTACGGCGACGGCCGCGATCCCGCCGCTATTGATGATGAAGAGGAAGGTCCAACCGTAAAGGAATGCCGGCAATGGCCCGAATACATCGGTGAGATAGATATAGCCGCCGCCCGCCTCCGGTCGTCGCGCGCCAAGCTCGGCGAAGTAGAGCGCGCCGATCAGGGCCACAATTCCGCCGATCACCCAGGTGGTGAGTATGAACGGGGTGGTGTGCACCCGCTGCGCGACGATCGCCGGATTGAGGAAAATCCCGGCACCGATGATTCCCCCGATGACGACCATCGTCGTGTCGAACACGCCGAGTCGGCGGACGTACTCCGTGCTGCCCGGCTTGGCGTCGGTCATCGAATAAGAATACCATTCCCGTCTTTCCCGGTACAATTCCGGCATGGGTAGGCACTCGTGGAAACGATGAACGCATCAACGGCGCGGGAATTCTTTCGCAAAACCTACGGTAGCGAGCCCGATGTGGTCGGATCGGCGCCGGGCCGGGTGAACCTGATTGGCGAGCATACCGACTACAATGGAGGACAAGTCCTCCCGCTCGCGATAGACCGCCGCACGTATGTCGCGATGAAGCGCACGGGCGCCGATACGAGCCGGATCGTGTCGGATACCGCGGCCGAGTCAGGGGAATTCGACGCGCGGTCAGTCGAACGGAGCGGCGAATGGTGGGACTACATTTCGGGAGTCTTTGCGTTCGCGGAAGACAAATCGGCGCTGCCCCAGGTGCAGGCGGTGGTGACGAGCAACCTTCCGACGGGATCGGGCCTCAGCTCGTCGGCGGCGCTCGAGATGGCGACCGCGATCACCCTGGCGCAGCTCGTCGGTGACCGGCGGTCCCTGAAGGATCTGGCGCTGCTCTCCTGGAGAGTGGAGACGCAGTTCGTCGGAGTATCGTGCGGCGTGATGGACCAGTTCGCCTCCGCACTCGGCGAGAAGGGCCACGCGCTCCATCTCTGGTGTGATACCCTCGCCACCGAGCAGGTGAAGATGCGCGAGGCCGTCCTCATCTTCGACACCAATTCGCCGAGATCGCTGCGCGGCTCGCAGTTCAACGTCAGGCAGCGCGAGTGTCAGGAAGCGCTCGAGCTGTTGCGAGCTCGCCAGCCTGCGCTCGCAAATCTTGCCGCCGCGACGCCCGAGGAAGTGCGGGCGGCGCACCTGCCGCGAAATCTGGAGAAGCGCGCGCTGCACGTGACAGAAGAGACGCGGCGGGTGGAAAGTCTGGTCGCCGTGCTGAAGAAGACGGGCGATGTCGATGGGGATCTGCTTTATAAGTCGCACGAATCCCTGCGAACGCTGTACGAGTGCTCGACGCCCCAACTCGACTGGTTCGTGAATGAAGCGAGAAAGATTCGCGGCGTGCGAGGCGCGCGGCTCACCGGCGCGGGGTGGGGCGGGTGCGCGATCGCCGTCGGTGAGCTCGACGCATTGAGCGGTGCGCAATCCAGTCTGATCGCCAGCTACAAATCCGCGTTCGGGCTCGACGCGAGAACGTGGCTCACCAATGCAGAGGCGGGTGCGAGAGTGGAAGCATCGGGCAAATGAGCGAGTCACGTCCGAGCGTCACCAAGGCACTCATCCCGTGTGGCGGCAAAGGAACCCGCATGGCTACGTTGACTCACGGCGGTGCAAAGGAGCTTCTGCCGATCGGGGGAAAGCCCCAGGTGCTCAGGGTGATGGAAGAGTGCGCGGCGAGCGGAATCACTGACGTGTTGATCGTCTCCGCGCCGGGCAAGGCAGATCTCGAGAGAGTCGTGCGCGCCGCGGCGGGCGGTTCGGGAATGCCGACGAGAGTCGACGTCGTCGTGCAGCCGAATCCCCGCGGGCTAGCTGACGCCATTCGGCTCGGCCGCGCCTTTGCGCGGCAGTCGCCAATGGCCGTAGCGCTGCCCGACAACCTTTTCATCGGCGACAAGCCCGCGTTGGCGCAGCTCATCGATGTCTACGCGGCGACGGGGAAAAGTGTCGTCGCGATCGTGGAGCTTACGGCCGACAACCGCGACCGGTACGGGCCGACGGCGATTTATCCAGGCCGCGTGAACGGCAGCGAGTTCGTCATCGAGCGAATTCCGGATAAGGGCCCGAAGAGCAAGACCTTCGATCTCGGCGGCGCGAACTCGGCGTTCACCGGAGTCGGCCGCTACGTGTTCCTACCGGAAGTGTTCGACACCATCGATGAAGTCGACGCGACGCTTGCCCGCGGCAAGGAGCTCGACGACATCCCCGTCATGCAGCTGCTGCTACAGCGCGGGCGACTCACAGGGTGCGTCGTGCG
>DATFGW010000184.1:0-9554 GCA_035249045.1 Gemmatimonadaceae bacterium | reverse complement strand
CGCGATGCCAAGATCGGGACGATCTACGAGGGGACGTCGAACATGCAGTTGCAGACCATCGCCAAGGCACTCCTCAAGTAAGTAACTGCAAAAGAAGACTACCGGCGGGCGGCCGTGGGCCACACGGCGGGCGGCCGCGGGCTTAAACATTTCACGCACGATCTGCGATCAATGCACCTGGAATGCGCCGGCAGTAGCCCGCAGCCTCCAGCCGGCCCGCCCACGGCCGCCCGCCGGTAGTCTTCTTTGTCATTTACCGAACCGTAACTCCGGTCAGAATCCCATCCCGAATCGTGCGCGCCTTACGCGACGCCCGCGGATCCTCAACCAGCCTGGACTCCACTCTCGCCACAAAATGCAGTCGTGCGCTGAGCGTCTGCTGCGCGCCATTGCGTCGGACAACTACGGGGAGCGCGGTTCCCTCGGCGACACGCGAGTACCGAGCGCGGAATCGGTCCGACCACTCGGGATCCTGGGCATCGAAGCCGCCTACGGAAATCAGATCGTCCCCAGGCTGAACGCCCGCGACCGCGGCCGCGCTGCCGGGAATGACATCGGTGACGTGCAGTCCGCTCGAGTCCTGCAGGCTCGCGATGCCGAGCTGCGGCACCAGCGTCGTATCGCGGGCAAGACGAAGTCCGGCGAGCGGAAGAATCCGATCGTAGGGAAACGGCTCGCGCCCGTTGATGTAGCGCGCGTAAAAGTCAGTGAATGATTTTCCGCCCGCCGCCTTGGTGACCGCGCTCCACCATTCGTCGGACGTGAAACCGCGATTGCTTTTGTACGCGGCTACGTACAGCCCGCGCATCACGTCGTCGAGCGAAGCCCGGTTGTCGCTGCCGTCGCGAATCATGATGTCGATCAGCAGTCCGGCCAGCGAGCCCTTCGGGTAGTAGATGTACTCACTGCCGTCGCGCGGATGAATCCACGTCGACAGCGATGCATCCTCGAGTGATGTCGGCGGCAACGCATCCACCTGCGCGATCTTGTCGCCGGTCATCGAGTAGAACTCCTTCGCATCGACCACCCCGCCGCGCACTTCGGCGAGATCGGCGTAGTAATCCGTGATGCCCTCGCTCACCCACAGCAGAGTCGTGGGCTGCTCCTGATCGTAGCGGTACGGCCAGAGATCCTGCGGACGGAGTCGCTTGACGTTCCAGGCGTGGAAGATCTCGTGCGCGTAAAGCGACGGCAGCACCGGCGTGCCGAGCATTCCGGGCCCGAGCACATCGACGTGGGAACTCTGGTGCTCCAGTCCGCTGCCGCCGGAGTAGGACGGATCGGTGATCTGCAGAATGCTGTAGTTCGTCCACGGTACTTCACCGAAGACCTTCACCTCGGCGGGGATCACGCGCTTGAGGGCTTCCCAGACCGCGATGCGCGGACCGCCTGTCACGCTTCCCGACGGATACGTGGCGAGCCGAACCCACGTTCCCGATACCTGCGCGCTGTCGAGGTCGAACTGCCCGACGAAGAACGGCATGTCGACCAGATCGTGGTAGTTCGACGCCGCATAACGGTGCGGTCCCGCGCTCGTCATTCCCGTGACGATCTTCCAGTCGGGCTCGGTGTTGACAGTGACCGCCGCCGGAAAATCGAATCCCCTGCCCTCCGGATACAGAAACAGGTTCGTCCCGTTGAAGAGCAGGAAGTCGGGCCGCGACCAGGTATTGGCGTTGTCGAGGCTGTCGGCGAGGTAGTCGAAATGAACCGTGATTTCCCCTATTCCCATCGGGTCCACCCGCCATGTGTCGGCATCGACCTTGTCCCACGACAGGGAGTTGCCGGCCTGCTCGGCGGCGAAATCGGTGACATCGCGCGCGAAATTGTCGATCTCGTACGCGCCCGGCGTCCACGCGGGAAGCGATAGCAGCACCGGCTCGGTGCCGCCAACCGTGAAGGTCATCGCGGTGCTGACCTGCCGACGCTGCGCGTTCGCCCGCGTGAAGGTCACCTCGTAGCGAATGTCGCTGAGTGGCGCGGAAGTAGCGACAGGTTGTGCCGCTGCGCGCGGGGAAGTCGTCGAAGCAGCAACCACAACGGCAAGTATGACGATGACTGGTTTCATTGACCGGTGATGGCCGTTGAGAAACGATCCGCGCAACCGATTGGCAGCAGGAGATATTGCAAGACCCGTTCGCGTTAGGAGTCTCTACACAGTGATGCTAGATTCGACGACAACTTTTTGACAACTGATGATCTCCTCCGATTCCCTCAACTTCCTTAAAAAGCTCCTCGACACGCCGGGTCCGTCCGGATTCGAGGGCGCGCCGGCGAAGGTCTGGCGCGAGCACGCCAAACAATTTGCCACCGTAAGTGGTGACGTCGCTGGCAACAGCCTCGCCGAAGTGAACGGCTCGGGCAAGCCGACCATCATGCTCGCCGGCCACATCGACGAGATCGGCGTCATCGTCAACTACATCGACGATCAGGGCTACGCCTACATCCAGCCGATCGGCGGGTGGGATCCGCAGGTGCTGATCGGACAGCGCATCCGGTTCATGGGCCAGAAGGGCGAAGCCTTCGGCGTCGTGGGCAAGAAGCCGATCCACCTCATCAAGCCCGACGAACGCGACAAAGCGGCGAAGTTCACCGATCTCTGGGTCGATCTCGGCGCCAAGACCAAGAAGGAAGCCGAGCAGATGGTGCTGGTCGGTGACGCGGGTGTGATCGATTCCCGCACCATGGAATTTCCGAATGGCCGGCTGGTGTCACGATCGATCGACGACCGCATCGGCGCATTCGTGGTGCTCGAGGCTCTCCAGCGCTACGCCGCCAAACCGGGCGCGGCCAGGGTCGTTGCGGTAGCGACGACTCAGGAGGAGATCGGCTATCGCGGGGGCGGCGCGGGAGTCTGCGCAACGTGCATCGGACCGCAAATGGCAATCGTGGTCGATGTCACCTTCGCAATCGACCATCCAGGTGTCGAGAAGAAGGAATATGGCGAGGCGGCGATCGATGGCGGGCCCGTGCTTACCCGCGGATCAATCATCTCCCCGGTGGTCGTCGGATTGCTGCGCAAGACAGCCGAAGAAAAGAAGATTCCGTTCTCTCTCCACGCCGCCGGCCGCGAAACCAGTACCGACGCCGACGCGATCCACATCGCCCGCGAGGGTGTCGCGACCGGGCTGGTCTCGGTGCCGAATCGCTACATGCATTCGCCGAACGAGCTGGTGAGCATCCAGGATCTCGATCACGCCGCAGAGCTGATCGCTGCTACGTGCCGCGCGGTTAGCGCGAGCACTGACTTCACGGCGCGCTAACACCTTTGCGCTCGGCTGGAAGGATCGCTGAAGACTACCAGCTGATAGCAGTGAGCGGAGCAGCCGGCGGCTCCGAGCCAGGGTTGGATGAAAAGCGGCGCGCCGAACGGAGAGCGGTTATCAAATCCTTGCTCAGCGCCGCCAGCCGCTCCGCTCATAGCCACTAGCTGGTAGTCTTCAGTGATCTATCCGCGATCAGTCTAGCCTTGCCCAAACCAATTCCCGCCCCCCGGGAGGAAGGATTCACAACGACCACTGGCTCACCCCTGTACTGGGTGAAGTACGGCCGCGCCGATGGTCCGAAGCTCCTCGTCCTCCACGGCGGCCCCGGCGCCGATCACTGCTACCTTCTGCCGCAGATGCTCCACCTGGGAGAGAAGCACGACCTGCTTTTTTACGATCAGCGGGGCGGCGGGAAATCGCGCGCCGATGCCCGGGTCCCCATCACGTGGCAGACCCACGTCGAAGACCTTGCGGCCGTCGTCGATGAATTCGGATTGGAGCCGCTATCGATCGTCGGCTATTCGTGGGGCGCGATGCTGGCGCTGCTATACGCGATTCAGCAGAGGGGAAACCCGCATCTGTCCGCGCCTGCGCGGCTGCTGCTGATCAGTCCCGCGCCGCTCACGAGCGCGTACCGCCAGCAGTTCGAGGCTGAGTTTGCGCGCCGGCAGCAGAGTCCGGAAATCCAGAACATGCGAGACGAGCTCGCGGCGTCGGGACTGCGCGAGCGCAATCCGCAGGAGTACCGGCAGCGTGCCTTCGAGCTCGGTGTAGCTGGTTATTTTGCAGATCCGGCGAATGCAACGGATCTGACACCGTTCCGAGTCGTGGGCCGTGTGCAGCAATCCGTCTGGGAAAGCCTGGGCGATTTCAACCTGATCGACGATCTGAAAGGCGTCCGCATCCCCTCGATTGTGATCGCGGGGCGTGACGATCCGATTCCACTAGCGTCTTCCAGAGAAGCGGCCAGCGCCCTCGGCACGAACCTGGTGGTGCTGGACGAGTGTGGCCATGTGCCGTACGTTGAACAGCCTACCTGGCTGTTCGCGGAAACCGACCGATTTCTTGATGAGACCAATCCGACCGTACGCAGCTGAACTTCAGGCATGACATCAGACTCCGGCGTAACACAGCACGCGATCAGCTCGATCACGGTCGACGGCAAGGAATACAGGGTAGCGCTTCGTCTCGCCTATGACGGCGTCGAGTACATCGGCCGCCTCTGGTTCAGCGATCCGTCGAGCGACCAGATGGGCATCCCCGACCACGGTGCCGTACCGGGCCGGACCATCGCCGAAGCAGTCGAAGTCGCGAGAAAGCTTACTCCCCAGGACCTCGAACGACGCTGCCACCGCGCCCTGGCCGACAAGCGCCGGTACATCCGACTTCGCCGGGCCACCGAAGAGATCATCACCAAGATCAAGTACATGAACCGCGTTGCGGTCACCATGCGGCACGGGATGCTGGACAGCGAAGGCGCCAGCCAGGAGCTGGAGCTGATCCAGAAGCAGATTGAAGAGATCGTCAAGACCTTGCCCTTCCACGCCGGAATAGAAGAGACCACCTGATCGCCGGTCCTCGCGCGGCGAGGGCTCGGATAAATCGGCGTTCCGCCCTCATATATTGAGGGCATGGATTCGCGTTCGGCCGCGCACGTTCTGTCCCAGATCGGCGCCCTGCTCCAGGTAAAAACCGACCAGAAATTCAAGGCCCGCGCGTACAAGGGCGCGGCGCGGTCGCTCATCGCGCTCGACAGCGACGACCTCGGGCCGCTGCTCCGTTCTGGCGAGCTGGCCGACACCCCGGGCATCGGTCCGGCTACGCTCTCGGTGGTCCGCGAGCTGGTGGAGACCGGGGAGTCGTCGTACCTGAACCGGCTGCGCGAAGGGATGCCGGAAGGATTTCTCGATCTCCTCCGCGTCCCCGGCCTCAACCTCGCCAAGGTCCAGCTCATTCACGACGAGCTCGGCGTCAATACCCTCGAGGATCTGGAGCAGGTCGCCCAGAACGGCAGGCTCGCCGAGCTGCCGAAGTTCGGAAAGAAAACCGCCGACAAGATCCTGAAAGGAATCGAGACCCTGCGGCGCAACAAGCATCTGCAGCGATTCCCGGCGGCGGCGATCGAAGCCCACGTCCTGCTCGCGAACGTCGTCAAGCATCCGGACATCGTTCATGCTGAAGTCGCGGGCTCCATCCGCCGCCACAACGAGGTCGTCGCCGACATCGACATCGTCGCCGAGTGCTCGGCGGATCCGAAGAAGGTGGCTGATTCGTTCGCGCGATCGCCCGGCGTACGAGAGGCGCACGGCAACTCGGAGCCCGGTTCGGTGCACATCAGATTCGTCGACGGCACCCACCTCGACATGAACTGCGTCGACAAAACCGACTACGCCGTCGGCTTGTGGCGCGCCACCGGCAGCAACGCCCACGTCGAGGAGATGAACCGCTACGCCCGCGACCGTGGCTTCGAGATCACCGGCAACTCGCTGTTGCGGAAGGGCAAGCGGGTGACGGTGAGCAGCGAGGAGGAATTTTTCAGGGCGCTGGGTCTCGACATGATTCCGCCGGAGCTGCGGGAAGCAATGGGCGAGATCGAAGCCGCTGCACGTCACGAGCTGCCGAACCTGCTCGTGTACGACGACCTGCGCGGGGCACTCCACAATCACTCGGACTATTCCGACGGCTCGGCGACCATCGAGGAGATGGCCGAAGCCGCAATCGAGCGCGGCTGGGATTACATCGGGATCACCGACCACTCGGAGTCAGCGTTCTACGCCGGCGGACTCAAGCGCGACAAGCTCCAGCGCCAGCTCGAGGAAATCGACGAGCTCAACGCTCGGATGACCGGATTCCGCATCCTGAAAGGAATCGAAGCCGATATCATGGCCGACGGACGTCTCGATTACGACGCGCAGATCCTAGATCAGCTCGATTTCGCGATCGGATCGATCCACTCGCGGTTCAGCATGGACGGCGACGCGATGACCAAGCGCGTGCTCGTCGCGCTCGACGATCCGCACCTCACCATCCTCGCGCATCCAACGGGCAGGCTGCTGTTGTCGCGGGAGCCGTACGCGCTCGACGTCGCGGCGGTGCTCGAGAAAGCCGCGCAGGTCGGAGCGGCCGTCGAGCTCAACGCCGACCCGCACCGGCTCGACCTCGACTGGCGCTATTGCCGCCGCGCCAAAGAGCTCGGCGTCACCATCGAGATCGGTCCGGATGCGCACTCGACGCCTGGTCTCGACAACGTCCACTTCGGGGTGGGGATGGCGCGCAAGGCCTGGCTCGAGGCCGGCGAGATTCTGAATGCGCGAAGCGCGGACGAAGTCATAGCGTTCGCCAGACGCAGGCGCGGCAAATGAGACGCACAGCGATCAAAATCGGGAAAGGCAAACGCGCGGTGCGCAAAGGCAAGGCGACGGTGCGTCGAATCTCCCGCGCCGAGCTCGGTCCCTATTCCCGCGAAGTGTTCACCCGCCTCAAGGCAGCCCACCCCGACGCGCACTGCGAGCTCGATCACGAGACGCCGCTGCAGCTCCTCGTCGCGACGATTCTCAGTGCGCAGTGCACCGACAAGCGCGTCAACATGGTGACGCCGCTGCTCTTCAGGACCTATCCGACGGCAGCCGCCCTCGCTGACGCGCCTCCGGAAAAGCTCGAGGAAATCATCAAGAGCACCGGATTCTTCCGCAACAAGACGAAGAGCCTGATCGCGCTTGGTAAAGCGCTGGTGGAGAGATATGGCGGTGAAGTTCCAGACTCCATGGAAGCGTTGGTCAAGCTGCCGGGCGTCGGCCGCAAAACCGCCAACGTCATCCTCGGCAATGCCTTTCGGAAAAACGAGGGCGTGGTCGTCGATACCCACGTCGGGCGACTGAGCGCACGGCTGGGATTGTCAAAGCAGAAAGATCCAGTCAAGATCGAGGAGGATCTGATGCCGCTGTTTCCCCGTGACGACTGGGCGATGCTCGCCCACGTACTGATCTTTCACGGCCGTCGCGTCTGCGATGCGGGCGCGCCGAAATGCGACATCTGCAGCCTGAACGAGATTTGCCCATCGAGCACAGTCAGCATTTACCGGGAGACAACATGAGAATCGGAATCATCGGCGCCGGACACATCGGCGGAACCCTGACGCGCAGATTGGCTGCCGTCGGTCATGACGTTTACGTCGCGAATTCCCGAGGCCCTGAGACCCTGGCTGATCTCGCAAGCGAAACCGGAGCGAAGACGGTAACGGCCAAGGAAGCTGCGAAGCAGGGCGAGGTAGTGATCGTGACGATTCCGATGAAGGCCATCCCCAGGCTCCCGCGCGATCTGTTCGCTGGCACGCCCGAGGATCTGCCGATCGTCGACACCGGCAACTATTACCCGCAGCGCGACGGACTGATCAAGGCAATCGAGGATGGTATGACCGAGAGCCGCTGGACGTCCGAGCAGCTGGGACGCCCGGTCATCAAGGCGTTCAACAACATTTACGCGCAACATTTGCTGGAGCTCGGTAAACCGCGTGGCACTCCCGGCCGGATTGCGCTCCCCGTGGCCGGCGACGACGCCGCGGCGAAGAAAACCGTGATGGACCTTGTCGACGACATTGGCTTCGATCCCGTCGATGCCGGAAGTCTCGACGAGTCCTGGAAGCAGCAGCCCGGTACCCCGGTGTACGCCAGTGATTTCGATGCAGCCGGCGTGAAGCGCGCACTCTCCGAAGCGAAGCCCGATCGCCCGCCGCAATTCACCGCCGCCGGCGCGCCACCAGCGGCTGCGTCACGCACTTCAGCCAAAGCTGGCACTGCGCCTCCGCCACCATCACGCTAGCCCCCATCGCCTCCCGCATCCCGCTTCCCGCATCCCGCTTCCCGCTTCCCGCTTCCCGCTTCCCCCTTCCCGCGTCCCGCTTCCCGCGAATCGGCGCGCCTGGTCAGCAACCGCCCGACCGCCGATCAGGTGTACGTCAACGAGATCTCGCGGCTGCGCTCGATCATCGACAACCGTCGCTCACAGCTCGATCCGGTGACGGTGGGCGTCATCGAGCACAACCTCGCCGTCATCGACTCGGCGATTGCCCAATGCCGGTCGGCGCTGGCCAAGGATCCGGCAAGCGCCTTCCTGATGCAGTCCCTCAACAACGCGCTCGAGAACAAGGTCGAGCTGCTGCGAACGGCGGCGACGTTGCCGCCGCGCACTTGATTCAGGACATCATGACCACTCTCATTCGTTCCGCTTCGCGACGCCGCACGGGCCCTGCCCGTATTGGTGCCGTGTTTCACCGCCTCGTTCTCGCGTCGGCCGCCCTCGGCGTGCTCGTCGCGATCAGCGCGGTCGTCGCGAGCGACGCCGGCGCCCAGCAATACCGCCGCGAGCCCGGCCGCGACTATCGCTCCAGCGTCGACACGACCTTCGCGTTCGATGCGCGCGGCACCGCGGCGCTCACGCTCGGGTCGGGCGACATCGTCGTCACCGCCTGGACTCGCGACGAGATTCGCGTGCGCGCATCCAGCGAGAGCCGCAACATCCGCTTCGACGCCACGCCGTCGCGTGTGCTGCTCGAGCTGAGCAACTCCTACCACAGCGGCGGCGACACGCGCTTCGAGGTGACAGTCCCGGTGAACGTGCGGGTGATCGCCCGGTCTCAGTCGGGCGACATCCGCGTCGCCGGCACCAAGGGCGACGTGGAGGCGCGCACGCAGAACGGCGACATCACCATCGAGAACGCGGGTTCGCGGCTGGACATCGTCACCCTCTCCGGCGACGTCACGGCGCGCCAGCTGTCGGGCGACGTGCAGATCAGGACGATGAACGGCGACGTGAGCGTCACCGACTTGAAGGGCGACTTCGAGGCCGAGTCGGTGAGCGGCAGCATCGAGCTCCGGAATGCCGAGGGGCGCTTCGTGCGCTCGCACACCACCAGCGGGGACGTCGTGTACGACGGCACCATCGACGCGAACGGCCGCTACGAGCTGACCACGCACTCCGGCGACGTGGAGCTGTCCATTCCGTCCAGCGCCGGCGCGCAGCTCTCGATCTCCACGTGGAGCGGCGCCATCGAGAGCGACTTCCCGATCACGCTCAAGCCGGGCGATCACGGCATCGGGGCCGGCCAGGCGAAGCGCTTCACGTTCGAGATCGGCAACGGCGCGGCCCGCATCACCGCCGAGTCGTTCTCCGGCGACGTCACCATCACCTCGAAAGGATCCAGCCGACGCTGAGGAGCCCGAGCATGCGCACATCATTGCTGGCCGTGGCCGCCGTTGTCCTCGTTCCAACGCTCGCCGCGGCGCAGAACCG
>DATFGW010000183.1:0-17144 GCA_035249045.1 Gemmatimonadaceae bacterium | reverse complement strand
GCTGGAGCGTCCGCGGCGAAGCCCGAACGGCGGCGCTACGACCGCTCGATCATCGAAGGTCCGCTCCTGCCGGCCGTCTGGAAGCTGGCATGGCCGACGATGCTCACCAACGTCGTCGGCGGGCTGCAGGCCATGGTCGATCAGGCGCTGGTCGGGCACCTGATCGGCTATCAGGCCAACGCCGCGATCGGGGTCAGCTCCCAGATCTTCCTCGTCGTCGTGATCTTCATCTCGTCGTTGTTCAGTGGGATGAGCGTGCTCGTCGCGCGCTTCGCCGGCGCCGGCGATCACGACATGGTCGATCGCACGGTCTATCAGGCGTTCGTGACGGCGATCGGCATCGCGCTCCTGATCATGGCGCCGATCGGCTACATCGCGTCGCCGGCGCTACTCGACTTCGTGAACGCCGCGCCGGCGGTGAAGGCGGAAGCGCTGCCGTTCCTCCGCATCTCCTTCGTCTTCAGCAGCGGCATGCTGGTCTTCTTCATGCTCGGCGGCGCCTTGCGCTCGGCGGGCGATGCGCGCACGCCGATGATACTCGGCGTCTCGCTCACGGTGCTCAACGTCGTGTTCAACGTGATTCTGATTCGCGGCCTCGGGCCGATCCCCGCGTTCGGTACCAAGGGCGCGGCGATGGGGACGAGTCTCGCGTCGGGACTGCTCGCGGTCTATTCGCTTTGGAAGCTGTGGACTGGCGGCTGGGTTGTCTCGTTCCCGCGCGGTCGCGGCTGGGGACTCGACTGGGAGATCATTCGGGCGCTATTCCGCTTCGGCCTGCCTACCGGCTTTCAGGGCATCGCGATGAACATCGGCGGCGTGCTGATGCTGGCGTTCATCGGCTCACTCGAGCAGAGCGCGGCGGCGCAGGCGGCGTTCGCCGTCTGCTACTCGCAGCTCTTCTCGCTGGTGACGTGGACTTCGGTCGGATTGATGGGCGCGTCAGCGGCGATTGCCGGCCAGAATCTGGGCGCCGGCAAGGCCGATCGCGCGTCGGCAGCCGTCCACGTCGCGGCCCGCATCGGCATTGCCAGCGCGGCGATCGTCGGCGCGATGTTTTTATTGATCCCGCGCCAGCTGCTCGAGATCTTCGGCATGAATGACCCGGTGGTCGTGCGGATTAGTGTCCAGTTACTGCACGTGCTGAGCGTCTCCGGTTTGCTTATCGCCACCGCGCTCACATACACGGGCGGGCTGCAGGGAACCGGCGACACCAAGAGTCCGCTCTACATCTCGATCGTTTCGCAGATGGTTGTTCCGCTAGGCATCTGCTTCATCATCAAGCAGGTGAGCACCCTCCATCCGATCGACATCTGGATCGCGATCCTCGTCGGGCACGCGACCCGGTGCGCTTTGAGTGTTCTAAGGTTCAATCAGGGACGCTGGCGGAATATCGCGGTCGGGGTGCACCGAGCAACCTAGAACTGCAAAAGAAGAATACCGGCGGGCGGCGTGGGGCGGGCCGGCCCGCGGCCGGGAGCTCATTTCCGAGATATCACTGAAGACTACCAGCTACTAGCGATGGGCGGAGCAGCGGGCGGCTCCGAGCTTCTTTTTGGAAACAGCACTCGAGCCAACGCACTGTTCATCCAACCCAGGCTCGGTGCCGCCAGCGGCTCCGCCCGAAGCTCCTGGCTGGTAGTCTTCTTTAGTATTTAGGAAACGAGCCCCCAGCCGCGAGCCGGCCCGCCCCCCGCCGCCCGCCGGTCGTCTTCTTTTGCCTTTCTCTAATGCCCTATCCTATTGTGCACTAAAGCCAATGCCGTGTTGTCGGGCCCCGCCTCGCACCTCGACCTCCGCAATCCCCACAGCTGCACCGCGACCGAGATCGTCTGCTCGATCGCCTGCGCCTGGCCGTCGGCGGGGGCGTGGGACAGGAGCATCAGTCTCGTCGAGTCTAGCGCCGGCGCGACATCGGGCGCCTGGGCGCCTAGGCATTTCCGAACGGCATCGACGGTGAGCTGGAGCAGATTTCGGCTGCGGCGCATTTGTTCGGCGAGCGAAAGTCCGCTCTGGGTCGGGTCCATCGCGATCGCGCTGTCGATCACGGCGATTCGGGATTTCATCGACGTGCTGTCGGGAGTGAGCTTCTGCGCCGCGATCAAGTCGTTGCGACCAGTGCCCAGATCGCCGAGAGACAGCGCCGCGTCGGCCAGTCCGACATAGGCATCGACATCGCCTGGATTCTTGCGCAGGAAATCACGGAAGATCGTGACGGCGCGCGCCGGAGATCCCGCCTGCACGAACAAGTGGGCGATCAGCTTGCGGTGATCGCCGTCGTTGGTCGAGTCATCCTGGATCGGCAGCAGCTCGGCCAGGAGCTCCTGTCTGGCGTTGGTCCGTGAGAGGAGATCGATCAGCTCGAAGCGCGCAGCGAGTCGCCTGTTGCTCTCTGTGGCAGGCCATGTTCCGAAGATCGCGCTGTGGTAGTAGGCCTTTGCGTCCTCGATCTTGCCTTCTTTCTCCATCACGTGTGCCATGGCGAGATTCGCCGGTCCGTCCTTCGGCCGGCGCTCGAGCAATGGCGCCAGAAGCATCTGCGCGTCGTCGGGACGGCCATCGGCCAGAATCGCCTCGGACAGAGCCGTCGTGTAGGTGGGGTTTTCCGGGTCCAGAGTAGTGGATGCGCGAAGGTGATCGATCGCCCCCGCGGTCTTGCCATCCTTCATCAGTTGCTGACCGGTGGCGAACTCGCGTGCCGCGTACACCTTGCGCTCGCGCGCATCGACCCTGGCCAGTGCGGTATCGAACAGCAGCAGGCCGACGATTGCGGCAAGCACGATCGCAAAGGTTACGACGAATTCGGAGGTGGTCGCCGCCGGTGGCGGAGCGGCAGGTTGAACGAGCGGCGTTCTCATAGGTCGGGATGATCCTTGTAGTCCAGCTGCTCGATGCTCTCCACCCCATACGCGTTGAGAATATCGGAAAGCGTTACAACGCCGAGCATGATGCGCGCGTTGGCTCGACTCACCACCGGCAAAACCTTGTGGCCGTTGTCGCGCATCCGCGCCAGCGCGCGACTCAACGGCTGATCGTTGTGAACGTGCGGCATGTCGACCGCGAGCTCCCCGTTCGAGCGTTTCGCGATCTGCATCAGCCGAGCAACGGTCATGTCGACGCGTCCGCGCTCGAGGGCGTGGGAGATGTGTCTCGTCCGAACCATCCCCACTAGACCGAGCTCGTCACCAACCGGCCACGACTCGAGATTGCTGTCCTTCACCTTCTCCGATGCCTGCACGATCGTCATGTCGGGGTGCAGCGACTCGGGCGCCTTGCGAACGGCGCTGCTGACGAGCGGAACTTCCCATTCGACTCGCGACGATCGCGTCGGCAGATGCAGTCCGTCCTGGTGCGCGAGCGCTTCGTAGATTGGCACCTTCTGGAACCGCTGCGAGATGTAAAACGCAATCAGGTTGGAGATCATCAGCGGCACGATGATCGTGTAATCGCGGGTGACCTCGAAGATCATGATCACCGACGTCATCGGTGTCCTCACGATTCCGGCGAAGGCGGTCCCCATGCCAACCAGCGCGTAGGCACCCGGCCCGGCGGTCGATGCCGGAAAGAGAAGGTGCGCCACACCGCCAACCGTCGCGCCGACCATCGACCCGATAAACAGGCTCGGCCCGAAGATTCCGCCCGCGTTCCCCGATGCGTAAGCGACCGCGGTCGAGATGATCTTGAGCACCGCCAGCATGGCCACGACCTTGAGCAGCATGTCGCCGTTGAGAACGCGCTCGACCTGATCGTAGCCGACGCCGAGCACCTGCGGGACGAAGTACCCGATGATGCCGACGGTGAGTCCGCCCGCAACGGGCTGCAGCCAGAGCGAAGCCCTCGGCATCTTCGCGAACGTCGCTCGGAGCCACAGCAACAGCTTGACGAACGCGATCGACGCAAGTCCGCCGACGATGCCGAGCACGACATACGCGCCGAACTCGCCGAAGCTGACGAGGTGGTATTCGGGAACGTGGAATAGCGGGGTGTCGTGCAAGACCAGGTGCAACACCAGCCACGATGCCGCCGACGCCAGGACGACGGAGCCAAGCGCCGCCGCGTGCAGATCGCCGATGATCTCCTCGAGCGAGAAGAGAACCGCTGCGATCGGCGTGTTGAACGCGGCGGCGAGCGCGGCCGCGCCACCAACCGGAATCAGCGCTCGCACCTGCGCGCGGCTCATCCCGAGCCGGCGCGCGATGGTCGAAGCGAGGCCGGATCCGATATAAACCGACGGCCCTTCGCGGCCGAGTGGGATTCCGCTCGCCAGGGAGATGCAGCAACAGAGGAACTTGCCCGCAACCGACCGCATCGAGATACGGCCGTCGTGGATGAACAGCGCAGCCCGCGTCTGTGGGATTCCACTGCCGCGCGCCAGCGGGAAATATCTGTAAAGGAGATAGCCGGTAAGCAGCGCGCCCAGGGTCGGGACGAGCACGCGCCGCCATCCCGCGCCGCCCGCAGGGTACATCAGCGCGGCGAGTCGGCCCGTCAGAAGAATGAATGCGACCACGACGAGGCCGACGAGCGCGCCGATCACGAGACTGAGCAGCAGCGACAGCCGGTCTTCCTTGCGTCGCAAATCCTCGAACGCGCGCCGCAAGCGCTGCGGCAGAGCCGGAAGTTTCAGGGTGCGCATCTGCGGAAACTAAACCGCGTTGGGCCGGAGTCGAAGTGTCATCGAATGCTCAGCTGACGCACTCGACGCTCGACCCGGCCGCAACGCTGGCGTTACCGGCGTCAGAAAAGAATCTGAGCCGGTGACCGGGAACCTCAGGGCTTGGTTACGGTGAGTCCTGAAACAGTTCCTTCGGTATTGTGCGAGAAGCGGATTCCGTAAACACCGTCGGTTGATTTGAGCTTGCCGTCACCGACGACATCCGCCTTGTTGTACGTCGCGACGGTGGTGCCGTTGATCGAGCACGTCACCTTGTCTCCCTTCACCGACAACGCGATGTCCTGCGTCACCGGCGAGCCTGCGCCCGCCGCTTTGTGCACCGCGGCATTCTCTTCCCCGCGACCATTCATCTGGAACGCCTTGGGCCCGAATCCGCGCACGATGTAGCGGCCGTTGCCGTACGCCGCGCAGTACAGGTAGCTCTGATTCGGCGTACCCATGTCGTTCCCTCCGATGAAAATGCCGTACGGATGCGGGTGATCGTTCAGGTTCATGTACTTGGGCTCGGTGAAAGTCGCTTTCACCGTGTAATCGCCGCTCGCGGTGTTGGCCGGATTCCAGTACGCGACCGCTGGGCCGGTGGTGACGTGCAGATCGTTGCCCGACTTCTCGAGCTTAGCGTTCGAGAGTGCCTGGCCGCGGCTTGCTTCATTGGCGTCGATCTGCCCGGTCCAGCCCGAGACGGAAATCCCGCCGTTGGCGACCTGACGTGACGACTCGTTCTGAGCTTTGCTGGTGCACGCGACCGAAACGATCGCTGCAACTGGAAGAATCGCGTAATACCGCCGCATTGGTTGCTCCTGGTGGATGATTACAGCATTGGACACGAGACGGGGGCAGATTGCTTCGCCCCCGTCTCGCGCT
The DNA here is from genome assembly GCA_035249045.1 of Gemmatimonadaceae bacterium. Taxonomy (GTDB): domain Bacteria; phylum Gemmatimonadota; class Gemmatimonadetes; order Gemmatimonadales; family Gemmatimonadaceae; genus UBA4720. The sequence continues at coordinate 11,608 of DATFGW010000183.1, read as the reverse complement.
TGCTCAGGAAGATGCCGCCAGATCGCGGAGCGCCTTGGCGAGCAGCTGGACCTTCGCCGCGTCCCCCGATGTCCGTGCATCGGCGTCAAGCTGTGCCGCGAGGGTACCCAGCGCACTGCGTGGCCCGCTCAAGGCCTGTCTCACCTCCGCCAGCCGCGCCGCGCTCAGACCCTTCGACCGCTCGAGCTGATCCGCGTACGCGCCGGCAAGTGCTACGCTCGGCGGCCACACGATCTCCGGCTGGCCCTGGGTGTTGAAGTAGTCATAGTGAACGGTTCTCGCCGCGTCGAGCTCGTTCTGACTGATGTAAGGGCTCGGCGTCAGCTCGAACACATCGAGACCGCGCAGGATCTCGGAGCTGATGATGTGGCCGTTGTACCAGTACGCGGACCAGGTGCCGGCGCCCGCCATTCTGGTGGAATCGACCGGCCCACGATCGAAGTACGCGATCTCCCGCGGGTGCTTGGGATCGGTCCAGTCGAAGACTGAGACTCCGCCCTGATACCACGATTGCACCATCACGTCGCGTCCCGGAATCGGAACCAGCGAGCCGTTGTGCGCCACGCAATTCTCCTGCGGCGTCTGCGGCGCGGGCAGCTTGTAGTAGCTCTGGAACGCCATCCGCTCGTTGGACGGATCGACGGTTCTGCCGTCGTGCGCCATCACCGGCGTGCCGTTGGCGTCGACGAGGGTGAAGATCGCATCGGCACCCCAATCGCGCGGATCGGTGGCGCGGCACTTCGGCTGTCCACCGCCACCCCACTCGTCCGAGAAGAGAATCTTGGTCCCGTCGTTGTTGAAAGTCGCCGAGTGCCAGTACGAGAAATTCGAGTCGGCGACCGCGGCGACGCGCACGGGATTCGCTGGATTGCGGATGTCGAGCAGGAAGCCGTAGCCCTCACACGCACCGCCGGCGAGACCGATCGCCGGATAGACGGTGATGTCGTGGCACTGGGTCGGGCCCGGGCGCGGACCATTTCCGGCCGGCTGTTGGCCGATCATGCGGTCGATGATGCCGGGAAGCGCCGCGCGCAAAGCCGCGCTGTCGGCGGCCGTCGGCGCGCCTGTCCCGCCTCTCGCCTTGACGATGCTGTCGAGCATCGGATCTGTCATGCGCGCCGGCAGTGGACGCTCGCTGCCAAAAATTACCGCGGTGTACTGGCCGCGCGCCTTTGCTTCGGCGAGCGCCTTCTGCTGTGCGGCGAGGTCTTCCGGGGTCTCACCGTGTCTCGCCGGCGCCGTCAGGTTGTTGAAGATGCGCGGCGAGCTGACGATCGCGGCCTGCTCGGGGTGTGCGAGCGGAACCTTGATCACCTCGATCCGGAACAGCGACGAGTTCGGATCCTGATCCGGAGTCAGCTTCGAGCAGCCGGCGAGCTCTTCGTTGGAGCGCACGCCTGCCGAGCCCGAGATGTAGACGTAGACGTTTTCCTGGTCCTTCGGATCGACCAGCAATGTGTGGGTGTGTGACCCGCGGCACGTCTGAACATTTCCGATGTACTTCGGATTGTTGATGTCGCTGATGTCGAAAATGCGGAGGCCGCGCAGTCTCTCCTTGCTGACCGGCTCTTTCACGCCCTCGGCGCCACAGTCCAGACGGCCACTCGTGCCTTCACCCGAGACGAAAAGAAGATTTTTGTACACCGAGACATCGCTCTGGGATGCGGGACAGAAGTACGACGTCTTGAGCGTCACCGCGGTCGGATTGCTGATGTCCCAAACCTGGTAGCCGTTGTAGTTGCCCTGGATCGCGTAGGGGCCGATGAAGGCTAGATCCGAGTTGGTCACGCCCTCGAACTTGCCCTGCGACGGATTCGTCGACAGCAGGCGCATGTTCCACGACGCAGTCGCCGCGTCATACTTGCCGGCGCGGAGCCCGACGCGCGGATCCGGCATTGGTTCGCCGGGGGACATGTTGTTGCTGGCGGCGGCGGGCGACACTCCCGACGTCGAGATGGCGGGCGCGCACGCCGCGGCGGAAAGAAGTCCGAGAGCGAGCGACAGCGACATCAGTCGCGCTGTCAATCGCGCGGGTGAGCGATACTCGGCTGACATGGTTGATTTCCTCTGGGGACGAAAAAGGGAAAAGGAACTGTGACGCGAGAAACTACGACTACTCCACGGTGATGCCGAGCGTGAGCCCGGCAAGCATTTTCTCCATGCGTGCGATCTCGGTGGTCTGATCGACATTTACATCCGACGCAAACTTGAAAACGATCTCGTCCTGACCGGCGCCGTAGGAGTTGAACAATTTGCTGACCATCGACACGGCGCCGCGATGATGCTGAATCATGTCGGTGAGAAAGAGCCGGTCGAATTCGGGACCGCGCGCGGCGTCGAGCTCTTTCATCTGCTCATCGGTGAGCATGCCCGGCATCAGCATCATGTGCTCCATGCCGCCCATGTTCATCTTGAGTCCCATCGGCGTGGCGTCGGGGACGGGCTTGAGGCGGTCGCGTAGCCAATTCTGCATGGTCGCGATCTCATCGACCTGGGCGTTGATGATGCGGCTGGCGAGCCGCTGCACGGCCGGACTCGCGCCGTGGGTCGGCGCCCAGCGCGCCATGGCGATCGCCTGCGCGTGGTGGCCGATCATGTGGGTCATGAAATCGACGTCGGCCTGGGTGTACGGGTGCCGGATGCTGTCAGCGCGTGCTTTTTCGACGTAAACGGGGTCGATCTCGCGGCTAACGGTTGGTGTGACCGGAACCTGGAGGTTGCTGTTGGTGCTGGCGGGCTGGTTTGCGGTTGCGCTGGCACACGCGCCCGCTGCGAACGCGACCAGCAGAGTGGTCAGGGAATAGCGCATAGGATGGCGTTCAGGCACAGCCTATATCATAGCCAAAGGGACGGGCTTGTGGGACCGTCGGGGACTCAAAAAACCAACAGCGAAAAGAGTAAGGTGGACGGTGCGAGGTGATAGGGAGGAGGGAGGAGGGGTGCGGTCGTTCCGCCCTATTACCTCGCACCCTCCACCTTACTGTTTTCGCTCTTGGGCCTGGAGTAGAAGCTCAACTATGACTGGTCGATGGTCTGAGGCTGTCGTGGCGGGTATCGCCGCCGAGCGCGTCTGGAACTGCGGCGAGGCGAGGACGTAGTCGATCCGCTTGGCGGGCGCCTCGGCGGGGTAGGTAAGAGCTTCCCCCCGGTCGGCCATCGTGTCGTGGAATCGCTGAAACAGCGGCTGAAGCTCGGGGGCGTCCGGTGTGGCGTTGAGATCGCCGAGCAGAAGGGTCGGCGCCGACCCATTGCCGACGTAGTCCAGCATCTCCCTTACCTGCTGGACTCGGACGGCGGGGTCGGTCCGATAGTCGAGGTGGGTGACGAAGACCCGGAGCGGGACGCCGTGCGCGTCTACCACTGCCTCGAGGAAACCCGGCGCCGGCGCTGGGAGGGAATTCGCTTGCTGAGTTGAAAGTCTGGTGATGGTGTCGTTGCGCCAGCTCGTGATCGGGAGCCTGCTCAAGAGCGCCACGCCGAATTCTCGGGGCGCGCCCGCTGTGTCGGTGGCCGGAAGTCGGTAGATCGGAGCGAAGCGCACCTGCATTCCCAGTTGCTGCGCAAGTGTCGTTGCCTGATCCACGAACTTGCTGCGCTCGGCCCAATGAACGTCGATTTCCTGAAGGCCGACGATATCCGGCGCCGCCGCGCGGATCACGTCACCGACCCGCGACAGGTTGCCGCCGCCGGACTGGATGTTGTAGGTCATTACCCGCAGCGCGAGGCCATCGGGCGCAATTGCGGCTCCAGTCGCGCTCGGGTGCGCACAGCCCGCGAGCAACGACAAAACGCCGACGGCAATCAACCGTCCGCGAATAGAGATCATCGCTATCGAGCTGTCGATGCTAACAGTTGCAGGCGTTGACGAAAGTCGAGACCGCCGGCGGGCCGGAACCGCCATTCTCAGTCTCATCGTGCTTGAAGAATACGTAGGCGTCATTCCACTGCTGTGAGGTCACGCACTTCGCCCAGTCGGTGAGCTCGTTCGCCTGGTAATCGAGCTTGTGCAGCCGCAGGTACCCCCACGTCGCTGTGCATACAACCGGACACTTGAAGTCGTCCTGTTCCGCGACGCACATCGCGATGTCGCGCTCGCGCATCGCGTCATAGACTTCGTCGTCGAACCAGCTCTCGTGCCGGAACTCGAAGACGTAGCGCCGGTCGGACGGCAGCAGACCCAGAAATCCGCGGAAGCGGTTCACGTCCTTCTTGAGATTGGGCGGCAGCTGGAAGAGAATCGGCCCCAGACGATCGCCGAGCTTGGCGGTATTTCGGAGCAGAAAGTCGACGGTGTCCGCCGATTCTTCCTTGAGACGAGCGTGATGGGTGATGCGCTGGCTCGCCTTCAACGCGAAGGTGAAATTCTGCGGCACCTGCGCCGCCCACTCCATCAGCACGTTCTCTTTTGGCAGACGGTAGAACGTGTTGTTGATCTCTACCGTCGGAAATTTGGTCGCGTAGTAGCCGAGGAATCCGTCGTCCTTCAGCTCGGTCGGGTAGAAGTTGCCCTTCCACTCCTTGAACGCGTAGCCGCTGGTTCCGGCCAGGATCTTCACGAGACCATGCGCTTCGACTCGGACTTCTCCTTCTTCGCTGGCTTCTCCTTGGCGAGACTCGCCTTCAGCGCTTCCATGAGGTCGAGCATCTTGGTCTCTGAGCCCGGCGTAACGTCGGCGGTGATGTCCTGACCGTCGATTTTGCGCTGGATGGTCTCCAGCATCCGCTCGCGCACGGTGTCCTTGTACTTGTTGGGCTCGAAAGTCTCGTTCGACGTCTGATCGATCAGCTGCTTCGCGAGCTTGAGCTCGGCTTCCTTGACATCGCCGGCGGGGATCGTGACTTCGGTTGTTGGACGCAGCTCGTCGGCGTAGTGGAGCTGCTCCATCACCAGCACACCGTTGAGCGGACGAAGCAGAACGAGATGCTGTTGCCCGCGGGCTGCATACTGGCCGAGTGCGGCGCGCCCAGTCTCCTTGAGCGCTGCGGCGAGCAGGCGATAAGCGCGGTCCCCGCCCTTGTCGGGGCCCAGGTAGTAGACCTTCTCGAGGTACTCGCGATCGACCCCTGCAAGCGGAACGAACTCGACGACGTCGATGGTGCCCGTCGCTTTTTCCTCGAGCGCCTTCAGCTCCTCGGCCGACAGTACGACGTACTGATCCTTCGCGAACTCGTAGCCCTTCACGGTGTCGTCGCGGGTGACGACTTCATTGTCCTTGGTGCAGATGTACTGCTGCTTGAGCCGGGTCCCGCACTTCTTGTGTAGCATGTTGAACGACACGCTCGTCTTGGACTCTGATGACGAGTAGATGTTGACGGGTACCGAGACGAGGCCGAAGGAAATCGTGGCGGTTCCGATTGAGCGAGCGGGCATGGGATGCGGGAAGAGGGAAGCGGGAAGCGGGACGAAAAAGGTGGCTTACGGGGTTCCCACCATTTATAGTCTGTGGGTCACAAACATTTCCGACGTGGAAAACTTTGCCTGGTTCAACTCTCACTAAGCACAGGGATGGACGCAAGAGGTAACTCGCCGGCAACTGCCGACTCCCTCGCCAAGTACCGCTCCAAGCGGTCTCCGGACCGCACACCTGAGCCGTTCGGGGGCGTTCCTGCGGCGTCCGGGAACCTCTTCGTCGTCCACAAGCACGCCGCGCGAAATCTCCATTTCGATCTGCGGCTGGAGATGGACGGCGTCCTCAGATCGTGGGCGGTACCGAAGGGTCCGTCGTACGACCAGGCAGAGAAGAGACTCGCCGTCAAAGTCGAAGATCATCCGCTCGAGTACGGTGATTTCGAGGGGGTGATTCCCGCCGGTAACTACGGTGCCGGCGGGGTGATCGTGTGGGACCGCGGCGAGTGGGTGCCCCTCGAGGATTGGCGCGAAGGCCTCGAGAAAGGGAAGCTCCTCTTCGAGCTCAAAGGTTACAAGCTCCACGGGAAGTGGACGCTCGTGAAGCTCAAGAAAAGCGAGAAGGATTGGCTCCTGATCAAGGAGCGCGACTCGTGGATGCAGCCGGCGGCTACGCCCGACGAATTCAACGAAGAATCCGTTCTCTCCGGTCTGACCGTTGAAGAGATCATGGCGGGCGCCGGACCTGCTGCCGCGATCCGCGCTGCGCTCGAGGCCGAGGACAAAGTCGTGCGCTCGCGCGTCGATCCCGCCAAGGTCGAGGCGATGCACTGCGAGCCACACGACACTGCCTTCACCCGCGACGATTGGCTGTTCGAGCTCAAGCTCGACGGCTACCGGCTGATCGCCAGCAAGTCGAACGGCGAGGCGCTGCTTCTCACCCGCAACGGCAACGACTACACGAGCGTCTTTCCGGAGATTGCGCGCGCGATGAAGGCGCTCCCATTCGACGAATGCATCGTCGACGGCGAGGTCGTCTGCCTCGATGCCAACGGAATTCCGAGCTTCTCGCGATTGCAGCAGCGTGGCCGGCTGTCATCGGAGATGGAGATCGGCAGCGCGGCAGTGAAGCTGCCCGCAACCTTCTACGCCTTCGACTTGCTGGCGTTCGAGGATTTCGATTTGCGCCCACTGCCGCTTACCCGCCGCAAAGAGCTGCTCTCGGACGTCGTTCCGAAGCTCGGTGCGGTTCGCTACCTGGATCACATCGAGACCGAAGGCGAGGCATTCCTCAAGCAGGTGACGGCGATGGGGCTCGAGGGAATCGTCGCCAAGAACGCCGACGCGCCGTATCGCAAAGGCCGCTCATCGCAGTGGCTCAAGATCAAAGCCGAGCGCAGTGGAGATTTCGTGGTGGTCGGCTTCACCAAGCCGAACGGAAGCAGGCCCCACCTCGGCGCGCTGCAGCTGGCGGATTGGGTCAACGGCACTCTCGTGTACGCCGGTCGAGTCGGTACCGGATTCAACGATGCACTGCTCAAGGAGCTGTACGAGCTCCTCGATCCCATTCGCCGCAAGGACCCGCTTTGCGCCGGCCCCGTGTACGAGAGCGAGAAGGAGCCACTGCGCAGCGACCAGATCCCGGAGACGACGACTACGACGTGGGTGGACGGGGCGGTGGTGTGCGAGGTGCGATATCGCGAGTTCACTCCCGACGGACTGCTGCGACACGCGACGTTTCTGCGCCTGCGCACCGACAAGCGCCCACACGAGTGCGAGCGCCAGGGATGGAGCACGCCCGTTGCGGCCGATGATGTTGAAAGCGCGGCCGACGAGCCGACCGAAGCCGAGGCGCCACGCACGAGGAAGAATCGGAGAGTCGTGCGCGAGCGCGCCCACGTCGATGCCCACGCTGTAGCCGAAGCGCCGCCGCCGCCGCCCGCGCGCGGCGCGGTCGAGACGAAAATCAACTACTCCAATCTCAATAAGGTTTTCTGGCCGGCGGAGAAGTACACCAAGGGCCAGCTGATCGACTACTACAAAGCGGTTGGGAAGTGGCTGCTTCCGTATCTGGAAAATCGGCCGATCGTGTTGACGCGTTACCCCGACGGCATCGACGGCAAGTCATTCTACCAGAAGGACGCGCCTGTCTTCGTCCCCGAGTGGATTCGCACCATCCCGATCTGGAGCGAGGACACCCAGCGCGAGATCCGGTTCTTCATCTGCGACTGCGAGGAGGCGCTCCTTTACATCGCCAACATGGGGTCGATCCCAATTCACGTCTGGGCGAGTCGCGAAGGATCGCTGGAGCTGCCCGACTGGTGCGTGATCGATCTCGATCCGAAGGAGGCGCCGTTCTCGGATGTGATCAGGTGCGCGCAGGTGCTGCACCGCATCTGTGAAGAGGTCGGCCTGCCGAATTTCGTCAAGACCACCGGCAAGACCGGGCTGCACATCATGCTGCCGCTCGGCAGGCAGTGCACCTACGAGCAGTCGCGGATGCTGGGCGAGCTGCTCGCCCGCTGTGTGCTGCGCGAGCTCAAGGACATGGCGACGATCACCCGGCACGTGACCAAGCGCGGCGACAAGGTCTATCTCGATTACTTGCAGAACCGTCACGGACAGACGATTGTTGCACCGTTCAGTGTTCGTCCGCTCCCGGGAGCCACCGTATCGATGCCGCTCGTGTGGGATGAAGTGAGCTCAACGCTCGATCCGCGGACATTCACCATCGTCAACGCAATCGAGAGATTGGAGAGCATGGGACGCGATCCTGTTTCGCCGGTGCTGGCGACCAAGCCGGATCTCGCGGGCGTGCTCGATGCCCTCGCACAGGTCATGAGCTCGTAACTCTTGAGCGTCCAATCCGAGCGGGGAGAGCGACTCGCGGCTTCGCTCCCGGAGCGCTACGAGTTCCGGAAGCTGATTGGAAAGGGCGGCGCCGCTTACGTCGCACTCGCCAACGACCGGGATCGCGGTCACCTCGTCGCGGTCAAGATCCTTAGGCCGGAGATCGCCACGGTCGTCGGCGAGACCAGGTTCCGACGCGAGATAGAGATCCTCAGTCACCTCGATCATCCCGCGATCCTTCCACTCCTCGACTACGGGTCAGTCAACGAGGCACTGCTGTATTTCACGATGCCATTCGTCGAGGGCACCACGCTCCAGATGCGTCTCAGGGAAGCGGGGCCGCTCGCGATCCGCGATGCGGTATCGATCGCCGAGGATGTCGCCAGCGCGCTCGATTACGCGCACAGTCGCGGAATAATCCACCGCGACATCAAGCCGGCCAACATCCTTGTCTCCGATGGGCGGGTGATCGTCGCCGACTTCGGGATCGCCCGTGCGATGGCTGTCGATTCCGCAGAGCAGATCACGGTGTCGGGTGTGTCGATCGGGACGCCCGAGTACATGAGCCCCGAGCAGGTCGAGGCGATGCGCGAGCTCGACGCGCGGTGCGATGTGTACGCGCTGGGTTGCGTTACCTACGAGATGCTTGCCGGGGAGCCGCCGTTCACCGGGCCGACGGAGCTGGCGATCTTCTCACGACACGTCAATGAGCCGCCCAAGTCAATCCGCATGCTGCGACCCGAAGTTCCAGCCGGAGTAGATGCGGCGATCATCAAGGCGCTGCAGAAATCCCGCGCCGCGCGATTCTACACCGCGGGCGGCTACGCCAAGGCACTGGTGATGGGACTGACGCAGTAGCTACGCTGACCCCGCGCCGTTCTCGCGTCTCCACATCAGATAGGTCAGCCAGTACAGAAAAGCTCTCGTCGACGCCGGCCAGTCGGCGGGCAGATCGATGTTCACGCGTCTGTTGAACAATGTGGCCGAGTAGATGGTTCCACTCTGCTTGCCGCCCTCGAAGACGCCGAAGCGGCGATTGAACATCGAGAGTCTGCGCAACTCAATGTGACGGTTCGCGGTATCGACGTCGAACCGCGAGCTGAACATGCTCGGCTTGACGGCGCGCGCAACCATGCTGCCGTTCCTCTCGAGAAGAAAAGCGCCCGTCCAGCTGCGCTCGCGGCACAGATTGTATGTTCCTTCCTCCAGCTCGAGGGTCGCGCGCTCGCGCCACAGCGAGTTGTCGATCTCGCCGATGAGGGCGCTGTCCTGGTAGAGCCGGAAATTCTTTGCGAACAAGCTGGTGGGAACCGCCTCGAGCATTGATTAACTCCAGTTAACGCCAAAGTCGCAGTGGTGATCGCGGTGGTCAAGTAAGCGCGGCACGATCCTCGCCTTTCACGCAAACGCGCGCGCAACATCGCGCGACTCGTTCACTGAATTCAACGCTAACCAAGTGGCGATACGAATGTCTCGCCTGACGTATATAGATGCGCGCCGTCCTTACGGCGTTGTCGGTCGCTGCAACCACAAACGCAGTCCGCTGTCTTCGCGCGGATTGACGCGAACGCGAATGCGTTCCTGCCTCGGCCACCCTGAATGCAGTCGCGCGATTCATGGGTGTTCTCGTGAACCGCAAAATACCGAGCGCAGTCGCGCTCTCTCTCATATTGATTGCTGGACTCTCGTGCTCGGACAACAGTGTCACCGGCCCCGATGGCGGGCTGACCACCGATGATCTGACGGCGGATGAGGCGCGCGCAATTGCGACCGTCGAGGTAAGTCTCGGCTCGAGCACTCTCGCCGTCGGACAGACAACCCAGGCGAGCGTCGTCTTCCTGGATAAATACGGCAGAACGCTCAAGAGGACAGTCGACTGGAGCTCGAGCAATCCAGCTGTCGCTTCGGTCGATACGTCCGGATTGGTCAAAGCCCTGGCGGTCGGAAGCACGTCGATCATCGCCACCCATCGCTTACACAGTGGGAGTGCGTCACTCAGCGTTCAGGACTCGGCTGTGCCGCCACCGCCGCCGCCGGGATCGCACGAGCCGGCGGGCATGACCCTGATTTCGGACCGCCCGTTCAGTGCGCTTCACGAGCTTGGGTGGGATGAACCGTCGAATGGCGGCACCGGTGGAAAGATCATCCAGGATGCCACCGCGCCAGTATCACCGACGAATATTCTGCGCGTCACTTACCCCGCAGGTTTCACCGGCGGCCGTGCCCCGTGGGATGGCGACTCGCCGAATTTCCTCTACAAGACGGTCTACGTATCACACTGGGCAAAATTCTCCACCAACTGGCAGAACCACCCGTCCGACATCAACAAGATGTACTACCTGTACACGTCGACCGATGTGCCGAGCATAGTCATCGTTCTGTACGGACCGGGTGGGAAGCCAGGTGCGACGCTGTACCCGTACATCGAAGGACAGAACATCGTGAAGGGAGGCGAGGGTTCGGCGGATCCGCAGAACCCAGATTGGGGACCAAATCTGGGCGCCAACGCAGTTGTCACTCGCGGCCAATGGTTCCACATCGAGCTCGTCGCTGCGATGAACACCGTTGGGAACGCTGATGGATACATGGATCTTTGGCTCAATGGAACTCACATCACTCACGTCGGCGGCGTGAAATTCCAGAACAGCGCACCGTCGTGGCGATCGCTCCATTACGCGCCGGTGTGGGGCGGCGGCGGCGGCACTGTCACCAACACCATGTACATGGATTGGGATGAGCTGAAAGTGAGCGGCAAGAACTAGCAGTAAGTGTCACGAGCGTCATCGCCGTGCGGCATCAACCGCATGGCGGTGCGCGCGGTGGCCGCTCAGGGGAATTCCGGCCAGCCCTCGAGAGCGAACAAAGTGGGTCGGCCGCCAAGCGCGTCGGTGCGGACTCTGTCCACCTGAAATGAGATTCCGACGCCGGAAACGGAATCGGCGCGGCGCGGGACGGACTGTTTCATCTGCAGGCCGCGCACCGCAGGGTAGCGATCGACGTTGAGGTTGTACGCTCCCCAGTAGTGGGTGAAGCGAAGCGCGCGATAGAGCTGAGTGGGGGTGAGTCCGGCACGGTACCCGACATAAACGCCGGGGACGTAGCCGGCACCACTCACCGCGGCGTGCCAGCGGTTGCAATAGTCGATGACGCGCTGCGATGGAGTGCCGGGCGCAACGCCCTCGAGGTCGCACCAGATCGTGACGCCCCACGGAACGCCGAGCTTTTCCGCTTCGGATGCGGCGACACCGCCATTCTTCGTCCCCTTCGCAGCGGTCGGCGTCCAGGCACTCTCGGATTCGACGTACTGGACGAGCATGATGCCGATGCCGGTGTCGAGCAAATACTTCGCTTCGGTCGAGGACAGCGCTGAAGCGTGCGGCTTGTCGCGGCGCACGTAGCGCACGGCGAACC
>DATFGW010000182.1:0-21758 GCA_035249045.1 Gemmatimonadaceae bacterium | reverse complement strand
CTGTGGGGGGATGAGCGGGCGGGAGAGAGGGGGGCTTTAGTTCGCGCCCTGCGGGGGTCGATTTAAGTTCCGGCTTAGTTCACGGTAAGGAAATGCAAAGAAGACTACCGGCCGGCGGCCGTGGGCGGGCCGGCTGGAGGCTGGGGGCTACTGCCGGCACATCCAAGGAGCATGGAACGCAATTACACGGAGAAATGTTTGAGCACGCGGCCGCGGGCCGGCTCGCCCATCGCCGCCAGCCGGTACTCTTCTTTTTGCAGTTCCTTACCGTGGAAACCGATTGTTACTCCGGTTGACATCCGGCAATGCGTGCCTCGCATCGATCTCCACCCTGCTCACCCGCAGGTGCTGCGGCACGTGGTAGGTGAACTGTGATCCGAGATTCCACATCTCGATCGGCAGCTTGACCGTGCTCCGGCTGCCGTCCACGAAAGTCAGCGTCATCTCCAACGGCATCACCATCGTGCCGCGATTGGACAGGTATACCAACGCTTCCGCCTCGGCCTTCATTCCAACCGAATCGACCGCCTGGTCGAGGCGCGCGGTCGAGTAGATCCAGCCCCGCCAGAACCAATCGAGATCCATTCCCGATTCGTCGCGCATCATCCGGAAGAAATCGGCCGGCGTCGGGTGCTTGAACGCCCACGCCCTGATATACGACCGAAACGCGGCGTCGAACCGCTCCTTGCCGAGTACCTCGTAGCGCAGCGTCTGCATCATGAGCGCCGGCTTCTGGTAGCCGACCCAGAACAGATCGCGCACCTGGGTCGGATTCGTGATCAGCGGCTGCTCTTCCCCCGGCTTCGCGTGCTCGGCGTACAGATGCAACGGATGCACTTCGATCGAATCGCCGTACGGCGTTCCAGCGAAGTACTTCGCCGCATTGGCGAGATCGATGAAGGTGTTGAAGCCTTCATCCATCCACGGATAGAGCCGCTCGTTGGATCCGACCATCATCGGGAACCACTCGTGGCCGAACTCGTGCGCGATCACCCACTGCTGGTCTTCACGCGTCGGACTGTTGGGCGTGAATGTGAGCATCGGGTACTCCATGCCTTCGATCGGACCTTCTACCGTCGTCGCGTGCGACCACGGGTACGGGTACCACTGCTCGCTGTAGTACTTGATCGCCTCGCGTCCCATCCGGTTGACTTCGCTCCACTTGTCGGCGGTCGGGCGATAGAGGCTCTCGATCAGGATGCCGTTGTAACCGCTCGCGTCCCAGAGGAAGTTTGGTCCCGCGGCAAACGCGAAGTCGCGGACGTTGTGCGCCGAGTAGTGCCATGTCAGCGACGAGTGTGGATAGAGAGCCGACAGCTCACCGACCGCGTACACCCGCGGGCGGGTCTTCTCCATGTTGCCGGCTTCGTCGCGGGTAATGATCGCGATTGGCGTCGCCGACTTTCGCGCCGCCGCCAGTCGGGCGCGCTGAGTGGACGTCAGCACCTGCTCCGCGTTCACGAGCTCGCCGGTGGCCGCGACGATGTACGACGCGGGCACCGTCAGCGAGACGTCGAAGTCTCCGTACTCGAGGTAAAACTCGCCGGCGCCGATGTACGGCTCGTGGTTCCAGCCGCGCACGTCATCGTACACCACCATGCGCGGGTACCACTGCGCCATTTCATAGAGCGGGCCGTCGTGTCCCATCCGTCCGCCGCCCTGGGGCGGAACGTTGAAGTGCCACTTCGCTTCGATGTCGATCGCCGCCCCGGGCGCGAGCGGCCGAGCGAGGTCCACGCGCATCGTCGTCCCATAAACGGTGCGTTTGGCGTCGACGCCATTCACGCGCAGCGACTCGAGATTGCCACCGCCCTTGAAGCCCTGACACGAGAAGTCGAAGCTCGTTCCGAGGAAGACGAGCGGCGGTTGATTGAGCTGGTTGGTGATGCTGTTAGGCGCGCAGAGGTTCTGCTCGACGAACATCCAGACGTACGGCAGCGAATCCGGGGAGTGATTCACATAACGAATCGTCTCCTGGCCGCGAAGCTCGTTGCGGGCCGAATCCAGAATCGCGGTGATGCGATAATCGGCGCGCTGCTGCCAGTACTTCGGCCCGGGCCTTCCTGACGCGCTGCGGACGCCGGTCGGCGTCGGCAAGACGAGCGGGCGGAACGGCGAGGAGTCGGCAACCTGTTGGAGTGATTGTGCGAACGCCGACGTGGGCAACGCAGCCGCCGCGGCGAGGGTCAACGCGACGCGCCCCCACAACATCGCGGCAATCGGCACGGTCACCAGGGGACGGGTAGTCACGCAGCCAAAATAGATTCGGGCGCAGCGCGTAAGCAAATCGACAGCTTCGCGCCGCGGGTTTGCCGCCGCAGCCGATAACGCATATGATTTTGCCGCCCCCCCATTCCCGGAGTGGTATGCCCAGCCGTGCCGTCCGCCTCCGCATCATCGCAGCGATTGCGCTCACCGCATTCGCAACGCCTTCGCCCGCAACAGCCCAACATCTTCGCGATCGGATCTCCGATCTATTCATCTTCGGACCGGGTGAGGAGCCGCTGTTCCTGGCGGGATCGGGCGATCCCAACAACCCGGCATCACTCCAGGTGCACGGACTTCACTTCATCCCCGCGTCCAACGCCGAGAACGGCGCATTGATCGCGTTCATCACCGATGCCCTCGGCTCGAGCATCGGCCGGATCCCGATCGGGTCCACGAGCGGCGGTGAGACTTTCCGGTTCGAGGGCGGGGTCCCGGTCAAGACTTCGACATCGGCGGGCCCGATCTTCGCCGAGCGCGCACAGACGCTCGGCCGCGGACGAGTGCTGGCGGGAATCAGCAGGACGGGGTTCCGGTTCGCGACGCTCCGCGGCGTCGACATGCACAACATCGATCTGACATTCACGCATCAGAATGTCGATTTCCCGGGCTGCGACACTCAATTCGGCGCGGATTGCAGTCTCTACGGCGTGCCCGTGCTCGAGAACGACGCGATGGCTTTCCATCTGTCGATGGATCTCGATGTACGGGTGACGTCGATGTACATCACCTACGGCGTCACCGATCGCTTCGACTTCGGGCTGGTCGTGCCGATCGTCCAGGCCAATTTCACTGGCGAGAGTGACGCGCAGATCGAGCCCTTCGGGGGGACGACCGTCGCGCACTATTTCGCGGGCACTCCGGACAATCCGGTGCTCACTGCGCACCGCCAGAGTCTCGGCTCGGCGGCCGGGCTTGGCGATGTTGCGCTGCGACTCAAGCTGAACATGCGACAGACGCCCGACGCGAGCTTCGCGGTCCTGCTCGACGGAAGGTTTCCGACGGGCAGCAAGGAAGACCTGCTCGGCGCCGGGAGATTCGCCGGGCGCGCGCTGATAATTCTGAATTCTCGAATGGGAGATTTCTCACCGCACCTCAACGCTGGTTATCTCCACCACGCGGGCAACGAGCAGAACGACGCCGTGCTCGGCACGGTCGGGTTCGATCACCGGATGTCGGACCTGTTCACGCTGGCCGCGGATCTGGTGACGGAGCTTCAGGTGGGCGACAGCAAGCTGCCGTTGCCGGGCATCGTCACCTACGAAGCGCCGTTCCGCCGGACGCTGAACCCAACGAACATTCCGGCGATCCGCGACGACGTGGTGAGTGGGTCGTTCGGCTTCAAGATGACGCCGGCGCGGAATACCACGATCGTCCTGAACACGTTGTTTCCGTTGAATCGGGGAGGGCTGAGACCGAATCTCGTTTACACGGCTGGCATCGAGTACACGTTCTAGTGGACCGCCACCAACCTCCAGTTCCCGCCTTCCTTCCTGAACGACGCCGTGATCGTGTCCGGCTGCCGTTCCGTCCTCCCATCTGCGTTCACAAACTCGTAGCTACCCGCCAACCTCGCCTCGGCGCCCGTCGGAGAGCCATCGAAGCTCGCGATCCGTAGCGTGACGTTGATGCTACGCGCCGACTGGAAGAATGTCTCCCATCGCTGTTGCTGCGTCGAGGTCAAGCCGGGATAAACGCGGCGAATCGCGCCGATGTCCCGTGACTCGATGGCGCGGGCGTAGGCTTCGACGATCGGCGCGATGTCGTCGCGCGTCGCCGGACTCGGCGGGGCGGGCGGCGGTGCGACGTCCTGCTGCTTGGTCTCCACCGGATGCTGGACCACTGGGGGCAGTGTCGGGAGCTGTTGCTGCACGACCGGGTTCTGTAGCGGAGCCTGGGCCGTCGTCTGCAGCGTCGTGGACGGCGCCGCCGTCGTGACCGGTCCACTCGAACGCGACGCGACGTTCTGTTGGGGCGTCCTCGATATAGTCGTCTTGGGCGGGGTCTTGGGTGGTGTCACCGTTCGGACTGTCTTCGTCGCCGGCGACTCCTTGGCGACGGCCGACTTCTGCGGCGTCGGGGCCGGGGCTGCGGGCGGGGACCCGACACCAGTCGAAGTCGTCGGTGCCGTTGCGCCTCCGCCATGATTCTCAGTCAGGTTCGCCGGCGGAGTAGTCGTCGTCTGCGCCGGAGCAAAGCTCGCTGGCGGCGCGCTTTGCTCGGCTACGGCGTTCTGTAGAGCACGGGCCTTGGCGATCAGCGACCAGCCAACCAGGAGCACGATCGCCGCAACCGCGCCGCCGACTGCATAGGCGAGCGATCGCGTTCGGCTCTGTTTCTTGCGGGCCATCTCCAGCGCGCCCGACACCGATGCGGTGAGCGACACCGACTCGGGATACGCCGGTCCACTCAGTTTTGCACGCACCGCACTCAGCTCGTTCGCCATCTCCAACGCCGTCGCGTAGCGATCGGAGGGCTCCTTCGCCATCGCCTTGGCGACGATGCGGTCGAGCGCGGGCGGCAGTCCCGGCATCAGCTCGCTCACCGGTTTCGGCTTCTCCGTGATGATCCGGAAGAAGAGGTTCTGCAGCGTCGGCGCCTCGAACGGCTTCATCTGCGTCAGCAGCTGATACAGCACACCACCGACTGCGAAGAGGTCGGTCTGCGGCGTCGTCTTCCCTTCCGTTATCTGCTCGGGCGCCATGTAGCTCGGCGTGCCGAGGAAGGAGCCGGTGCTCGTCATGCTGGAGGACGCGAGGTGCGCGACTCCGAAGTCCATGATCTTGGCGCGGCCATCCTCGGTGACGCGGATGTTGGCTGGCTTGATGTCGCGGTGCACGATGCCGCGCTTGTGCGCGAAGGTCAGGCCCGTCAACACGTCGATGATGATGTCGAGCTTCGCCTGGAGCGACAGCGGCTGGCCGAGCTCGAGCAACTTCTCGAGATCGACGCCATCGACGAATTCCATCGCGATGAACATGTGCCCGTCGACTTCGCCCAGATCGTAGATGCTGACGACGTTTGGGTGCTGGAGCGATGCAGCTGCCTGGGCTTCGTGGAGAAATCGCTTGCGCAGATCTTCCTGCCGCGCGATCGACTCGTTCATGACCTTGATCGCGACGGTGCGGTCGAGCACCGAATCGTTGGCGCGATAGACGACGCCCATCGCGCCCTCGCCAACGAGCTCGATGATGTGGTACTTCCCGATGTCGGGGCGGGTCGCGTCGGCCATGGGGACGAAAAAGTACGCGGTCTGGACTGGCCGCGGTCCAGAATATCCTGCGCCGACGTTAAAGGTGCAATCAGAAAATAAACTGCAACTGAAGACGACCGGCGGGCGGCTGGGGGCTGGCCGGCGGGAGACTGCGGGCTCGTCGCCTACAGGTCACGGAGCTCATCCCAACATTCCGCTCTTGTCGGTGCTCACACGCCCACCGACGACTTGAGCGAGTCGTCGAGCAGCTCGATCAGCTTCTGGAACCCGCGCCTGGAATTCTCCGGATCATAGACCTCGCGGCCGGGAATCATCCAGCCGTGGCGCGCCGAGTAGGTCTCGCTCTCGAATTGACCGGTCCAATCCGTGAGCGCGTTCTCGAACTTCTCGATCGCCTCGGCGTTCATTCCCTGATCGTTGGAGGCGTGGCCGAAATAAAGCCGTGCCTTTACGCGCGGCAGCACGCGGTGGGGGCTTGTCTCCGCATCGGTGAACAATCCGCCGCCGTGGAACGAAGCGGCAGCGGCGATCCGATCGGGTCGCGCGGCGGCGACACGCAGCGCGAACTGGCCTGCGAAACAGAATCCGACGACGCCCATCGGGCCTTTGCTGACGAACGGTTTGCCAGCGAGAAAATCGACGTACGCCGACGCATCGCGCTCCATCGCGTCGGGCGTCAGCGGGCCGGTCAGTTCGCGGAATCGCTGCCGCGTCTGCTCCGACTGAAAGTCCGGGGTGAACGGAAACACCGGCACCTTCGAAGTTCGGTAAAAGATATTGGGGGTGAGCACAACGTAGCCGTGCTCGGCGATGCGCTTCGACTGGTCGGCGAACGCAGGCCGGAAGCCGAGGCCATCGGTGAGGTTAATGACGGCGGGAATCGGATCTTTGCTGTCGGGTCGCACCAGCAGGGCGTCGGCGACGCCGTCGGATGTGCTGACTGCTACTTGTTGTTCGATCATGCCCGGAATCCGAGCATCGACCGTGCCGACGCAAGGTGCTGTCACTACGTGAAAACACGTACGGTCGCCGAGAAAAAAAGGCGCGAAACATCAGTCGGACGATTGCAGGGGCGCCATGGAATTGCCTGGCTTGACGACTCGACTACCGGATTCCCGGCGCGATGGATGTTGTGAGATGCATCACCTTCTGTCGGCTGAGCTCAACAATGACGCGCGAAGATAAATGTTTAGGCTCTCGCAGCGTGCCAAATGAAAGCATGGCGTTTGCCAACCGGGGGCGCATCTACCACCCTTTTGGAGATCCACAAATGAAGTATGGTTTTACCTCGAGACTCGCGACTGCCGCGGTCGCCCTCAGCGCGGTGTTTGCCCTTGCTTGTAGCGAGAGTGGTCCTACCGCGCCCAGCTCGCTCAAGGTTCCCTCTACGGCGGTCGCCGACGTCGTGCCCACGGTTACGGTTTGGGACTTCGTTGCGCGTTCTGGCGTAAGCTCGGATGTCGAGATCGGCACGTCGCATACATTTACAGATCCGACCGCTGGCGCCATCGTCGCCTCGATGGAGCAAACCCTCCCCAGCCCTGGACTCATCGAGCTGTACTCCAAAGGCATTGACGAGGCCCTGGGTGACGAAGAGAAGGGCCTCGGTTTCTGCTTCAAGCCCGCCGGCGCGGCCGACGAGTGCACCACCACCGGCGAAGACGAGATCGGGGACAGCGATGGCAACGGTCACTACCCGTCGATGATACTCGATTTCACCGGTCTGTCCGCTGGAACGGTCGTCACCAGCGTGATGGTGACGTCGGTGCAGAGTCTCGAGGCCTACAAGGTCTCGTCCTCGACCGATGGCACGACCTGGTCACCGTTCGCGGCGGGCGTCGGCTCTGACGCGGCACCTGCGATCACCCTTCCAGTGACCGATCCCGCCATCAAGTACCTGCGCTTCGAGGTCGGCAACGGTGGCGCGGGCAACAATTATCTTGTCGCCGCAGCGACAACGTCGACGAGCGCTCCGCCGCCTCCGCCGGTGTGCGAAGACCAGAATGCGTCGAACTTTGGCGGACCGCTGCCTTGCGTCTATCCGCCCCAGGGCAACGGCTGCACGCCCGGCTACTGGAAGCAGACCCAGCATTTCGATTCGTGGGTTTCGACCGGTCTCAAGCCGACCGATCTTGTCAGCAGTGTCTTCTCCAAGGCGTCGCTCTACTCTCTGAATGGCAAGAAGCTGTCGGCCTATAAACTCGTCGATGGACTTTCATTCCAGGGGGGATCCGACCTGAGCGGGGCCGCACAAATTCTGCTGCGGGCGGGGATTGCGGCGGAGCTGAATGCCAGATACGGAATGAACTACCCGCTGACCGCCTCTGCGATCGTGACTGCGGTGAACAACGCTCTGGCCAGCGGCAATCGCGATACCATCATCACTCTCGCGTCGCAGCTGGACTCGAACAACAACCTCGGCTGCCAGCTTAACTAGGCATTCGGGTCTCGAATAGGAATGGCGGCCGGATTTCCGGCCGCCATTTTTATTTCTGCCACAAACGGAGGGGCGTCCCGAAGTGTCGAACCTTTACCCTCCACACGGATCATGATGGTCAAGCGAACTGCGCGGAAAACGTTGCTGGTGGTGTTTGCGAGCTGCGCGCTCACTCACGTCGCGGCCTCTCAGCGGCCCGGAGTCTATCGGGAAATCGATGCCTACGTCGCGCCTTACGTCGCCACCAAGAACTTCTCGGGCCAGGTACTCGTTCGGCGCGGTGGCAAGACCATCTACGAACGAAGTTTCGGCGAAGCCGATCGCGAGAACCACGTCGCCGTTACGCCTCGCACTCGCTTTCACATCGCTTCGCTGTCGATGCAGCTGACTTCGGCGGCCGTGCTGCGCCTGATCGATCAGGGCAAGCTCTCTCTCGACACAAAGGTCAGCGAAATCGTCCCGTCAGTACGCAGCGGCGATCGGATCACCATCAGAAATCTTCTCGAGCAACGATCGGGAATCTCCGACGTCAACGCCCGGGCAGACTACGCCCAGATTCTGCAACAACGGCAAACGCCGGAAAGCCTCGTCGCGTTCGTAGCCAAGGATACCCTTCTGTTCGAGCCGGGAAGCAAGTATGTGCACGAGGAGCATTCGGCGTTCAACCTCCTGGCGCTGATTCTCGAGCGCAAAACCGGCCGCACCTTTCCGCAGGCGATGCAGCAGCTGTTGTTCGTCCCGGCGGAAATGTCGGGATCCGCTGTCGACGACGACGCGGGAAGCTGTGGCAGTGATGCGGCGCACGGGTACGCGCCGGCGGGCGTGACGGGCATCACGACCGCGCAAAGGATTTTCTGGACAGCGAAGGCCGGAAACGCATCGGCGTGCACGACCGCACGCGACGAAGCCCGGTTCGTCGAAGCACTCTTTCACGGCAAGCTGCTCGGCCCGGCGACGCGGTCGCTGGTCGTCGATACAGCCGGCACGCCGGTAGGCTACGGCTGGTTTCGCCGGCCCAACGGCCGCTTCGGGCAGTTCGCCTTCACGCTGAGTGGACGCTCACCGGGATTCGCGTCGCACATCATCTACCTGCCGCGCGAAGATCTTACGGTGGTGGCGTTCAGCAACATCTACTCTTCGGTGGCCAGTGACATCGCCTACGATGTCGCCGCGATTGCACTGGACCTCCCGTACAAACCGCTCGCCCTGAAAGTGCCGCTCCTCCCGGCCGACTCGCTCGACATTGCGGCGATGCAGTTTCACTTCGGGCCCGATTTCTATCAGCCGAACGCGACGCTGACCTTCGAGAAGAAAGGCAACGAGATGTTCCTACGCTGGCCATCCGGCGATCTGACACCGCTGATTCCGGTCGATCGCGATAACCTTATCGACCGCGCGTACTGGGAACCGGTGAAGATCATACGCGACGCTGATGGCAGGCCGACGTCGATGACCTACGATCGCTTCACCGGCTCGGTGGTCGTCGCGCGATTCCTTCAATAGGCGACGAGCAGCTCCGGCTTCGCGCGCAGTCAGTCGACTGGCTGCCACGACCCCGCGGTCAGGTATCCGATGAGGCCACCGATCAATCCGGCGCCGAAGCCGAGAATCCCCAGCATGGGGAACCAGCCTTCACACTTGTCGGCAGTACCTCGGCAGGTCGCACCACCGATGCCGGCTATACCCAATCCGACGGCGCCGCCGATGCCGAAGCCCCGCAAGGCGCGACGTCCCGCTGAGGACCCGCGCCACACCTCGAGATAATGCAGCTCGTCACGGCCGTAGCGGAGACGGTCGCACGTCGCGCAGCTCTCCAAGACCGCCGAATCCTTCGTCGCCCAATCGAGTCGCGCCTCGTGTAGCACGGTGCGCGAGCCGATGGAGAATCGGATCTTTTCACCGTGCTCCAAATCGCGGCTCTGCGCCCCGGCCGGAGCACTGGACGCGATAACCAGTCCCACCAGGAGAGCCCGGTGCAGCGCCCGGCGGGATGCCCGGACCCTCACGGTGGAAGTCTCACATCGGCGGGGCTTCGTCGGCGGAGCCACCATAGGTCCACGGTACCGCGACGTCGAGCAGTCGCAGGTAAACGCCGAGCTGGGCGCGGTGGTGCGCGGTGTGGGTAAGAAATGCAGTACGGAGAGTGGTCGTCCGCGGAGATTTTGCGAAGATCCGGTCTCCGGAGCGAAGCGTCCAGTCCCGGGCCCCCTGCTCCTTTGTCATCTGCTGCAACAATCCTCGCAGGTGCGCACTCAGCTCGTCAAATCGTTTCACCCGGTCGGCGGTGGTGACGGCCGGCGGCTCCGGCGGCCGCGGCGCGAGGAAGTCGAGCTCGTCGGCCGTCACCATGGCGATGCCGAGTCCCGGCAATTGTGCGATGTGGCTGGCGAGCTCGCCGAGGGTTCGTGATTTCGCGTGTGGCCGCCAGTCGTTCTTGCCGTTCGGGACGCGCTCGAGCATTCGCCTCGTAGCCGCCATCTCGGAATCGAAATCCGGGAACAGCACGGTGAAGGGACTTTCCCTGCTTGCGGCCTGGCTCTTTGGCTTCGCAGAAGTATTCGGCATTGTCGCTCAGTGGAAGTGTTATTGTCGCAAAATAATCCCCGCCGCCGTCAAGTGCTGATCTCGGCGACGATCTTCCACTGTCCGCCGACGTTCTTCCAGACGTTGAGGTAGGTTCCGCTCGACCGAACGGGTTTGCCGTTGACGCTGGAAGTTTGGGTGACGGTGCCGTAGTCCCAGGCCATCGAATGGTCGTTGGAGAAATTCACGCCGCCGCTCTGGAAGTCGATATTGCTGGGCGGATTCTTGACGGCGTCGGTGTAGCTGCGCCTGAGATCCGTTGTGCCGCTGACGACCGTTTTGCCGAGGGAGACGACGCTCGGATCGTAGTAGATCATGAGGGAATCGACATTCTTCGAGGTGATGGCGCGGACGAACGCGGAATCGGCGGCGATGATCTGCGCGCGTGCGGCATTCTCGTCGAAGGCAGCTCCAGCGGCCGGGGAGCCGGCGGAATCCGCGGTAGGAGCGGCGCTCTTGCCGCACGCGGTCGTGAGGACGATGGAACTGAGGATGAGGAGGAGTCTTGAAGCGGCTGACATTTGACCTCCGGGGTTGTTGCACAATTCTACGCCGCGAGAGTGCGGAGGAAAGGTAGAGACCGAGTACCCGGACCAACGGCATCGACGATCGCGGACTGATTGAGGATTGAGGCCAGGCTGAGGGGCGGCAGGTTCAAACGCTTTGGGGAGGAGGCGTTGTCGAAGAAGTACTCTATTCGCTCAACAGCGGGGGATTTCGTGCGTCCGTCGGTCGTTGTCTTCTCTATAGTGGTGGGGTTTGTCGCGGCGCCTTTGCGCGCACAGGGGGTGGATCACCTCGACAGCGCCGAGGTGCGGCGGTGGAGGGAGGATCTGGCGGTGTTGAGGAAAGAAATGCCGGCGCACCATGCCAATCTCTTTCACGATATGACGCCGGCGCAGTTCGACAGCGCGCTCAACTCGATCAGCACGCGTCTACCGTCGTTGGCGCGGCATCAGGTGATCGTCGAGCTGCAGAAGCTCGATGCGATGGTCGGCGATGGACACTCCAGTGCCGGACCGTGGCGCGACAGTGTGATCGCGTTTCACACGCTGCCGATTGCGCTGTACTGGTTTCCGGAAGGTCTCCTCGTGCGAGCGGCGGACTCCGCTCACTCCAATCTGCTCGGTGGCCGCGTCGTGGCGATCAACGGCATATCCGTGGATTCGGTGGCCGCGCGGATTCGACCACTCATCAGTCGCGACAACGAGATGGGAGTGCGCGCGTTTACGCCTTTCTTCATGGTGATGCCGGAGATTCTGCAGGCAATCGGAGTCACGAATGACATGCAGCGCATTCGCTTCACGCTCGATTTCGCCGGCAAGCAGCGCACAATGGTGCTTTCGCCAGCCGGATTATTTCCGATGCTGACCGGCGACGCCGACCGCAGCTGGAATAAGCGTGAGGGCTGGGTCGATGCGCGCGACAAGGCAGCGACGCCCCTTTGGCTGAGCGACCCGGGCAACATTTACTGGTTCAAGTACCTGCCCGACTCCCGCGCTCTCTACGTGCAAATCAACACGATCCAGCAAAAGCGGGGTGATTCGCTGCGCACCTTCATGGCGCGGGCGATCCATTCGGCAGACTCGGCGGGTGCCGACAAGCTCATTCTCGATTTGCGACTGAACGGTGGCGGCAACGGCGATTTCAACAAGCAGATCATGCTGCCGATCATCAAATCGAAGTACGACACGCCGGGACATTTCTACGTCCTGACCGGCCGCCGCACCTGGTCGGCGGCGCAGATGCTGGTGACGGAGTTGATGAAATACACCACCGCCATTTTCGTCGGCGAGCCGACCGCGTCCCATGGGAACCATTTCGGCGACTCGTACCGGATTGTGCTACCCAACAGCAAGGTCACGGTGCGTGTCTCGACGCTCTGGCATCAATACCTGGATTCCCGTGACAAGCGGATGATGATCGAGCCGCAGATAAAGGCGCCGTTGACGTTTGCGGACTATGTCGAGGGGAAGGATCCGGGACTGGAGGCGGTAGTCCGGCGATAATATCGGGGGGATTTAGTACTCGGACTAACGGCATCGACAATCGCGGACTGATTGAGAACCGAGGACGCCGACCATCGAGAACGCTCTTGATAGTTCAAGTCCTCGGTAGTCCGAGTACTGGATCCTCGATCAATCCGCGATCGTCGATGCCGTTAGTCCTAGTCCTCGATCCGCAACTTGACGTTCCTTCCGCGAGAACCTATCCTGCCCGTCGCATGAACTCGGTCCCCACCCGCGAGGAGGCACCATGAAGCGTACGATCAGAGACTTCGCGCTCATCCTTTTGATGGCCGTCGTCATGGCCACCACTCTCGCCAACATTGCGCTCGGTCAGTCGCGGGAGGAGCGGGCGGTGAGGGCAGCGTCCGACGCGTGGCAGCGCTACATCGCGGCGCAGCAGGTGGACAGCATCGTGGCGCTGCACACTTCCGACGCGGTGCTGATGTTCGCGAACAGTCCTGTCGTCAAAGGATCCGAAGGCATCCGCGCCGGCTGGAGCGAGATCGTCAAGCTTCCCAACCTGAGCATGCACTGGGTGCCGCAGAAGATCGACGTCGCCAGTCCCACCGTGGCGACCGAGTACGGGACCTACACCGATTCGTACGACACCCCTAACGGAAAGGAAGGCGACTCCGGCACTTACGTCACCATCTGGCACAAGGTGAACGGAAAGTGGCGCGTCGCACTCGACGCGCCGGTGAGCAGCATGCCCGCGCCCGCGGCGGCGCCTCCCGAAGGGACGAATTTCATCGCGCAGAGCGGGAGCGCGCTCGACTGGCACGACTTCAATTCCCCGGGATTTGCGCCCGGCGCGAAGGTGGCCGTGCTTTCGGGCGATCCGTCGAAACCCGGCCAGTTCGCGCTGCGTCTGAGCTTCCCCGACGGCTACATGGTTCCGCTTCACTGGCATCCGACCGCCGAGACGGTCACGGTGATCTCCGGCGCGGGCCACTTCGGGATGGGCAACACGGTCGACATGGCGAATGCACATGCCTTCACCGCCGGCGATTACGTCTTCATGCCCGCACGGCAGCCGCATTTTCTGCACGCTATCGGCCCGACAGTTGTGCAGGTGAGCGGGAACGGGCCGTTCCAGATCAATCTTGGGGCTCCACGGTGACGGGGTTGGCACATTCGGCGCGTGGGCGCTGCGGCTGGCACCCCTAGTCCAAAAGTCGGCAGTCTGGAGACTGGACAGCTCGGAGCGCCTCAGTCTGTCGCTCTTGGCGTCCACAGGAAACGCGAGGCTGTCGGCTCACCAGTATGACAGCTGAAAGACTCCCAGCTGTCCAGTCTCCCGACTGCCGACTTTTGGACTAGGGGTGCCCGCTAGCGACACATCACCAGACGCCGCGAACCGCGCGAGGGCATTCGCCGCACTCGGAGTAGCGGGCTGCCTATGGGGAACGGGCTTCCTCTTCGGCAAATGGGCGTTCGCCGAGCTGACGGTGGGGCAGATGGTGCTCTACCGATTTCTGTTCGCGTCGCTGGGATTTGCGCCGGGTGTCTGGCGCGGGCTGCGCAATCCGGCAACGCGCCCACAGCGCCAGGACATCGCGCTCATCCTCGCGGCGGCGTTGATAGGCGTCCCGATTCAGTTCCTGATCCAGTTCGCGGGACTCGCGCGCACGACAGTATCGCACGCGTCGCTGATGGTTGGCGCGCTGCCAGTGCTTTTAGCCGCTGGCTCGGCGCTTTTCACCCACGAGCACGTAACGCTCAAACGATGGATCGCGCTGGTCGCATCGACGATCGGCGCGGCATTGATAGCGTTTGGGGCGTCGAGTGGTGAGGCCGGATCCCAGGCAACCCTGGCGGGCGATCTGCTGGTCGCGGCGTCTCTGATCGCAGCCGTCGCGTGGATCCTTCTCGTTCAGAAGCTGATGACATCCGGCCGGCAATCTCCGGTCACCGCAAGTGCGTATGTCATGACCGCCGGCACACCGATGCTGGCGATCTGGGTTTTCGCGACCGAGGGCGCGTTGCCGGTGAGACTCACTGCGCTGACCTGGATTTCGGTCGCGGCGATGGGTCTGCTCGCCACCACCATCACGACCTATCTCTGGAATTGGGGCCTTGCGCAGGTACCCGCGTCGCAGGCGGGCGTCTTTCTCAATCTCGAGCCCGTCGTCGGCGCCGTCCTCGGCGTCATGATCCTGCACGACGTGCTCGGCCCATTCGGACTGATCGGCGGATTGCTCGTAATCGCGGCGGCGGTTTACGTCGCGCTCGACAACGGTGAGGGGCGAGACCCACGCAAACAGACAGAGGAGTAGGACATGACTGAGTCTCGCAAATCGGTCTCGGCGTCGGACGTCCGCTTCCGGGGTGACATACCCGAGATCTACGATCGCTATCTCGGCCCGCTGCTTTTCGAGCCATACGCAGCGGATCTCGCCGCGCGCGTGGCGAGGCTCAAGCCGCGCTCCGTATTGGAGATTGCGAGCGGAACCGGGATTCTCACTCGTCAGTTGCTTTCCGCGCTACCGAAAAGCACTCCACTGACCGCAACGGATCTCAACGAGCCGATGCTCGAGGTCGCGCGAAAAAAAGTCGCTGCCGATTCCAGGATGACTTGGCGACAGGCGGACGCACTCGACTTGCCATTCGAGACAGACAGCTTCGATGCGGTCGTGTGCCAGTTCGGGGTGATGTTCTTCCCTGACAAGGAAAAGGGGCTAAGGGAATTTCACCGGGTCCTGAGACCGGGCGGCCATCTATTGATCAATCTCTGGGGCTCGCTCGACGAGAATCCGCATGGACGAATTGCGCACACCGTGATCGGCGAGACTTTCAGGATCGATCCCCCTGCGTTTTACCAGGTCCCGTTCGGATTCCATGATGTCGAGGAGATCCGAAACGTCGTCGCTGCCTCCGATTTCGACGAAATCAGAATCGACACGGTGGATCTGACCGGCGAGAGCCCCTCCGCGGCAGATGCCGCAATCGGCCTGGTCCGGGGCAATCCCTGCGTTGATCTGATCATGGAACGGGGACCGGACAAGCTCGAAAGCATCCAGGCGGCGGTCAGCCGTAGACTCGCCGAGCAATACGGCGACCATCCACTCAGAATTCCGATGCGGGCGCACGTGGTGGCAGCCATTAAAGCGGGTAAACCCGATACCTGAGGCCGACCTCGGCAGTCCATAAGGGGTGCGAAGCGTGGGGCCGGGACGTCTCCGCCTCGCGCATCCCGCATCCCGCTTCCCGCTTCCCGCTTCCCGCTTCCGCTTCATGAGAATCCTCGTTCCCACACTGATCGCCGTCGCGACAGCGCTCGGCACTAGTTCCGCGATGTCGCAGGTTCCTTTGCACGATCCCGACGCGCAGCACGCCGAAGAGGCGCAGCGCGGATACATCTCGGCGATGAAGACTGACCTGAGACAGTTTGCAACCGCGGAAGAAGCGTATTTCGTCGACAGGAACTCGTACTTCGCCGGCACGGTGGACGCGGCGCGACCCCTGTATGGGTTCTCGCCGTCGAAAAACGTGACGATCAAAGTCAGCGGCGGAAGCGCGAACGGAGAGATGTGGACGGCCACCGCGACGCACGCCCTGACGCGCACGCAGTGCACCTATCATCTGCCCGATCCGATCAAGTGCGAAGCGCCGGCGCCGCCGCCAAAGCCTGCCGCCGATCCGTTCCCCAGCGGCCAGACGACGACGATCGGAGACACCGCGCGAGTCACCATCCGTCCCGGCCAGTCACGGCGCTGGGGCTGGACGATCTCGCCGCTCGCCAGCACCTGCGTTTTCTCCGGCCAGGTCGCCGCGCTCTCGGGCGGCGACGGCAAGATCAATCTGCTGATCATGACCGACTCGGCGTACAACGACTGGTCGCAGGGCCGCTGGGCGCAGAGCTACTTCGAGAGCGGGGAGCGGAGCACCATTCCGTTCGACGTCCGCATCAACGACGCCGGACACTACGTGCTGGTGGTCGCCAATCCGTCGAAGACGGATGCGAAGATCGTTCAGCTACAGCACACCGAAGTGAGCTGCAGCGAGTAGCGTCACGAGCCGCAGCCGACCTCCGACGCGTTGGAGATCATGTTGCGGTAGTTCTCCGGCGGCAGCTGCGCGCCGGCCGCGGCGAAATACTTCTCCCAGAAATCGCGGATCGCCGCGCCCCGCGCGCTGCTGACGTCCGCGCCCGACACGACGACGCACACTCCCGGCAGCTGTGGGATGCGGCGCTGCGCCGCCAGGTGCTTGATCCAGGTGTCCGCAGGGATCGAGCTCCGCGATGTCATCGTCACGTCGGGAGTCTCGTTGATCATGTCCGACAGGAGCAGAAGCGTCCTGATCGTCCCATGCGCCGGCCGCGCGTAATCCGCCGCGCGCACCAGAGTGCCGAAGATGTCGGTCGTCTGAATGTGTTTGGCGCGTGTCGAATCGAACAGCACTCGTGCCTGAATGCGCGCGATGTTCTTGAAATCCTCGAGGCGTCGCTGCTCCGATGGCCCGACTTTGCCGGGCCGCCGCGGAGTTCGGGTGCTGTCCGACCATTGGCGCGCCGGCTCCTTCCCGCCTTGGTACATCTCGACGAGCGTCAGGCGGTCGCCGAGCTCGAGGTTGTCGATCAGCGAATTCAACAGCTTCTTCGATTCGGCTAGCTCCGCCGGAGTGCGACTTCCCGAGATGTCGATTCCAACGACGTACGAATGCACCTGGTGTGGCAGCACGCTGCCATCGACACCACTGCAGCCCGCAACCGCACCAAGGAACATGATGGACGCTAGTCGGATGGTCATGATTGTCTCCCCGCGACCGTGAGTGGCTCGACGCCCGCCGACGAGAATCCGACCACTCGGGCATACTCGCGATTGAGCGCAGCCAGCTCGCTCAACAGCTGATCCAATTCTCTCGGCGTGCGCAGATCGACCGCTTCGTCGAGCTCGGGGAGCGGAATGTGGAGCGGCTCCCTGAACGCAAGGATGCTGGCAGGGTCGATGCGTCTCAGGCGCGCATTCTCACCGCGGAAGAGCGGGATCACGCTCTGCAGCCGTTCCTGCTTGCCCCGCCAGTCGCGCAACGGATTCGACTGCACGAGGTGATGGATGCGTCCGACCTCGTTTTGGGCCGCGTTTTCTGCCGACACTGCCGCGCGCTTGAGATTGATGGCGTCGGAATCGAGGCGGCGAATCTTGTTGCGCATCAACGCCAGCATCGGATGCTCCCCTCGTTTGTCCGACAGCTCCTCCTTCTTGTAGACGAAGCCGAGGGTCATTGCGGCGAGGACGAGTCCAAGGTTGAGCCAGAGAATCGCACGATTGACGCGCTGCACGGTGATGGCGTACGCCGCGTCGTCGGTGTGCTGCTGGAGAGTTCGCGCCGCATCCATCTCGCGCTGGGCACTGATCGCCGTCTTCGACAGATCGGTGCCGGCCGCCGCGACCGCTGCGCGCGCCTGCTGGAGTGAGACGCTGTCGGCGTGAACTCGATCGGCGGCGGTCTGCGCGATCTGCGCTCGCGCGGAGAACATGAACAGCAGGACGAACCCTACGCCGGCGACGCTGGCGATGAACACTGCCAGGTTCTGCCGACGATTACTTCTGATGCTGGTCGCGGCGAGTGGCGTTTCCTTGGCGCTGAACGCTACGATCGATCGCGCGGAAGAGCCAGCCGTCTTTCCGAGCAGCACGAGAATCACCACTGCGACGAGCGCGACGACGAACGCCTCGAAGTGGAGCAGCATGTCCTGCATCACCACCAGCGGACCAGCCAGCCACGTGTTGCTCTCGGCGGCTTCGCCGAGACTGGCGGCGAGCTGGGTGAGCGTGGCGTCCATCGGCAGCAGCAGACGGAACACCGGGAAGTTCGCGGTGAATTCCGCGGCGGCGAGAATCCCGGCGAAAATCCAGAATCCAACCGAGCTCTTGAAGATCCGATCGTAGCCGACCTTCGATTTGTCGGCTTCGCCGAGACGGGTCGCGTTCTCGATCTCGCGCTCGGCGGCGCGGCGATCGTTGTCGTTGGATTCCAGACCGTAGATCGCCGCGCGGAACTTGGTGATGTGGCCGTTGAGCGCGGCGCTTCCCGACTGAATCGCATCCTGCATCTTGATCTGCACGCGGTCGCGCCACTGGCGGTACAGCTCCATGGATCTCATGGAGAGCACCTGCTCCGGCTCGAACGCGGCGCGCTCGACGTCGTGACGAGGCAGTCCCTTCTCTGCCCATTCGGCGGCGAGACGTCGCGCGTCCTGCTCGATCGCGTAGAGCTCGCGATTGAACCAGAAATTGGTGTTCTTCGTGATGGCGTAGACGCCGTTGCCGTCGGGATCGTCGTTGGATTTCGGTCGACTGAACCACCCCCGCGCGCCTTTGCCGAGCTCGCGCGTTTTTTCCCAGAGTGTGATCAGGGTTGGGAAGCGTTGCTGGAGAGGATCGGTTGGGATTCGGCTGGCACTGCGCGGCGCCGCGGGAGCGGCGGTTCCGTTGCCATTGGTGGTGCCGTTGCCGTTCTGGGAAATGCGCAGATCGTCGACGAGATCGAGTCTGTCGATCGAGGGGGAAGATTTCTCCACGGTACCTCTCTCTCAGTGGACGGCCGCGCGGACTGGCTCCAGCTCGCGTGGCAGCGTCCGGGTCCTAGCTGCTGGTATACACCTTCTCCGCCAAATGCGTACCCGAGCTCTGCTGTTCTCGTAAACATCTGGCGCGGAGAGACCTACTTGACCCTACGGAAGGATTGATCGCGGTGATTCATGATAGGATCAATTCGCATCTACGGATAACGCGTTCCGGGTTGCCGGTAGCACCGTGGCCGGTTGCCGGTGAACCACGTTGTCGACGTGTCAGCGGGGCTTATGGGAAGAGCATTTGATTTTACCGTACGCGCGCGCCGACACGTCGCAAACGCAGTTTACGGGCAACCGGTACCCGTGCTACCCGCAACCCGGAACGCGTTATCCCTGAACTCGAGAAGAAACCTTCCGTTCAGTCCTTCCCGCCATCAAGCAGTAATCGAAGTAATCGAGACTCGCGTCCGCCCGGGCCAGCAAGCCCTCCGCGATCCCGACTCTGGATTCCGGAAACTCCCGAACCTGGGCTTCGATGACGTGCGAAAGCCAGCCCTCAGCGTGTCCGACATCGATGATCGCGTGGGCGCCGTAATAGACGACGGTCTTCTTCCGGATTCCGAGGCGCATCGCGCCGTGGACGACGCGGGTGCAGCGTTGGGGGGCGAGCAGCTCCACGGCGCCGAGCACTCCCTGCGCGCGGAAGACGTTGCGACGGTGGATGCAGCTCCAGATCATCAAGTTGATTCCGGACAGAACTTCCCACGGCAGTTCGCTGGCGTCGGGCGCCGAAATTCCGAGATCGTCGATAAGCTGGTGGAATAGATGGGTGTGGACGGCCTGGTGCCGGCCTCGCCCCATCTCATCCCAATAGTTGCTCGCCATTTCCATCTTCACCTCGCCGCGCGTGCCCACCTGCGCGAGCGCGACGAGATCGTCGAAGGCGGCTTCGCCGGCGCACTCCATCCGCAGGAACCACTCGAGCTGCGCGCGCGTCGCCTCCGAGGCGAGGAACGCATAGAGCTCGTGCTCGTAGAGCAGATGACTGAACGCGGCGAGCTGGTACCAGCGCGCGAATTCCTTTCCATCGCTGGGGAGATCGTCGGGCGTAACGCGGGATTGCGCGTGAACGCGGCGAAGGAGCTCGGCTTCCCACGGCCGTTCCAGCTCGCGCATCAATCGACACACGAACGGATGGAACTGGTAGGCGTTGCGGCCACCGGGCGCGATCTGAACGTGCTGCTTATAGATCACCAGCAGCGCGCGATGAAAATCGGAGCGCGCCGAGTGGTCGATCCACGGCGCGGTGCGACGGTCAGTGGTACGATCCGCGGGGTACGCGGCGTTGCCGAGATCTCTGGCGACGGCGATGAGTCGTTCCTCGAGACCCACATCGCCATCGAGCCTGGCGTCGAGATCGGGCGAATCGAGTAGGACGCTGAGACTATCCGCGAGCGACTCCGTTGGCGGAGACTCGCTCGGGGCGCGCCTGACCAGGGCGACAGCGGGTAGCTCGATCGACTTCAGCATGGCATCTCGACTCGCTTTTCGGCCGGTTCACTGCTTGCATTCATATCCGGCGATGTCCCCAGTTTGCAAGACATGAGCCTTTCGGCAGTCGGGTCACTTCTTGACGAGGCGTGGCGGCTGGAGCCGTTCGTTCCGCCCTTCGTGTTCAGCGCGTTCTTCTCCCCGGAGGACACGCTCCTTTGCGTTTGCGCGGCGGAAGCCGCGCGCGGCCTTCTCTCGGCGACGCTCGGTTCGTCCGACAACCCGGGCCTGCGGATCTCCGAGCTGACATCGGGCAGCGGATTGGTCGGACTCCATCTCCTGCGCACCGACACCTCGGCGCGTCTGCTCGGACTCGACATTGATAGCGAGGCAGCGGCGATCGCGAGTCACAACGCGGAATCGCTGGGGCTGGCATCGCGGGCGCGATTTGTCACCTCCGATCTCTGGGCACCGGCAACCGTAGAGTTGCTGAAGGCCGAGCGGCCCGAGCTGCTGGTGTGCAATCCACCGTACGTTCCGGAGCCGCCCGGGATGTGCATGCAGATCGAGGCAGGCGCCGGACCGCACGGCACCGCGCACCTTCTGCGCGCGCTCGAGCTCGCGCGCGAAATCCAACCCGCAGCGCTCGCGCTGTCGTGGTGCAGCCTTGCCGACCCCGGGCGGGTGATGGCCGCCGCCGACGCGACGGGTTACGATCTGCGCAGGCTGTACGTGACGGCGATCTCCGACGGCGAGTACTCCGGATCGGTGCACTCGTATCTACGCGAGCTCGGTGACTGCTACATCAACGAGAACCCGGACACGCTGTCAGTGCTCGCGTCCGACGGGTGCGCGCGGTTCGGATATCTGCTGCTCGCCGGCGCCTTTGCGCGGCGCGCGGACATTGCAAACGACAACCCGGTCGCTCGCGGGGAAGACGCCGCTGTAAACGGCGAGGCTGAACGCGTCGAGAGTATCAATCGCAACGCCGGCGCGGCCGCGATCGTTCAGCAACTCTGCAAGGATTTCGCACGTGACGGTGTAGATGCGCTGTCGCGGTGGACGGATGGTGCGGGCCCCTTTCCCATCCATTGCTCGGTTCTCGATCGCTGGGCGGAGCTGAGACTCCGCGCCATGCTCCACGGCGAGATTACGCAGGCGGCCGGGAAGCAATCGTGAAATTCCTCGGCATCGGCGACACCGTCGACCTCGGCGACATGTATCTGCGGCTCCAATCAG
>DATFGW010000181.1:0-3147 GCA_035249045.1 Gemmatimonadaceae bacterium | reverse complement strand
TTGTTGACCCGCGCCGCGATCTTCTCCGCCTGCGCCCGGTTGTTGACGAACACCAGCGTCGTCCGCGAAGCCTTGATATGGTTGAGCACCAGTGGCGCAACCGCCGGCCAGATGCTCCCACCGACGTTGCCCAGATCCGCGACCGGAGATTCGACGTGGATCTCGAGCTCCTTCGTCATGCCGCAATCGACAATGGTGACAGGTCGGAAGGTCGGCGAGCCGTCGCCCGCGCTCTCGCAGCCGCCCAGAAAACGCGCGACCTCCTCGAGTGGCCTCTGCGTCGCCGAGAGCCCGATACGCTGTGGCGGCGACTCGACCAACGCCTCAAGTCGCTCCAGCGTCAGCGCGAGATGCGCCCCGCGCTTCGTCCCTGCCATCGCGTGGATTTCGTCGACTATCACCGCACGAACGCCGCTGAACATTCCGCGCCCCTTGAGCGTGGTGAGCATGATGTTCAGCGACTCTGGAGTGGTAATCAGAATGTGTGGCGCTTTGCGCAGCATCCGCGCACGTGCAGACGGCGGAGTGTCGCCGGTGCGTACGCCGACCCGGATCTCTGGAAACTCTTTCCCCGCTTTCGCGAAGCGATCCCTCAGCTCGGCGAGCGGACGATCCAGATTGCGCTGGATGTCGTTGTTCAGCGCCTTGAGCGGCGAGATGTAGAGCAGCTGCACGGCGTTGGGAAGCGGCTCGTTGCTTCCCCGCGTAATCAGCTCGTTGAGCTCCCACAGAAATGCGGCTAGAGTCTTCCCCGTTCCCGTTGGCGCAAGGATGAGCGTGTGGTCTCGGGTGGCAATCGCCGGCCAGCCTTCCCGCTGCGGCGCGCTCGGTTTTCCGAAGCTCTCGCTGAACCACTTGCGAACGATCGGATGAAAGCGAGGCAGCATGCCTGCCTTCTTCCTCACGTCGCGGGCCATCGTCTGTCAGCGCCGAATGCTACAGGACGCGCCGCAGCTTCTGCGCTCCCCATTCGAGGATTTTCCCCGACAGCGGCCGTTTACGGAACTCCTCGAGCTTGATCTCCTTGGAGCGAGTGATGTCGTCCATGAAGATGGAATCCATTTGTGCCCCGATCCGCCGATCGAGCGCAACCAGTAAGGATTCGTCGTTGAACGAGAGCGACCGGTTATCGAAGTTCATCGAGCCGATGTAGGACCACATCCCGTCCACCACCATCGTCTTGGCGTGCATCATCGTCGGCTGGTATTCGTAAATCTTGACGCCCCCCTCGAGCAGCTTTTCGTAATACGTCCGCCCCGCGTACCAGGTCGTCTTGACGTCGGTCTTGTCGCTCACGGTGAGCACCCGCACATCCACTCCCCGATGCGCCGCCGACAGCAGCAGCTGCATGAAGTTTTCGCCGGGCACGAAGTACGAGTTGGTTATGTAGAGTGTCTTGCGCGCACCTACGATGGACAGCGCGAGAAACCGCTCGGCCGGCGTGCTGCCCGTGCTCGGAATGCTGTGCATCAAGCCGGCTTGAATGTCTCCCACGTCTGCGAAGGTGCTGCGCGGAAAAAACACGTCCCCGGTGAGAAGCTCACCCGTCGCTTCCGCCCACGCCCCCGCAAACGCGGCCTGCAGCGCACCCACCGTCGGACCCTCGAATCGCACGTTCGTCTCGCGCCACTGATCCTCGTGCTTTCCGTCGCCGAGCCAGTAATCGGCGAGACCGAAGCCACCCGTGTAGCCGATCGTCCCGTCGACGACCACGACGCGCACGTGCGATCGCTGCGCCGCCTTCTGCAGCGTGTACCACCGAAGGGGTCGCAGCCACACCACTTCCACACCGGCGTGCTTGAGTCGCTCGATCCAGTCGTGCTTTAGCGGCTGCGATCCAAACGCATCGAGCAGCAGCAGCACCCGCACCTTGTGCTCGGCGCGCTCGATCAGGTACTTCGCCAGCGTGTCGGCAACTGCGCCCGGTTGGGAGTAATACATCTGTACTGTGATGGTGCGCTGCGCCGCTGCGATGTCCTTCCACAGCTGCGGATAAGTGCCATCGCCATTGAGCAGAATCTGGACGTTGTTACCCGGATCGATGTGGGTCCCGGTGAACAGCTCGATGCTGCGCGCGAACAACGGATCGTCCACACTCGGCGGCCCATCCTTGTCGCCCTCCGCTATCACGCTCCGCACCGGGGTGTCGTGCGTGACCGACAGAATGCCTATCAGCGCCAGAATTACACCGAACAACACCAGCGCCGCGATTGCGATGTACTTGATCAGTGACATATTCTCCCTGCATGACTTTCGTGGCCCGTCGGCGCATTGCGACGCGTGCTATAGTCCTCGATCGCTCGCTCGAATCGCTCCCAATCTTCCGGCTCAGCGATTCCGCCGAGGATACGGCAATCTCCTTCTCCCCCGAAAGCGGTGGGAGATGGCGCGTCCTTCCCAGCCCAGGTGACCGGTTGCCAGGAACCTTCGATCAGGATGTATATATCGAGCTCCTGCACCGTTACCACGAGGCGGGCGCTCCCGAAGACGGAGTCATCAGCTTCACACTCCACGCGTTCCTGCGCTCGATCGGTCGGCGCGTGGATGGACGAACGTACGAGCAGCTGCGGTCCGCGCTCACCCGGCTCGAGCGCACCATCCTCGAGTCGAGCGGAGTGTACGTTGCCGCAAAAGAAGGACAGCCGCTAGAAGGACGCTTCACCATTCTGTCTTCCGTCTCCATCGCGCGCAGACGACTCGCCGAGCGCGAACAGTTCACCCTGTTTCCCGTGCTTGCCGCATCCGAGCCCGGCGACGCGCGCGTCACGATTGGCCCGCTGATTCGCGCCAACATCGCGGCTGGTCATACAGTCACGTTGTCGGCTATGCACTATCTCTCTCTGACAAACCCCGTTGCGAGACGACTCTACCGGTTGCTGGAAGTCGCTCGCGAGGAAGGGGTGGTCACCTGGCGGGTGCCGCTCGCATCCCTCGCCGAGCAGCTTCCACTCACCCAGCGATATCCTTCTCATTTGCAACGAGTGCTCCAACCAGCGCACGAAATGCTTCTCGCCGCCGGACTGCTTCGCGACGCCACCTTCCGGCAGGTCAACCGCGACTGGCTCGTCGACTACGTGCTTGCGTCACGAGCCTGAGAACGCCGTTCCGATGGTGCCTTTTGTGCGTCATTGAGGAACACTGACAGCC
>DATFGW010000180.1:0-15069 GCA_035249045.1 Gemmatimonadaceae bacterium | reverse complement strand
CGGAATACGTCGCCGAGGGTGCGCGGACTGAACCGCAGACCTCGGGATGGCGCGTTGGTCTGCCACCCGGGCGGCGCCAGATCATCGAACTCGCTGTAGTACACATCGGTGCTCGCCGCGCCGAGTGGGGTGTGCCACTCGTCGAACCGGGACTGACTGCCGGCGGAGGCGAAGGTGAGATTGTGCAGGACGCCCCGCGGCGCTTCGGGTCCGGCCCACGACGAGTCGTTGGGCTGATAGTCGTAGAACCTTGAAACGATCCGCAGCAGGCTTCGGAAATCGCCAAACGTCGCGATGCGCGCCTGGATTTCGGTGCGCTGAAACACCGGCAGCCAGTACTCGCCGTTGACCTCGGAATTGACCAGCTCGACGAACGACGCGCCGCTCACGCCCGGGATCCTGCTCCCGGCACTGATCGTCGGCTTGCCGTTCTTGATCTCGACGAGACGACCGCGCATGCGGGTGATCTGCTTCCAGTCGGCGTCGATATACATGTCGCCGAAAAAAAGAATCGCATCGCCGGGCGGATTCGGTCGTGGCGTAACGCGCACGTGCACGATCGGAATCCGCCGATTGTTCGAGAAGAGCGTGACGGCGGTATCGCCGCCGCTGAAGGTGTAGTACGTGTCGCGGCTGATCGCGAGCGGATGAACCGTCAGGCTCTGACGCAGTGTCGTGACGGGCTTGTTGGGATCGCCGGCCGCAGTGACGCCGAGCTGGAGCCGGTTTCCATATAGAGTCGGGATGGTCCAGCCGCCAAAGAAACTCATCAGCGAGAACGTTGGTCCAATCGCCTGCTCGCGGTATCCAACGACGCGCTGGTCGTAGCGATCGGGTGCGCGCCATCTGACATCGCTTGCCACCTGCTCGAGTTGCGCGGTGCGCTCGCGCCCGCCGGAGTCCAGCACGACCAGCGACATTTCGCTCTCGATGCGAGCGCGGTAGGCGCGAAGCCGGTCCGGCACCTGCGCGTTGACGCGCGCGGCCTCGGCAAGGAGCGCGGCGAGGCTGGCCGAAGGCGTGGCCACCGGCGGCGGTGTCGGCGCGGGCACGGGTACTTGCGCCGACGCCGCGATGGGTGCTCCGACGAGGCACAATGCGAGGGCGCACCAGAGACCGCACTGATCTGATCTCATCGTCCCGACCGATTTAAACGAATGCGTTCCGACATAGTCCGCGGCAGAGGTTTCCCGACCTTGATGCAACTTGCCTTCCGCAAATCAGCGTTGGACGGTCTGAACGCAAAAATCCCCGCTCCGAAGTCCGGAGCGGGGATTTGTTGGTGCGGTGTGAAGCGAATCCGAAGCCGCTAACGATTCAGCCAGTACGACATCTTGATCAGGAACGTATTGGCGGGATGCAGCCGGAAAAGGTCCCGCATGTCGCCGCCGAAGGTGCGGTCGCCTTCCACGCCGTTGAAGCCCTGACGTCCCTGATTCCAGACCACGAACAGTGTTGAGCCGGGTTTGTATTCCCAACGCATGACGACGTTCGACTGGAGCGCCTTGAAGTTGAAGCCGCCCGGATCGGCCGTTACCGAAGGATCGTTGTACGGGGCGTAGCGGTCATCGTAGTCGTCGGCACGCGGCGTAGCTGAGACCTGGCGAACATTGCTGTATGTGCCCTTGGAAACGAAGGGTGACAGGTAGGTCTGCAGCGACAGGTCGGGCGAGAACGTGTAGTTGAGTCGCGCGGTCAGCGAGGTCGTGGTCTGATCGAGATGCGCGACGGTGTAGTGCGGGAGGTTGTTCGCGTCGGTAAAGTTGCCGTAGAACTGATTGTCCTGGACGTTGTGCCCGAAGTTCATCGAGACGGCGGAGCTGAAACGCCCCATCATCTTGAAGTCGATCTCGGGACCGAAGTTGGTCGACCAGTTTCTCTTATCCGAGCTCTCGTAGTAGCTGGCGTTGAAGTACGGCACCCACGCCTTCCGGTCGTCGCCGTTGATCGACAGCCACGGAGCGTAGTACATGTCCTGACGAACGGCCGGACCACCGCGTAGCTGCCGATCGTCGTAGGTCTTACCGAGCTGGCCGATCGTCGCACCCTGGTGGAAGCCCCAGTAATTCTTGAGGGTGATGTGGGTGTTGTAGTTGTAGGCGCGCTCGAGCGGAAGTCCGTCGGTAGTCCACCACTGCCACCAGTTGTTGTTCAGCTGGAAGCGGTGATAGAAGAGGCGGTCCTGGCGATCGAAGAACCCCGCCCACGTACTCCACGAGACCTGGTCGGCGCGACGCAAATAGCCGAGGTCGTTGACCTCGAAGCCCGGCGACCGGCGCGAGTACGCTGAATTGAACATCAGATGCTGTCCGCCGATCTTGCCGATCGCCAGCTCCTCGGCATCGCCGCCGAGGGATGTGCGGCTGCTATCGAGCGGTAGACTGGCGTCCGGACGCTGGAACTGGTGCACACCGTTGTTCTGCAACGCGGCGATCACGACCTGCGATCCACGCACCAGACTTTTATCGAAGGCGCCGGTAATCTCGTAATTGTTCTTGAAGAAGCGGTGACGAAAATCGACTGAGCCGACGTACGCGCTCGAGGCAAGGTACGGCGACGACCACTGATCGAGACCGCGATTGACGGCGGTGAGCATAGTACCAATGCCGCTGCTGCCGCCGCGGAAGTCCTGGGACGCGCGGAGCACTGCGTAGTTGGTCGCCGGCGAGTAGGTCGTGTCGCCGGGATTCGTCTCGCGCTGGGTCGCAGCCTCGAGCAGACCGACTGTCGTTCCCGTTGGAAATCTTCCGATCAGTTTTCCGGCGCCGAGGATGGTGGTCGGCTGCTGCGGAACGGTATCCCCGTAAGTGCCGGCCAGCTCGGGCGTGCGGCCGATGCGTCTACTGTAGTATAGAGTTTCGCCCCAGCAGTTCACGGCGCTACAGTTGACGTCGGCGCGGAAGAGTCCGCGTCCCGCGACGAAGAACGGACGCCGCTCGTCGAAGAAACTCTCGTACGCCGAAAGATTCAATACCGACGGGTCGGACTCGACCTGACCGAAATCGGGGTTGA
This sequence comes from Gemmatimonadaceae bacterium, assembly GCA_035249045.1. Lineage (GTDB taxonomy): Bacteria > Gemmatimonadota > Gemmatimonadetes > Gemmatimonadales > Gemmatimonadaceae > UBA4720. The sequence continues at coordinate 12,057 of DATFGW010000180.1, read as the reverse complement.
TCGTGGCGTCGAGTGTCAGATTCGACGTGATGCGGTATTTGAGATCTCCGCCTGCGGCGATGTTCTGTTTCTGAGTGAATGCATTGTTGGTGATCGTCGATGCGCTCTTCGTGACGGCATAAGGCATTACTTCCAGGCGGCGCGGATTCTCCAGATCATCCATCCCGTGTAGCGCGCCGAACTGCGACACGAACCCCGGCTTCGACTGTCGGAGCAGCGGCCAGATGTACCGCTCGTTGTATCGGTAGACATCGCGATCGATCATGATGCCAAACGTATGCTCGCGATCACGGCTGTAGCGCATCTGTGAAAGCGGGATTCGGAACTCGGCGGTCCACCCCAGCGAGTCGACCCGGGTCGCTACGTCCCAAACCGCGTCCCAGGCACCGTCTTCGTTTCCATCATCATAAATCGCCTGGTCCATCTTCACCCCGGCGGCGTTGACGCCGAATTCGTAGCCGGTGCGTTTGTCATGATAGGAATCGACGAAGATCCAAATCATGTCGGACGAAGTAAAAGAATCACGACGCTCGAGAATCTTCTTGATACTATCCGGGTGGGGGTCGAACGCCCGCACGAACACGTACAGGTTCGCCGCGTCATAGGCGATTTTGGCCTCGGTCCGGAACCGTGCCGGCTTCCCCTCGTTCGGACGCCACTCCTGAAAGCGGTCGATGACTGGGGCCTGTTGCCACGCCCGATCATTGTCCCTGGCATCGATCACCGGCGGCGACTCGGATCGGAGCGCCACCGCGCTGGTATCGGTCGGTGCGGCGATCTGCTTGGATGTCGTGGGTGGAGATACAGCGCGGCTGGGCGACGCCTGAGGGGCCTGCAGCGTGAGCGCGATTCCTAGAAACGCGGTTAGGGCGATCATGAGTTTGTCCAGTCTGTAAGGATGGCCATGGCACTGCTTACAGGCCTTTAGATACCCTATCGCCGCAAAGGGTTGGAAAGTTTCAGCACAAACCCCGACCGCCCCTACACCGCAGACGGATGGTCTTCCGTCCGCGAAGGGCAACGCGACATCTTCAGCGCTCACCCTTCCCGTCTCATCGAGAAAATGCCCAACAAACAAATCGTTCTTCCGGCGCTGGCCTTAGCGCTCACCGCCGCGTGCTCGCGTGCGCCCGAACCGCGCACATCCCCCACCCCCCAACGCTCGGCACAAGGTGTGTCCGAAGGCGCTCGCGGAGATTCGACCCGCGGCGCGCCCGCTCAGCCCCGGCCCTACAACCGCGTGATCACGCGCGAGGCGCGTACCCGGCGCGGCATGTTCGCGGTGCACCGGTTGAACGACAAGCTCTACTTCGAGATTCCCGCGAAAGAGCTGAACAAGGACATGCTGATGGTCGGACGTTTCAGTCGCGCGGCAGCAGCGAACCCGCGACAGCAGGGCGGCGGGTTTGGCAGCTACGGCGGTGACCAGTTCGCCGAGCGCACCCTGAGATGGGACCGGATCGGCAATCGGGTGATTCTCAGATCGCCATCCTTTGCGATCGTCGCCGATACGACGGAGCCGATTTACCGCGCGGTGCAGGCGGCGAGCTATCCACCCGTCATCGCGGTGTTCAATGTCGAGGCGTACGGCCCCGACAGCGCCGCGGTCATCGACGTGACGCGGCTTTATACGACCACCGTTCCGGAATTCGCCGCGATCCGCGGCAACATCGACGAGCGGCGCTCATTCGTCGAAAACGCGCTGGCGTTCCCCGACAACGTCGAGGTGGAAGCGACCCAGACCGGAACGCCTCCCGCTCAGACGGGCGGCGGGGGCGGAGGCGGCGGTGGCGGTGGACAGAACGCCGCGCCGAGGGCGGCGGAAAGCGTGCTGGCGCACTGGAGCCTGGTGCGGCTGCCGGAGAACCCGATGATGCCACGGCGTTGGGATCAACGGGTGGGTTTCTTCTCCATCTCGCAGGTCGATTTCGGAACCACTGAACAGCGCTCGGCGGATCGCAGCTACATCACGCGCTATCGCCTGGAAAAGAAAGATCCGAACGCGGCGCTCTCCGAGCCGGTGAAGCCCATCATTTACTATGTGGATCCCGCGACCCCGGAACAGTGGAAGCCGTGGGTTCGCAAGGCGATTCTCGACTGGCAGCCGGCGTTCGAGGCGGCCGGCTTCAAGAACGCGATCATCGCGATGGATCCGCCGGCCGACGATCCGGACTGGTCGCCCGAAGATGTGCGGCACACGGTGATTCGGTGGCTGCCATCAACGGTGGAGAACGCGCAGGGCCCGCACGTCAGCGATCCGCGCACGGGCGAGATCCTGAACGGGTCGGTGCGGATGTTCCACAACGTGCTGAACCTGCAGCGCGACTGGTACTTCACCCAGGCGTCGCCAAACGATCCACGCGCGCGCACTCTGCCGTTTCCGGATTCGTTGATGGGGCGACTGCTGGAGTTCGTGGTCGCGCACGAGATCGGACACACTCTCGGACTGCGGCACGATCAGATTGGTAGCTCGACGTATCCGGCGGACAGCGTAAGGAGCGCCAGCTGGGTGGCAAAGATGGGACATGCGCCTTCGATCATGGACTACTCGCGATTCAACTACGTCGCGCAGCCAGAGGACAATATCCCGGTCGCCAACCTGGTCCCCGGCATCGGGCCGTACGACAAGTACGCGATCATGTGGGGCTACACTCCGATTCCGGGTGCGCGCACTCCGGACCAGGAGCGCCCAACGCTCGACAAGTGGGCGAACATGCAGGATACCATTCCGTGGTATCGGTTCTCCGAGAACAATGAGGGCGGCTACGGCACCCTCAACGAAGCAGTCGGCGATGCGGATCCGGTGAAGTCGACCGGACTCGGCTTCAAGAATCTGCGACGGGTGGTGACTTACATCTCGGCGGCGGCGACCAAGCCGGGCGAGGATAACGATGATCTGAAGGAGTTGTACGATCGCACCGTCGGGCAGTGGGCGACCGAGGCGAATCATGTCGCAACTGTAGTTGGTGGTGAGGCGGTTCAGTACAAGTCGGGGAGCCAGTCCGGACCTGTGTACACACCCCTTTCGCGTGCCCGGCAGCAGGAAGCGATGCGATTCATCAACGAGAACGTGTTCGAGACGCCGACTTATCTGATTCAACCCGCAATCGCGCGTCGCGTCGAAGCATCGGGGATGATCACCCGCATCACCAACGCGCAGGCGCGGGTGTTGACGAGCCTGCTCAATGACCAGCGATTGAACCGATTGATCGAGAACGAGGCGCTGGCCGCAAACGGCGAAGCGTATTCGCTGGCGGGGATGCTCGACGATCTGCGGCGCGGAGTCTGGACGGAGCTGGATCAGTCCCGCGTATCGATTGATCCGTACCGGCGTACGCTGCAGAACCGCTACCTCGATCAGATTGATGGAAAGCTCAACCCTCCGCCGGCAGACAGCCAGCAGCGGCCGCAGTTTCCGGGGTTCACTCCGCCGGCGCCGTTGCTCGAGGATGCCCGCAGTCAGCTGAGGGGAGAATTGGTTTCGCTGCGCTCGGCGATCCGGGCGGCACTTCCCAAAGCGGCAGATCGTGAAACGCGGTTGCACCTCCAGGCCGCGGATCATCGGATCGGAGAGATTCTCGATCCGAAAAAGTAGGGATCAGTCTGCCGGATACGTCGACAGGACTCCTACTGCGACCAACGGCATTGATAAGTGCGAACTAACTCGAACCCGGACAACTGCAAGCTTGTTTGAGTTTGAGTCAGTCAGCAATCAGCAATGCCGTTGGTGAGAGTACCCAGTCCGTACATAAAAAAATGGGGATGGCTTTTGGCCATCCCCATTTTTACATCAGATCAGATCTCGAACTTAGACGCAGGTGATAACACCGTTGGTCATGTCGCAGGTCTTCGCAGACTGCGAGTGCGTAGCGGTCGCGCTCCAGGAAGGCGGCGGGCCGGCAACGTTCACGACAACGACGGTAACGTTCTGCGACGGGCTGAAGCCCTGAAGCGGAGCCGCCGACGTCGCGGTACCACCGAAATACGCACCACCGTTATCGGCAGCGTACTGCTCTTCGTACGTCGCAATGTTGCGAAGGTCAGACTTCATCGCGGCGACATACGCTTTGTCCTTGGTGTTCGCGAACTTCGGGATCGCGATCGCGGCAAGAATGCCGATGATGACCACGACGATCAGAAGCTCGATCAGGGTGAAGCCCTTCTTGTTGCGCATCATATAGGTGTATTCCTAGGGGAAATCGTTGGGGTTGGAAAGCTCGAGGGGTATTACGGGGCGGACAGGGTGAATACGATCGGCAGGCTGTAGGTACCCGGCGCGTTACTGGGCTGGGTGAAACCGGCGGCCCACACGGTCTTGAAGAACACCGCCGGCGACGCGCCGTTGGTGGCGCCCGCTCCGGAGGTGACGAGCGCGTCGGCGGAGCTGATGCCGACGAAGGTTCCAGCAGCTGCGTTGGACCAGGTCAGGTCGCTGATCGGCTTGTTACCGCCGTTCGATCCGACGTACGTCCAGCTCGCAGGATTGGTGGTCTTGATATTCAGCGACCAACTGCGGTTCGCCTTCACGGTGAAGGTCGGACCGTTGTCGGCGATGTTGGCGCCGGTTTCAATCTGGTCGGCCGTGGGCGAAGTCAGCGAGGTAGTCGCCGAGCTCATCCCGAGCTTGACCAGTGCATTGACTGAAACTGAAGCGGTGTTGGTGGTGTTGCAGCTGCCAGCGTTGCCACTGCACTGTGCACCTGCCTGGTTCACGCTGATGGCTGCTCCAAGCACCATCGCGGCCAGAATAAAACGGGTCGCGGTCATCGAGAAATACTCCAAGGTTCGCGGTTGTGAACGTCAGCCGGGCGGTTGGAAAATCCAGCTGGCGTTGTATAGCGATAAGACGCGATCCCCGGTGAATTCGCAACGACAAAAAGGACCGCAAAAACGCCCCGAATGTTTAGGCCTAAGTCTTGGCGCGACAAGGGGTTACGTGTATCACAAAAATGCGCTTTTTTGAGCGTTTGTCGCAGATTGCGAGAGGTGCCGCACGATGCAAATCGCGACCGAGATCCGGGCTCCCTAAAGAGCGTGGGGCGTGTTAAGATGTGTCTGACTCTCTCGCTCCGAGAGAGTTATTCGTATTCGGGGCGTAGCGTAGCCCGGTAGCGCGCCTGCTTCGGGAGCAGGAGGTCGCTGGTTCAAATCCAGTCGCCCCGACTAAACAACCCGACTAAACAAAAGGCCGTCGCAACGAGATCGTTGCGGCGGCCTTTCGTTTTTGTGGTCCGCTCCTTTGCGTCGTTCAGCCCAGAAGCTTTCGGGACTCGCGCATCACCGCCGAGCGTTGGGATCGTTGACGCTGCTCGAGGTGGTGGTGGTTCCAGAGGCTGCGCGCGAATCGAGATTCATACGCTCGCCTCCCGCGGTGCCCGCTGTTGTACGCGCTCCCGGCGTAGCTGCCGATGATGCGACGGTGTTTGTCTCGCGGACTTCGGTGCGATCGCGACCCCGGAACAGTGCGAAGAGAATCAGGAGCACCAGGACTGCGACTGCGAGGATTCCCAGTACGCCACCAGGGAAGCTGGTGGTCGTGGTGGTTTGATCGGTCGCCGTGGTCCGAGTCTCGGTGCCTGTCGTGACCGTACCGGTCGTCGTTGGGGTCTGCGCCGACGCGTCGGGCGTCGTGGCAGGCCCCTGTACAGTGGCGCTCGGAGCCGCGGTGCCGTCCGTAGTTCCGGTCTGGGTGCTGGTGTTTTGACCGTAGCTGGTAGCGGCAAAGAGGCACAAAGTCGCCCCCGCCAGTCCTGCCATCAGCCTAAAGCGTGCGTTGTGCATGTCCACCTCTGGAGTGAATAAGTCCGGCCTTTTATGAGGCAGGTCTCACGCCAAAAGCCCGGCCGCGCACCAAACGGCAGAGCTGGCCACCCCTTTCGGACATTTTACAAATCGCATACATGAGGTCCGCGGGCGAACGCGCAGGCTTGGCGGTATTGTATGCTCGCTGCCACCCGTCCCAATACGATGTCTATAGCCAGTCAAATGCGAGCCTACGGGGCGCGGCCACTGCTGCTTGGCGCCGCACTGGTCGGCATTGTAGTCGTCTCAGCGCTGGCGGTGCGCGAGTCAATGCACAACTCGCAGCAGCGCAAGGCAGCTGCCGAGCGAACGGTGCGGGACTACGCGATGTTCGCGAGCTACCTCTACACCACGCGCGCCTACCTTTTCGCGCGCGATCGCACGCTGTTCCAGGCGTACCTACCGATTCATCCGAGCGATCCGTGGGTGCGCAGTCAGCTTCCGCCGGCGTCGGCCCTCGCCGCGGTGCCGGATACCACTGAACGCTGCGGCCCTCCAGCGAGCTGGCCCATCTATCGCTTCCGACTCGATCTCCCTCAAAGAACTGTGAGCTATGCGGGCAGCCGGCCTGCACCGGCGATCGACGCCATCATCCGCGATTCGATCCCGAAGCTTGCGACGTCACGTTGGGTCAAAGCGGCGGGATTCGGCTACCTGTTCGTCGACGGATCGGAGGGCAGAGAGACCGTCGCGTACGCTCCGACTCTGGATTCCGCGCAGAACGTGCTCGCCGTCTATGGATATCGGTCGTGCTACGGCGTGGGAGACACGATGGATTACAACGCGATCTACAAGGTCGTGAAGGTGCTGCCGCCGATGGTGCCCGGCTACATCGAGAATGAAGGCTCGATGGCCGACGATTCGGCGCACCGTGCCACGGAGTCGGGTGAGAAGATGCTTCCCAGCAAGTGGCCGGCGGGGGTGCCGCCCGAGTCGCTGCTGACGCTCACCATCAACGACATGCAGCGCCGCACGATCTATCAGTCGCAAAAGGGCAAGGCGTCGTCGCGGTTTTACGGCGTCGCGCCACTCGGATTCATCGGCGGAACGACATTCTGGGTCGCTCTGCGTCCCGCGACGGCGCGCTTTCTCGTGCCGGGCGGAATTCCGGAATCGCGACTCCCGGGATCGCTGCTGTTGCTGGCGGGCAGCATCGTTCTCGCGATTGCCGGCTTCGCTTCCCTGCGAAGTGAGGTGCGGCTGGTTAGCTCGCGGGAGCGGTTCCTCGCCAATGTCTCGCACGAACTGAGGACCCCGCTGCAGCAGATCCTGATGTTCGTCCAGCTTCTTCGTCTCGGACGAATGCGCGGCGAGCCCGAGCGCGAGCGTTCCCTCGAGATCATCGAGCGAGAAACGCATCGTCTGATCGCGCTGTCCAATTCGGTGATGGCCGCCGCCAAACCTGAAGTGCAGCTTCGATCGGCACCCGTCGATGTCGGCAGCGTCGCCGAGACGGCGGCCGACTTCTTCGCGCCGCTGGCCGAAGCGCGGAAGATGCGCATCAATCTCGACGTCGTGGGCCCGGCGGTGGCGAGGGGCGATCCGGGAGCGATCCGCCAGATTCTTATCAACGTCCTCGATAACGCGGCGAAGTACGGGCCGATCGGACAGACCATCACCATCGGCGTGAGGAAGGACGGCCCGACGGTGCAGCTGTGGGTGGACGACTGCGGCCCCGGCATCCCCGACGCGCAGCGCGACAACGTTTGGAAACCTTTCTTCCGCGGCGGCGGTACGGTGAATGACAGCACGGGCGGCGCGGGACTGGGACTGGCGATCGTGCGCGATCTGGCTACGGCCATGGACGCGCATGCCGACCTCATTCCCCGCAACGGGGGCGGTACGCGGTTCACGCTCTCGCTTCACAGCAGTCAGAATGGTGCACCAAAATGAGTCAGTCCTGGCAGCCGACCATCACCGCGGAGTCCTCTCTCGAGCGGTCGATTCTGATCGTCGAAGACAACGAGACTCTCGCGCTGGGTCTTCGCACGTCGCTGGAAGTCGAGGGCTACAAGGTCAGCTGGGTCGGCGACGGCAACGAGGGCCTCGCTTGGCTCGACCAGCACAGTCCCGATCTGATAGTGCTCGACCTGATGCTGCCCGGCATGAACGGGTTCGAGCTGCTGCGGCGATACAGAGAGCGCGGGGGCTCGGCAGCGGTGCTCATTCTCTCGGCGCGCGATCAGGAGGTCGACAAGGTGCAGGGATTTCGAATCGGCGCCGACGATTACGTTGTGAAACCGGTCGGAGTGCTCGAGCTACTGGCGCGCGTGGAGGCAATCATCCGTCGGGTATCGACCGCGCGCACGACAACGAACGGCGACGGCGGGCCGCGGCAGTCGCTACATCGCTTCTCGGATGTGCTGGTTGATTTGCGCACCCGCACGGTGCTGCGCTCCGGGAATCCGGTGGATCTGAGCCCAATGGAGTTCGATTTTCTCGCGTACCTGGTAGAATCGGGCGGCGACATCGTCTCGCGCGAGACTCTGATGCAGCAAGTGTGGCGGTACAGTGTCGGGGTGACTTCGCGCACGGTCGATCAGCACGTCGCGCGGCTTCGGAACAAGCTGGAGCCGGATCCGGCGCAGCCGCGGCACTTGATTACTGTGAGGAAAGCGGGGTACCGGTTTCAGCGGTAGCTCGGATTCTGGGTCGCCGGCGCTCGGCGCTCAGTTCCCCGAACCCGCCCCAGTGCGCCTATGGTAGTAGAAATCGTACTGGGTTACCCACGACTTTCCCCCGTCCGGAGTAGTCTCGGAGTGCTGGCGCACGGTGGTGCTGTCGATCGGGGTGAACGTGAGCCGCGACGTCAGAGTCGTGCCGCTGCTGTCGCTCCGAAAGAATACCAGACTCGGACCTTCGAACTTGCTGGAGCGAAATTCGGCGACCCCGCCGTCGGCGCCGATCCAGAACTGCTGCCACTGATGGATCTGCGGATTGTAGGCGTTTAGGCTCTTGCCCTGCCCTCCGCCGCTGCCGGTCCAGTTCTCGAGCAGCGCGCAGCCCTTGCTCACCGACTGGATGACGCTGCTGCCGACTGGTGTCCCGCCCTGGGTGGTGACGTCCCATTCTCCCAGCCAGAAGTCAAAACCATGACGCTCCTGCTGCGTTCCACAGGCCGGGGGCCGCGGGGGCGCCGCTGCCGCCGACTGCGCAGAAGTCATTTGCGGAAGTGCAATGAAGGCGCTGAACGACGTCGCCAGGATGACAAGCGCAGCGCGCGGCCGCGCTAACCGATTTTCGCTCGGGTTGATTGGGTGACTCAAAGACATAGGCATCGGTTAACGCGGCTTTGAATGCGCGCTGAGGTTGGGGAAATACGGCGCGACGACTGGAAGGTTCACTGCCTGCCGCCACGCAATCCATAGATCGCGAAGAAAAGCCTTCTCCATTTTGCGAAGCGCGGAGAGGTGACAGCGCTTGGCGGTCCATCCAGGTCGCGCTGTCGCGAGCTTCTCGCGCTCGGAATCGTAGTACACGCGGTATTCACTGCGGCAGCGGAGCATCGACATTCCGACGAGAAAACACGATTCCCGGGCGCGCGCGTCGTATCCCGCTCTTCCGCCCAGCGCGCTCCGTCGAGGCGCGACTCGGGTCGTCACGCCTGATATCGGCTTCAACCGCCCCTCACACTGCGAGCTCGTCTTTTTGTTGTGCGGTCCCGTTGGCTCGTATCCGATCGGATAGGCAACCTCGAGGCCGCACACGGGACACTTGTACGCGACGCCGGGAATGGTTCCCAAACCGCAGTACGCCCAGAAGGCTGATGGGGTCTTTGCACGAGTCACGTCCAGCCGCGACAGCAAGCGCGCAGCAAGTAGATGACCGATTCCCTTCACCGTCGACAGCCAGGGCCACGCTGGATGAAGCGCGATCGCGACGCGCAACGCTTCGGCCGCGCTCAGCTCGTCGTCCATCGCGCGACGATAAGCGCGCTCGAGCAGCGATGGCGCGCCGGCGTGCGCTCCCGACAAGACTTCCTTTAGCAACGCGTCCGCATCTGCGTCGCCACTGGCGGAACCGCCCATCGCCCGGCCCTGGAAGATCGCGCGCAGCCGCTCGCCATGGGCGATGCGAGTGCGTTGCGCCTCCTCGTACAGCTGGTACAGCAGCCGCAGCTCCGCCGCCTCATAGGCGCCGTATCCGGGCTCGTCGATTTCCTGTACTGGAATGGCCATGCTGCCGGGCGACGTTGGGGTACAACCAACGCTACAATCCGGACCAGCGCGCCAATGTTTACGTCAGGTAAAGATTTGTCCGCGCTCGTTTACGCGCGTCCTGTTCAGCTCGGTGTCAACCGGACGCGACGAAGCTAATCGCAGTTGCGTGCGATTCGTTTTGCCTGCGGCGAATTCGGAAAGAGCGATACCGCCCTTCGCGCGTAAGGGCGCGCCGCCGAGCAGTGACCCCTGCGCGAGTACAGCTCGGCCACCCGCAGATTGATGCGATAACTGCCGGGGTCCCACGCGGCGCCACTGACCCAGCCGGCGGTCATGCCGCCGCGGCCGACCATCGTCATGGAAATCGTCTGCGCAGCACTGCGTGCTGTGGAAATGCTCGTCATCAGCAGCAACGCGACGGAAGCAACGCCGAGCGCGGATGACGGAACGCTCAATGTGCGGGGCGGCGGTCGGATTCCGCTCGTCGTGCCGAGCACGGTCCAGACGAGAAACACCGGCGCGCCGAGCAGGAGGACGGCGTCGAAGGCGCTCACCACCATCGTCGCGACGATGGTCCCCGCAAGGGCGCACTGCGCGAGCACCGCCTCTGGATTCGCCAGCTCGTTCCAACGACGTAACGCGCGAAAGAACAGCACGACGAATGCGCCCAGCAGCGCAAGGGTCGGGATGATGCCTCGCTCAGAGATGAAGGCGACCCAGTCGCTGCTCGGCCACGGGTTCGCGGTCATTCCATCGTCGGCGAGCGAGCGGTCGTTCGACGGCGCAAATCGCACGTAGCGCACCGGCCAGTTTCCCGGCCCGACGCCGAAGACCGGGCTGGACATCGCCATGTGCAGCGAGTTGGTGTACTGCGCGACTCGACCGCGGCCGCTGCCCTTCTTGTAGTCGACCATGCCGCGCGCGGAGTCGAGATACGGAGAGTCGCTGTTCCAGTTGAGGGAGTTCGGCATGACGATGGCGACCATCCCACCGATCACCGCGGCAAGGGAGAGTCGCGCAAAGCGCCCGCCGACCAATCCCCCGCGCCAGTATTTGCGCGACGCGATCATTGGTATGAGGAGGATCACAATCGACGCCGCGACCGCAAGCCACGCCGCGCGGGAGCGCGATAGGACCAGTGCCGCACCGACGACAGCGGCGCCCATGGAACCGAGGAGCGCGCCCATTGGGCGACGGGCGGTGACGGTGCACCAGACCAGACTCGGCAGGCCGATTACGGCGATGTGCGCAACGAAATTCCGGTTGCCGAAAGTCCCGCCCGGAGCGCGATTGGTGCTGAAATAGTCGGTGTCGATCCCGTAGGCCTGCGCGAGGCACAACGCAGCGGTACAGACGGTCGCGATCGCGACAGCCACCAATATTGGGCGGTAGGTCCCGGCGCGGGCGACGGCGCGGGTTCCCCAGAATATGATTGCTCCAGAGATGCTTATTGCCACCGAGCGCTGCGCGACCCAGTGGTTGCCCGCGAACAGGGCGGAGGCGACGCTCCAGAGCAGGAAGAACGCTATCAAGCCATCGACAATGTCGAAGGTCAAGGAGCGCCGGCGTACCACGAGTACGATCGCGATAATCAGCGCTGCGAGGTGGAGCACCAGCTCCTTGGGAACGAAATAGCGATCCAGCTCAAAGAGCTTGTACGGAAGGGCGATGATCATTGCGGCGACCACGCCCACCTCGACGACCACTCGTATCAACCGATCGGACATCCGGGAAATATGCACCGGCGTGGAAGGCGCAAAAAAAAGCCCCGCTCGAGGTCGAGCGGGGCTTTCCCCGTGAACCTACTGGGATCTACTCAGGTGCAGACGATCGCGCCCGTGGAGTTGTCGCAGGTCTTGGACGACTGCGAGTGCGTCGCGGTCGCGGTCCAGGTCTGCGGCGGGCCGGCAACGATCGTGGCGGTAATCGTCACGTTCTGCGACGGCGTGAACCCGTTGAGCGGGGTCGTGCTGGTGGCACTTCCAGCGAAGTAGGCGCCGTTGTTGTCAGCGGCGTACTGCTCTTCGTAGGTGGCCAGGTTGCGCAGGTCGGACTTCATCGCCGCGACGTACGCCTTGTCCTTGGTGTTCGCAAA
>DATFGW010000179.1:0-2659 GCA_035249045.1 Gemmatimonadaceae bacterium | reverse complement strand
GCGGTCATAAAGCCAACCGCTGCTCCGAGGATGGCACCCGCAATTCCCCCAAACGGCACCGCCAGCGCGGCGAGATCGCATCGATCGCCGCCGTGGCAACTTGCCGCGGAGAGATAACCAAGACCGCCGCCGATCAACGCGCCGAGTCCGAGGCCGGCGAGGGTGCGGTCGCCACGATTGTAAGGAGAGGCCACCGCCAGCTGATTCACCTCCGCCCTCGCGTAACCGAGCCGGTTGCACGCGCTGCACCGCAGCAGGATCAGCGAATCGGGAGTCACCCGCGCGAGTGTCCCGACATAAAGCGAATCTCTCGGCGGTAGTCCGAAGCGGATCACTGCGCCGGGCTTGAGCCGCGCGTCCTGTGCATTGGCGCGCGACATCGTCAGACAAGGCAACGCCGCAGCGATTATGTAAATCGCGAGTCGTTTCATAACGTTACGCCGTCGACTTGAGATGATCGGCCAATCTCAGACTGAGCGCGACCAGCGTCAGCGTCGGATTCACCGCTCCCGCGGTCGGATAAACCGCGCAGCCACCTATGTAAAGGTTGTTGAGACTGTGCACGCGACAATTCGCATTGACCACGCCTTGCCGCGGATCGGTCGCCATCCGCACCGTCCCCATGTGATGCCAGCCGCCGCTGATGAAACTCGGCCACGACTTGTCATCGCCAAGGAGCCAGTCGTGGATCTGCACGCGACCAGTGCCCGTTCGCCCCATCTCCCTGCCGAGCACCTGGTAGAAAGTGCGCATCGATCGCTTGTCGAGCTCGGTGAGCTGCCAATTCAGTTTCGCGCGTGGCATCCCGAGCGCGTCCTTCTCGGTGCTCAGGGTGATGCGGGATTCGGGATTGGGGGATTGCTCCTGCCTCGACACCAGATGATAGAACCGCGGCAACCCTGTCGTGCGCGGCGCGGGCGCCTGCTCCACGGTCGGCGCCGGGCCCTTGCGGCCGCCCTTCTCCCACGCGCGCTGCGCGTTCATGAGAGTGGTGTCGAGAAACTGGAACGTGCTTTTGACTTCGTCGCCGAGGTTCCCCGGCTCGACCGAGCATGTCCCGTTCAAGACGCGGTGCTCCCGAACGGCGACGGGCGAGATGGCGAGTTCGCCGCGCGGCGCGCGCTTGGTGAAATCGAGCGCGTAAATCTTTGTAGAAGTTTTCGCGGGATCGGCGAGCACCAGCTCGCCGGCCGGCATCTCGAGGTGCTCCATGAAGAATCGGCCGACGAGATCGTTCTCGTTGGCAAGACCTTCGCGCGCCTGATGATTCGACGCGAGGAGTAGTCGCGCGTTCTGGATGCTGTGGCAGGCGAGCACGAAGCGCTTGGCGCGGGCGCGAATCTCCTTGCCGTCGAAGCCGCGGATGCGCACCGACTGCACGGTTGTTAGCGCGTCGTTGGCGATCACCTCGACGACGTTGGCGTTGGTGTAGAGGTGGATGTTGGGCGCGTTGACGATCTCGTCGCGATACTTGGTGCCGAAGCGAGTCGGCGGACTGAACTGCCACATCTTCGTGTAAACAGCCTTGGAATCGCCGAGCATCGGCGCGCGCTCGTTATCGCCATTCTTCCAGTCGGCTGGGTCATACTTGTAGGGCCCGAGGTCAAGAATGCTTTGAGCACGGGCGTAAAACGGATCGAGATCGGCTCGGCGAATCGGCCAGCCGCTGTAAGGAACCCAATCGCGCTTCTCGAAATCGATCGGCTCGTAAGTCGAGCACCATCCTGCCCAGTGATTGGTGGTGCCGCCGAAGTAGTGGAGCGCGGCGGCCTGGAGCGGGAAGTACGGCAGCCCGACATTCTCGCCGCGATAGAGGTCCTGCATTTTGGGATCGAACTCGAATCCGCCGCCCTCGAGCAGTAGAACCTTGAGCGGAGTGTTGGCGAGCTCGCGGGCGATGGTAATTCCCGCAGCGCCGGCGCCGACGATGCAGAGGTCGCCCTGGAGTGTCGTTCCGTTGTCGAGCGTCCGAGCGTCGGTATGCACTAAGCGCTGAGGGCGAACAACGCGGCTTGCCTTGCTTCGGTAACTGAGAGCACCCAGCCGTCGACGAGCACGGTGTGGCCGTTGATGAAATCTTCGCGGACCTGGTCGTCGATCGACCTCGGCATCAGCGGAACTCGCGACTGGCTCCGGGATTTCGAGACCGCGGAGCGCAACGCATCAGCGGTGTTCTCATTTGGCGTGCTGGCGACGTAGCGATTGCCGATTGCGCGAACGCGGTCGGCGCCGAGCATGTCGAGGAGGCGCGGCTTATCGACGGTGCCCCGATCGGAGCCTTCGCAGGCAGGATATACGATCGCGGCTGCGACGCCGAGTGCAGAGACCCGGAGAAAACTTCGTCGATCGAGTTGCATGCTTGCAATTGTACTTCGGACAGGGGACAGCGCAACTACAGTCGATCGAGCGGGACGACGGCTACTGCGGAAACTGCAAAATAAAAACTACCGGCAGGCGGCTCTTGGCCGAACCGGCCCATGGCTACGGGCTCTTCTGGTGGCGTTTGTGGAATCAGCGCTTAAGTGTCGCGAAGGGTCCGAGAGACTTTCTCATCGTTCCGGTTCGCCAGGCAACAAAACACCGGGACCCGAGCGCCACCGGAAGAGCCCGCGGCCACCAGCCGGTTCGGCCAACGGCCGCCTGCCGGTAGTTTTTATTT
>DATFGW010000178.1:0-79378 GCA_035249045.1 Gemmatimonadaceae bacterium | reverse complement strand
TTCTACGATTATTCGTCCAATCCGCCACGGGTCAATGCCCTCGGGTTATGAACGCGACCTCGCCAGGAAGATGAAAGACAGCCGGCGTACTCACGCGTGAGCCGTCCAAACTTTCGCGGCTACTTTCGGGAGGACGAGCTGGCGCGCGCCGTTTACTCGGAGGCAGCCGGGATCGGCCGCGCGATTCCCGCGGCTGTCGCCGTTCCAGTTGACGCCGAAGATGTCGTATCACTCGTCAAATGGGCGGCGGAAACCGGCACTGCTCTCATTCCCCGCGGATCCGGGAGCAGCATGGCAGGCGGGGCAATCGGAAGCGGGGTCGTCGTCGATCTTTCGCGCATAAACCATCTCAGCCGCATCGATGAGCGCGAGAAGACTGTGTGGGCAGAGCCCGGAGTCTTGTGGACCACGCTCGACGTAGCGGCCCGGCGAAAGGGTCTACGTTTTCCTCCCGATCCGTCGAGCGGCGCCTTCTGCACTCTCGGCGGAATGGTGGCGACCAATGCGGCGGGCCCGCACTCGCTGCGCTACGGCGCTACCCGCGCCTGGGTGAACGCCCTCGACTGCGTATTCAGCAACGGCGACCGCGAGGTGATCACGCGCGGTGAACCAGCGCCGCGGCGCGTTGAAGTGTTGAACCGGTTTCTGCGGGATGTTCACGGTGAGATCGTCGCCGCCGATACGAGGCATCCGATCGTGCATCTCGGTGTGCGGAAGGAGTCGTCGGGCTACGCCATCCATGAGTACGCTACCCACGCTGATCTGATCGACCTGCTGGTGGGCAGCGAAGGCACGCTGGTGATCGTCGTCGGCGTTCAGGTCAAGCTGGCGCCCCTTCCCGCCGCAACGAGCAGCGTGCTGGGATCCTTTCCAACGCTGGAGACCGCGACGGCCGCGGCGACCAAAGCGGTCGAGGCTGGGGCCAGCGCATGTGAGCTGCTCGATCGGACTTTTCTCGCCTACGCTTCGTCAGGACCTCCCAACGGCGTCGACGAAAAGGTGAAACCGCGGATCGAAGGCGCGGCCGCGATTCTGTTGGCCGAAGTCGAAGGTGAGTCTGGCGATGCGGCGGCTGCGGCGGCGGAGCGTCTTGCGGCGGCGTTTCGCGCGGCCGGCGCCAAGGGCGTCGATGTCGCATTGACACTTGAGACTGAGAGCGAGCTGTGGAAGCTGCGGCACGCCGCGAGTCCGATTCTGTCGACGCTCGAGCACTCGATCTCGATGCAGTTCATCGAGGATGGCGCGGTGCCGCTGCCGAAGCTGCCGGATTACGTGGAGGGCGTGCGAAAAGCGCTCGCCAAGCGCGAGGTGAGCGGGGTGATCTTTGGCCACGCCGGAGATGCGCATGTCCACGTGAATCCCCTCATCGACGTGAGGCAGCCTGACTGGCGGAAGAAGGTGATGGCGGTTTTCGAGGACGTCGTTGGACTGACCCGCGTTCTCGGCGGAACACTCACCGGCGAGCACGGCGACGGACGGATCAGAACGCCCGTGCTGCTCCGCGTCTGGCACAAGGAGGCGATCCGCGCTTTCGGGTTGGTGAAGACCGCTTTCGACCCAGCCAACATTTTCAATCCCGGCGTCAAGGTACCGCTGCCGCAACAGAAGCCGATTGGGGACGTGAAGTACGATCCCGCGCTTCCGCCGCTGCCCGAGAAGGCGCGAGGCGCTCTCGACGCTGTCGTGAAGGATCGGGCGTACGACCGCTTCCGGCTGTCGCTGATCGGCTGACCGTCTTAGCTTTCTGCCGCCTTTCACCCTCGACCGCGAACTCTTTTGATTTATACAGAGCCCGTCCTGAGTCTTCTTGCCCGACCGACCTTTCTCGAGCCGGCACATCTCCCGGTCCGGTGGCTTGGGGAGAGCACCGATGGAGAACGGCTCGCGGAGTTCGCCGGCCGGCTCTGTTACATGAGTCAGAAGAATCCGGCGAGCCGGCCGACCCGCGAGTATCTCGAGAACATCAAGAAGCAGGGACACGGGAGCGTCCTCGAGCACGCCAACTATTCTCTGCTTCTCGAGGGCGTCAGCAGATCGCTGACCCACGAGCTCGTTCGGCACCGCGCCGGATTCGCGTACAGCCAGCTCAGTCAGCGCTACGTCGACGAGTCAGAGGCGAATTTCGTGGTGCCACCGGCGATCGTCGGCGACGAAGCGCTCGAGAAGGAATGGCGGGCCCAGATCGAGGAGGCACAGCGAAGCTACGTGCGGCTCGTCGAGCATCTGATGGAGCGATACGCGTGGGTGGGCGACAAGGTCCATCGCCGAAAGATGGCGAGAGAGGCGGCGCGGGGAGTTCTACCCAACTCCACCGAGACCAAGATCGTGGTCACCGCGAACGCCCGGGCATGGCGGACGATGCTGGAGCTTCGCTCGAGCGAGGGCGCCGAGCTGGAGATCCGCCGCTGCGCGGTGGCGATGCTCAAGCTTCTTCAGAACGAGACGCCCGCCTTTTTTTCGGACTTCGAGATTTATCAGGCTGACGACAGGCGAGAGGCGGCGCGGATCGTTTATCACAAGGTCTAGTCCTCGACCTGCGCCTTCCAGAATTTTTTTTCTCCGCCTCAGAAATTTTTCCGCAGAAAAAATTTTCGGCTGAAAAAAATTTTTCCGAACTCCGGAATAATTATTGCGCAGCATCGTCGACGTTTATATACTCGACCCCATGAATCGCGCACGCGTTTTTCTGTAGGTGTCGATGACTCTCATCGGACTCGCCTACAACCAAAAGCCCGAGCCGACAGAGCTCGCCAGCCCACTCCCAGAGGGCGGCCGTCAGCAAGACGGGGAGCTTCCGCGTCCCGATGAAGAACCTCCCAGTAGAATCTCAGCCCTCTCGGTCGCCGAGCTGATCGCCCGCGACGAATTCGCGGAGTGGGACAATCCCGCCACCATCGATGCCGTCGAATCCGCGCTCTCCCAGCTCGGCAAAGTCGTTCGCCTCGAGGCGACGGAAGATTTTCCGGAGAAGCTCCGGCAGGCAAAGCCCGACATCGTCTTCAACATTGCCGAAGGCTCGAACGGCGTGAATCGCGAGGCCCACGTCCCGGCCATCTGCGAGTTCTACGGAATCCCGTACACCGGCAGCGATCCGTTCACCCTGACTCTCTGCCTCGACAAGGCGAGGACCAAGGAAACGCTCAGCTTCCACGGAATTCCGACGCCGAAGTTCGCCGTCGTCGAAAAACTGGCCGACCTCTATCACGTCGCGAAGCTCGCCTTTCCGCTTTTCGTGAAGCCGGTCCACGAGGGATCCTCGAAGGGAATCACCGACAGGAATCTTTGCCGCGATCGCGACGAGCTGTTCCGCCAGGTCGAGTTCCTGCTCGAGAACTACCATCAGGCAGTCCTGGTCGAAGAATTCCTCCCCGGCGCCGAGTTCACCTGCGCGGTGCTCGGCAACGGAGACGAAGCCACTGTGCTTCCGATCGTCGGGATGAATTTTTCGACGCTGCCCACTGGCGCCGCACCGATCTACAGCTACGACGCCAAGTTCGTCTGGGACCGCCCGGAAAAACCGCTCGACATCTTCCAGTGTCCGGCACGTATCACCAGGGACCTCCAAGCGTCCATCGAACGCGTTACGCTCGACGCATTCAAAGTGCTTGGCTGTCGCGACTGGGCGCGGATCGACGTTCGCCTCGATGCGAGGGACAACCCGAGCGTGCTCGAGGTAAATCCATTGCCGGGAATTCTGCCCGACCCGGCAGAGAACTCGTGCCTTCCCAAGGCCGCCCGTGCGGCGGGGATCGGATACGACGAGCTGATTCAAAGCTGTTTGAAGTTCGCCGCAGCGCGGCAAGGTGTCCGTCTCGGTAGATCCGCTTCCCGTGCCGCCCCTGCTCCGATCGAGCCGGCGCTGGCAGCGAGCGGATCGTGACATCCGCAGCCACGACAGCGAGGAGGAGACAGTCGCGATGAAAATTGCCCTGTTGTTCGATGGACTTTCGGCACTCGGAAAAGCTCCGGAGCTCCAGTTGCTCGAGTCGATCGAAGCGGTGGAAAGCGCGCTGCTCGACTGGGCGGACGAAGTCGTCCGCGTCCCGGTCAGCAACGACGGTCGCTGGGTCGAGCGTGTCCGCAAGGGAAAGTTCGATCTCGTCTTCAATATCTGCGAAGGCATCGACGGCGAGGCGATCTACGAGCCGATGGTGATCTCGGTGCTCGAGCTGATCGGAGTGCCGTTTACCGGCAGCTCCAGCTGGACGACCGCGCTCACCCTGCGCAAGAACGTCGTGAACGGCGTCCTCGACCGCGCCGGCCTGCCGGTTCCACGCTGGACCCACGTCAAGCGTGGTGAGGAGATAACCAGCGTCGGATTCCCCGCGATCTGCAAACCCGTCGCCGAGGACGCATCGGTCGGCATCGAGCAGCGCTCGGTCGTCCGGAGCATGCGCGCGCTGTCCGCCCGCGTCGAAGCAATGTTCGAAGGCTGGGACGAAGTGCTCGTTCAGCGCTTCATCGATGGCCGCGAGGTCAACGTTGGAATACTGGGCGACGAAGTCCTTCCGATCGCCGAGATCGATTTCGGCGAAATGCCGCAGGGCATGTGGCACATCGTCTCTTATCGCTCGAAGTGGGAGACCGGAAGCGACGAAGACCTGGGCGCCAAACCGAACTGCCCGGCCGACCTCCCGGAAGATCTGGCCAACGAGCTCGCGGTCATCGCGCGCGCGGCGTGGGCCGTCGCCGGTGGCGAAGGCTACGGACGCTGCGATTTCCGCATCGACCAGTCCGGCCGGCCGTGGCTGCTCGAAGTCAACGCGAACCCCGACATATCGCCGACCGCGGGCCTCGCCCGAATGGCCGGTGCCGCAACCATCGGTTACTCCGAGCTGATTCGGAAAATCTGCGACCACGCTCTCGCCAAGCGCGCGGACAATTACGCGGACCGGTGGGTGAAGACGCTCAGGCTGTCCGGCCTGGGTTGAAGGGAAGTACCGATCATCTATAGCGCCCCAAACGGGGCCGGAGTGGTGCAAGCATGAGCGATTGGCAGCAAATCATCAGGGATCGAAGCATCGCCACGTTGGAGAAGCTGGCGGACAAGTTCGGGCACGACGTCATCGACGTCGAAGCCCTGAAGCCGGCATTCGACAATTTCCAGATGCGTCTCACTCCTGCCGCGTACGAGCAGATCAAGGAAGTGGGAGATCCGATGTGGAATCAATACGTCCCGACCGTCGAAGAGCTCGACATCGTCGATGGTGTGATCGACTCCCTCGACGAGGACGGCGATTCCCCGGTGCCGAACATCACCCATCGCTATCCGGATCGAGCGCTGTTTCTCGTCAGCCCGGTCTGCGCGTCGTACTGCCGGTTCTGCACCCGCCGCCGCAAGGTGGGCGATCCGGAAAAGATTCCGCTCAACCAGTTCGACTCGGCGTTCCAGTATTTGAGGGAGCACACCGAGATCCGCGACGTCATCATGAGCGGCGGCGATCCAATGATGCTGAGCGACCGCAGGCTGGAGTATTTCTTCCAGCAGCTGCGCGCGATCCCGCACATCGAGATCATCCGCCTCGGCAGCCGCATCACCTCGCACCTGCCCGAGCGCATCACGCCCGAGTTCTGCGAGATGGTGCAAAAGTACCATCCGATCTACATGAACACCCACTTCAATCATCCCAGCGAGCTGACGCCGGCGGCGGTCGCCGCGCTCGATCGGCTGTCGCGCGCCGGGGTCTCACTCGGCTGCCAGACAGTGCTGCTCAAGGGCGTCAACGACGACCCGAAGGTGATGATGAAGCTGATGCACGAGCTGCTGAAGGCCCGGGTCCGACCCTACTACCTATATATGGCGGACCAGGTAGCAGGCGGTGAGCACTTCCGGACGACCGTGCAGAAGGGTCTCGAGATCATGGCAGCGCTCCGCGGCTGGACCTCGGGTCTGGCGGTCCCGCAGTTCGTGATCGACTCCCCGGGTGGCGGCGGCAAGGTTCCGCTCCTGCCGGAGTACCTCGAGCAGATCACCGACGACGAAGTGATTTTCCGCAATTACGAGGGGAAGCGGTTCACCTACAAACAGCCTCGCACGGTTCCGGCAGCGCCGGCCGAAGTCGAGCCCGCCGCGGAGCTCAACGTAGTGCCGATCAGTCGCAAAAAAACCGCGTCGCCGCGGCGCACCAAGCGACGCAGAGCGGCAGGAGAGTAGTCTCACCCGTCCTACAACAAAGGCCACCGTTCAGCGGTGGCCTTTGTTATACAGTGGGGACCAACGGTGCAGGTAACGGCAGTGCGAACTGCTGACTAAGTCCGGACTGCGGACCAACTGCGGACTGCGCAGTCCCATGGTCTGAGTCTCGACCGCGATCGAGCAACGTACCCGAAGCACTCGAATCCTGACTCCAGGACCCCTCAATCCGCAGTCAGTCAGCAGTTCGGAGTCAGTCAGCAGTTCGAAGTTGGTCAGCAGTCCGGACTTAGTCAGCAGTTCGCACTGCCGTTACCGCGAACCCCGCAGCGGCTACGGAAGGATGCTGCTCGACGGCCGCGATGACTGGGTAAGCAGCGCGTCGTTGAGCGCCTCGAGCTCGGCCTGGATCTCGGCGCCCTCTGCCTCGTTTGCGAATCGCGCACGATCAGGCGAGAATAGCGCGCGGGCGATTGCGATCGCATCGTGGGAGCCGGCGACGGCAAGCACATCACCGGCGTCGATCACCTGCCGGCCAAGCGGCGTCGGGATCTGATTATCTCCGCGCCGGATCGCGAGAACCGTGGCACCCGTAGCGCCGCGGAGATTGAGCTGTGCCAAACTCTTTCCGGCGGCGATGCTCTCGGGCGCCACCCGAATCGCTACCGGCTCGCCGAGTCCCGGCAGGATCGCGTTGATGTCATCGAGAGTCCGAAGCTCCGCCCGCGCGTCGTCCGATGACGCCATCTGATCCGCCAGCGCGGAGGCGATGATCTGCGCGCCGGCGCGCGCGTGACCTTGCAGGTTCGCCGCGTTGCGCCACAAAGCCAGCAAAAGCAGCAAAGTCAGAATGGCGAGAATGAACGCGCCCTGGTTCGCGGGCAGG
The DNA here is from genome assembly GCA_035249045.1 of Gemmatimonadaceae bacterium. Taxonomy (GTDB): domain Bacteria; phylum Gemmatimonadota; class Gemmatimonadetes; order Gemmatimonadales; family Gemmatimonadaceae; genus UBA4720. The sequence goes on along the minus strand of DATFGW010000178.1, from coordinate 72,359 downwards.
AACGGCTGCGTGATCGCGACCACCGGGATCCCGACCGCCAGCACTACCGCGATCTGGATTACGATCACCAGCGCGCGTCGCGGTGCGTCTGCCGGATCGACCTTTCCCGTTTGCGCATCCGCGAAAGCCCGGCGTGCGAGGCGCAGGCCGAGCGATCGCGCGCTGGTGATCACGCCGTAGATGAGCGGCACGGCGATAAGGCCGGCGACGAGCACGATCAGAAAACGGACTCTCTCCACGGACGTCGCGAGCATACCGGCTACCAGTACGCTCAGGCGCTCGATCTCGACATCGACCCCGATCACCAGCACTGTGAGTAACGCGGCGTCGAGCAGGATGATACGGATCACCCTGTTGGTCGCAGAACGCTCGGTCGGTGCCCGCGGCGCATTCCGTACCCGCTCGATCCACGATCCGTACAAGGTTGCCACGGTCTGAATGGGCTCGGGCAGCCAGTGGTCGATCGACGCAGCGGCGCGGTTCGAGAGCTTTATCAGGAGCGGCGTGGTGAGCACCGTGATCGCCGACACCGCAATCGCGACGGGATACATCCAGCTTCCGATCACACCGGCGGCGACGCCGACGCTCGCGATTATGAAAGAGAACTCACCGATCTGCGCCAGGCTCATTCCGGCTTTCATTGCGGTGCGCCTGCCGTGGCCGGCCAGGAACGCGCCGACCGTCACCGCCAGGACTTTGCCGATGATCACCGCGAGAGTCAGAACGAGGACGGCGCGCCAATGCTCACCCAAAGCCGCCGGGTCGATCATCATGCCTACCGACACGAAGAAGATCGCCGCGAACATGTCCCGCACCGGCCGTACGAGTCGCTCGATCTCGGGTTCGTGACCGGACTCCGCCACCAGCGAGCCGGCGATGAACGCGCCCAGTGCGACCGAGTAGCCAAATGACAGCGCGATCAGGGCCGCCGCGAAACAGATCCCGATGCTGGCGACGAGCAGTGTCTCCGGATTCGCGAGGCGGTGCACCGCGCGAACCGCGCGCGGCACGATCAGAAGCCCGAATCCGATCAGCGCGGTGAGGAACATTGCGAGGCGGAGCGCGGTCATCCCCAGTTCGCCGGCCGACACTGCTCCCGATCGCGAGATGGTGCTGAGGATGGTGAGCAGGAAAATCGCGATCAGATCCTCGATGATGAGGATCCCGAAGACGAGCTCGGTCACCCGTCCCTTTACGTTCTGCTCCTGAAACGCCTTGACGATGATGGTGGTGCTGGAGATGCCGATGATCGCGCCGGTGAAGATGCTCTCCATCCTCGTGAAGCCCATCATCTGCCCGACGAGATAGCCCGTCGATACCATCACTGTACACTCGAACAACGCCACGGCGCCCGCCTTCTGGCTGACCTCGACGAGCTTTCGGATGCTGAACTCCATGCCCAGCGAGAACATCAGCAGGATGACGCCGAGCTCGGAGAGTGCCCGTACCATTTGGACGTCCGCGACGAGCGGAATCGCGATGTGGGGCCCGACGATCATGCCCGCCAGCAGATAGCCGAAGACCACCGGCTGCCGCAGCTTCTGGAAAACCACGGTGGCCACCGCCGCTACGCATAGCACGACGGCCAGGTTCTGCAGAAATGAGTGGGAATCCATCAGCGGTTACCCGGCATCGGCGAAAGTTCGCCACAATCCGCGACACACGGAACCGACGTGCCGGAATAAAAAAAAGGGCCACCAATTTGGTGGCCCTTTTGCCTGACGAGAGAGCTTTAAGCGGCGTCTTCCTCGTTCTCGAAGGTGAGAGCGTCCGCCTCACGCACGCGGTCGAGCATGGCGTTGACCGGAACCGCAATTCCCCGGTCGTTCAGCGCTGACTCCTTGGTCGAGCCGCGCTGGAACCAGCTTCCCACTTCTGGCGTAGCCTCGGTACCGCTCGTCCCAACCGCCTCTTCATCAGGGGCGTTATCCGAACCATACACGTCCATTCAGCCTCCACGGGTTGAGTGTCCTTAGCCATACTTACGATACCCCAAAACGGTAGTTTCGAGTCACGTAGACCAAGGTACAGTCGGTACCGAGACCCGCAATAGTTTGACACTCGCAGCGGTCAAACTCGTCACAACCGGTGAATTTTTTTACCGGATGGTCTTCGGGTCTATGCCCCTGGTAGCGAAAATCCGGCCAACAGCCTCGCCAATCTTGTTGTTGGGCGTGCTGGCGCCAGCGGTTACCCCGACTCGCAGTGCGCGGGAACCCGGAAGCCACTCCGATTCCTCGGTTTCCACTTTCGCACCGAGGGGACGATGGCGAATCGTGCCGGAAGCGGGATCGATGTCCTCTGCGTCCTCCACGTGAAAGGTGCGGACAGTCTCCGAACAGAGTGCCGCCAGTGACATCGTGTTGCTGGAGTTGTACCCGCCGATGACAACCATCACGTCGAGGGGTTCGCGCAACAGTTCGACCACCGCATCCTGACGCTCCTGCGTAGCGCTGCAGATGGTGTCAAAGGTTCGGAAATTCGACTTGGCGTAGTCTTCGCCGTGCGCCCTCGCCAACGACTTCCCAATCAGCTCACCCACCGCGAGCGACTCACGCGCCAGCATCGTCGTCTGATTCGCGACGCCGATGCGCCGCAGATCCCGGGCGGGGTCGAAGTTTGGAGACGCGGCGTGCGCGAATCGGTCCATCAATGCCGACGCGCTCAGGCGCCCCTCGATGAAATCACACACCAGCTGTGCCTCTTCCAGATTGCGCACGATGAAGTAGTGGCCGCCGGGATATTTCTCCGCCTGTGATGCGGTCGCTCGCGTCTCCTCGTGGTAGTACTTCCCGTGAATCAGCGACGTGAATCCGTCGCGCGCATAACTCTCGACGCGCTTCCACACGTTCAGCACCGAGCCGCAGGTCGTGTCGACCATCACACAACCAATCCCGCGCAGAAGCTCGAAGTCGGTGATGGTGACGCCGAACGCCGGCAGGATCACGACATCTTCGGGCCTGACGCCACTGAAGTCCAGACGGGAAGCGGGAGGCGGGAGGCAGGAGGCGGGAACCGCGATCGGGGTAAAGCGTTCATGTCCATCCTTGCCCTCCCCGGCAACCACTTCCCGCGTCTCGCTTCCCGCTTCCCGCTTCCCGCCTCCCGGCATCAAAAACCGAATCCCCATCGCCTGGAGTTTCGAGTTCACGTGCGGATTATGGATGATCTCGCCGGCCAGATAGATGGTACGATCCGGAAATTTCTTTCTGGCCTGATACGCATACTCGACCGCCCGCTCCACGCCGTAGCAGAAGCCAAATTCCTTCGCTAAACGGATGGTTATGTCCCCGGCGCTGAGGGTGTAATCCCGCTCCTTCAAAAGGTCCACCAGGTGGCCCGTATAGTCAGAATCCAGTTCGGACTGTATCTCGGATTTCAACCCGAAACCTTTCCGAAAGTAGGAGCCCGACCCAGTACCATTTGGGCTGGTGGCCTGCATATTCCGAGAGGTGGGGGTGCCGGTCCCATCCGGGCCCGACGCCTTTACCGACGTATCAGACATACCCTGAATCTAGCAGTGGCCAACCGATAATGCGCTTCGACAAAGGACGATGAGCGAGTCACTCGGAGCGTACCCCGCAGAGCAAACGATGGCGGCAGTCGACAGCGCGCCGTCAATTTCTTTCAGCTCCACCATCACGCGGACGCCCGGTCTCGGCAGACCGGCGCCGCTCGTGAAAGGCGACGCGATTGGTGTCGTCGCACCTTCCTACGCCCCGCAACAGGGATGGTTGCTGAGAGGGGTCAAGGCGATGACCGATGCCGGCTATCGGGTCGTTCTCGACGCCGAGATCGACCGGTTTCGACGCTTCCAGCAGCGCGAGGACGAGCGACGTGCAGCGAGCCTGATGGCAATGTGGAGCAATCCGGAAATCAAGGCGGTAATCACTGCAACCGGCGGCTACGGTGCGGTCAGACTGCTGCCCTATCTCGACCCCGATGTCTTCCGCCGCAACCCGAAAGCGTTTGTCGGCTACTCGGACATCACCGCACTCCACCTCTGGCTGATGCGCCGGGCCGGCTTGCGGGTCTTTCACGGTCCGACACTCGACGATCTCTCCCCCGGCGGGGGCGATCCGACTTTCCTGTCACTCCTGTCTGCCCTCACCGAGCCGCGGCCAGCCGAAAAACTAGGTCGCAACTGCGCGCGTGCGGTGCGACCCGGTGTCGCATCCGGCAGGCTGACGGGAGGAAATCTCTCGCTCGTCCAGCAAACGGTAGGCACTCCCTACGAGATCGACACCAGAGATGCGATCCTGTTTCTCGAGGAGACGCGCGATCCGATGTCGGTCGTCGACGAGCGGCTCCTCCACCTCCGCGCGGCCGGTTTGCTGCGCCACGTGCGCGGCATCGTCTTCGGCCAGCTGTCACTCGATCGTTCCGAGGAGGATGAATTCGAGGATTTCCTGCTCGACCTCGTCTCCGACCTCGAGGTTCCGATTCTGATGGACTTCCCCGCCGGACACGAGGTGCCGAACCTCACCTTGCCATTCGGAACAGAGGTCGAGCTTGTCGCCGACGAGCAAACAGGCTGGCTCTCCTACCGCGAAGATGCCCTAGCCTTCGCCGAAGAGCGGCCGAGGCTCAGCCTGGTCTAGAGTCCGCCCGCTTTGATGGTCGCATCCACTGCGATGCACCACAGGTGAATCACCATCAGGTGTACTTCCTGAACGTGCGCGCCTTCGTCGCTCGGCACCGCCACGACGTGGTCGGCCGCGCCGCCCTGCAGACCCGCCCTGCCGCAAAGCGCGATCGTCGTCGCGCCTTTTTCTTTCGCGGTTTTTAGGCCGCGAAGTACGTTCTCCGACTTCCCGCTGGTGGTGATGCCGATCGCGACGTCGCCCATGCCCGCCAGCGCCTCCACCTGCCGCTCGAACAACGCGCCGTAGCCGAAGTCGTTGGCGATGCAGGTGAGGACTCCCGTGTCACCAACCAGGGAAATCGCCGGCAGCGGCCGCCGCGTTTCCTTGAACCGGCCGATCAGCTCTTCCACCAAATGGCTCGCCTGCGTTGCGCTTCCGCCGTTGCCGAAAGCGAGAATTTTCCCGCCGCGTCCGAGCGCGGAGACGATCGCCTCGGCCGCGGCATCTGACGATGCCTGGAGTGTAGCGATGCATGCGTCGACGACTTTCTGGTGCTCGCTGAAATGTGTGGCGAAGTGCTGTGGCGGCATGCGCGGATTATACCGAGCCGTTCGATGCGCGCCAGTGCGACACGGGATCAGCGACCGCGCCGACGACGCTTGCCATGCCGCGATCCATGATGAAAGTCACGGCCGCGGCGGTGCCGCCGGAATTCCGAAGCGACGCGCCGGACGTCCCGCTCGGCTTCTGACAACATCGTTCGATCGTCTGCCGACTCCTCGACTTCGTCGGGTGACCAGGGTTGGGCCAGACTTTCCTGCAGCTCGTCGAGCGTGTCGGCACGCACTGCACCCCGCTGCCCGCGCAGGACGACGAATCGAACTGGCCGGTCCAGCCGCGGGATCTCGAGCTCAGTCAAAGTGCGCGCGATCTTCTCAGGCAACCGCAACCTCGCTACACCGCGCCGCTCACCATTCCGATCCTCGACGTCATAGTCTATGTCGACTTCGCGGTCGCGAATGGTGACCTGACTCGGCAGCGCGTCCAGTCGTTCCTGGATTTCGGCCGGCACGAAGTCATCCTTCCTGATGCGCAGGCGCGCCGCCCGGAAATCGTCCATCGAATTCACGTCGGCAAGCTGGCGCTCGTACACGGAGGTCAGCTCGGGAAGGCCGAGCCGCTTCGTTTCGCCGCCCGACCGCTTGTATGCATCCCGGATCGACTCGATGACCTCGCGATTCTTTTTTACCGCGAAGTGCCGCGCCTCTCCGCGCGCCAGAGCTGCGGCCAGGACGTGGCGCGCCTCGCCGGCGATCTCCGGGGGAAATTCCTCCACCGTTTCGAGCTCACTCTCGAGCTCAAAGCCGAAGTAGTCGAGGGTGCGCTTGAGCACCAGCGGCCCGTGCTTCCGCCGCGGATCATAAATCAGCTCTGCCTTTCCGCGCGTCGCGTAGCGGCGAATGAGCTCGATCGGGATCTGGGTGCCTTCGATCGCGGCCCGCGGAATCCCGGATCGATCGGCGAAGTATCTCAGGTCCCCGGCAATCGCTCCCCAGCTGCCGCAGACGCTCGTCTTCGATACCCGCGCCTCGGTGCCGTCGGCGGTATGCTCGTCGATCACGAGATCGAAGGGCATGAACTGCGCGAGCAGCTGCGTGAATTTGCGGTAGATGTGGTCACGCGCGTTTACCATCCTCGTCGGCAACTCCAAACCAAGCGAGCGATAAATGCTCGCCATCGCCAGCGCGGCATCCTCGATTGCCTTGACGAGTACCCCGCGGCGCTCTGCCCAGCTCTCAATGCTCTCGTCGAAAAGCTGTCGCGGCAATCCGTACACTTCCCCGATGTAGCCGCAGTGGGCGTACGCCTCTGCGTAAAGGTTGTACGCGGTGAGGTGATCGCTGCCCGGAACAACCACTCCCGACAAATCGCGATCCTCCCTGGTCATGCGGTGTAGCGACTCGATCGAGCTCATGACGGCGAGATAGGGGACGAGCTCGTCGTCTGCATTTACCAGCAGCTCCGCCCACGGTCTGTCGACGGGCATCGCTTCGACCGCTTTTCCATAGCGCGAAAGCCTGCCGTTCTCGATGATGCCGCGGCGCTCGAGCAGCGTGACGGCCTTTCGGTAGGCGATCTTGTCGAGCGGAACGGGAAGATCCAGTTGATCAGCGGCAACGCCAAGGTCAGCGCATGTCATCGCCACCCGCTCCGAGTCGCCGGCGAGCTGAAACTCGGGCGGGGTCGGTCGCAGCGCCGCGAACTGGATGTCTCGATCGGAGAGAATGAAAACTCTCCCGCCGGCGACGCGGCCGTGTACCCGCCCGGCCATCTGCAGGATCTCGTTGGCGCCGAGGTGCAGTCGCGTCAGCACGTTCTTGCCACGCTCGATGACGTTGCTGAAGCGCGTGTCATCGATCACGACGGTGTCGAGACCATGGACGTTGAGCGCGCTCTGGCCGGCGGCGGTCATCGCCAGGAAGTACGGTTTTTTCTCCTCGCCCTCGAGGAACGGCCTGATGATGCGAATTGGCTCGCCGCCGTGGTAAAACGCGCTGTTGATCCTTGGAAATCGTTCGGCGACGAGCTCGGCGGCCTGCTCGACTCCAGCGCGAGTCGGCAGGAACATCCCGACCCCACGCTTTTCTTTCACCACCTGCTGCAGGAAGCGGTCGTCGAGGAAAGTGAGCGGATCCTTGCGCACTACTTTCACGTCGGCCGCCTTTGCCGGATCGAACGCCGAGCTCTCCAGCACCGCGGCAGCATTCAGGTAACGCGCGTAAAAGCTCGGGTCCACCGTCGCGGACAGCCAGATGTAGCGACACCCGACGCGCTTCCCGAGAGCGAGACACAGCTCGAGCTCCGCGGACGTCTGATGAATTTCGTCGACCACCAGGGTGTCGGTCTCGAGAATGTCGCCGTCCTGGAACCAGCGGCGGGCAATCCCGGTGGTAACGACAATGACGTTCCACGTCGGTGTCTCCGGCGTTGCCTCGCGCTCGCGATTGACGACGCCGACCTTGAGCTCCGTTCGAAGAATGGTCTCGGCGATTGACCGGATCGAGAGCGTCTTGCCCGTTCCGGTACCGGCAACGATCCCGAAGCCCTTGCCCGCGGCAGCGAGCGCGCGGATCTCGTCGCCGTGTTGCTTCTCGAGCACCGTCTCGATGTTGAGGCCCAGAGCGAGCTCGATGGTCTCGCATGCAGCGCGCGTCGGCGCGATCACGATCAGGCGTCCCGTCTGCGGTTCGGCGGCGACAAAGGCCGCGTGATCCGGCGGGAGGTATCTATCGATTACGGTGCGCTGCATTCGCAGTGCAAAGTGCATACATCGCACCCGATGCGAAACGGCCCCGGCAGATTTTCATCCGCCGAGGCCGTCGCTATGACTTCAAGAGAGCTAGTCTCTGCCGTTATGTCCTTTACCCCGACCGTTGCCGTGACGTTCCGACTTGCCGTGTCCTTTGTCGTCGTCATCGTGTCGGCCGTTGTAGCCGCGGTAATCGTCGTCGTCCCCGTGGCGATCCCGAACGTTCTGATTGTTGCGAATCGTGCGGGTGCTGAGGATGGTGAAGGTGCCGTTGGGATTCCGGCGCGCCTTCTGGACTACGATGTTCCCGTAACCATCGTAGGTGCGCCGTTCGTAAACGGAGTTGTTGTTGCGACCTTGGCCAACCTGACGCCAGACGCCATCGACGGAACGGCGGCGGTCGTTACGGCAATCCGTCGCCGTGCCGTTGGTGCCCGGCCGGCCGAGGATGACGCCGCCGACGGTGGTGGTGCTGGCGTACTGACAGTCGTTGTTCGTCCTGCGTTCAGTGCGTGAGTCGATGATCGAGAAGTTGCCGTTCGCGTCCCGGCGCGCGCGCTGAACGAGAATGTTGCCGTTGGCGTCGTAGGTGCGGCGCTCGTAAATGGTGCCATAACGATCCTGGCCGACGACCTGCCACGATCCGTTGACTACGGTGCCGCGAGTAGTGCTTGGTGAGCTTGGCGTCGGCAGGCGAGCTCCGATGACCTGAGCCTCCACCGAGCCCGTTGCGGCAACACCTGCGATGGCTAGAGCCAATATGACTGCTTTCATGGTCTGATCCTCCGAAAGAATCGCCCCGTCAGATTAGGTGACGGGAGCGAGCGAACCTTATTATCGATGCTTGTAGTACTCTCTATCAGCCTTGCGCTGAGCTTTCTCCTCGGCTTTCTGTTGCTTCTTCCACGCTTTCTGGCGAGCCTTCTCCGCTTTCCGCCACTCCTTGTCGTTTGTCGTCGCGGAGCGGGAGCTCAGAATGGTGAAGGTTCCGTTCGGGTTACGCCTGGCTCGCTGGATGATCAGGCTGCCGTTGGTGCTGCGGATGCGACGCTCGTAGATAGAGTTGTTGTGTGCACCGCGACCCACCTGATACCACGCCCCATCCTCGCGGCTGTACACGTCGCGGCAGGTCGTCGCGATGTTGGTACGGCCGAAGATGATATCGCCGACGCTATTGGATGTGCGCGCATAGCTGCAATCCGTGGACGGCACGGCCGTGCCGGCCCGTCCGGGAATGGTCTGGGCATTGAGCGACGCCGCCGAACCGACTGCTGAAACTGCGAGCGCGATTGCAATGAGCTTCATCGCGATATCCTCCGGTTGATTAGATCGATGATCTCGTCCGCCGGGCTGGACTTCTTCTTGTCCGATTTGCCCTTTTTTGGCGGGTCGTCACCGAACAACACCCGCGCATTGGCGGGCCGATTTCTGACCGCAGATGCACAGTCGGTCGGAGCCGGCTGCTGGCCGGCAGGCACGCCGTTGATCCAGATCCGGCACATACCCGCCGGCGGAAAAAAGCCGGGCGGCACGATCTGCTCACGGCTTCCCTGCGACTGCTGGGTCGGCTGTGGACGAGCAGGCTGCGGCCGCTGGGGCACGGGGCGCTGGGCCTCCGCCACGCCGGTCGCGAGCGTCAATCCGACGACGGCGACAAGCGCGGAGCGCACGAACGAAGGGACCTGGGTGAAGCGAATGCGGAAATTCATGGCCGTATGGGGTGCACGGTCGGTGCCAGGTAGGCTCTATCGAGCTAAATATCTGTCAGACAAGGAGTTAGCGGCTTGAAGCGAGTCCTCCGGAATGGCTTGTTGTCCTCCTGGAGGGACGCATTTTTGGTACACCCCAACAGCTCAGCAGAGCCCGCGGTGTCGGACCGCCGCCCCTGTTTCCTTGCTTAAAGGCACCCTGGATGGCTCAGGGCTTCGTTTGGATCAGCGAGAGAATTTCGCCTGCTCGGGCGTGTCTGCCTAGCTTGGATTTTTCGAACACCGGCTTACCGTCGACGGTGACCTCGAACCTCCCGCCGCGGGATGGAGTCATCTCCAGTTCCGCGTCCGGGAACCGCTGCCGAATCTCAGCCGCCAGACTGGCGGCTCGGGTCTCGTAGTTTCAGACGACGCAATATTCGATGCTGATCTTCATGGCGGTGGTGGCGTCTGGTTATTGATCCGCTGCTGGATACTGTTGCACGAGCGCGAGCGCTTCGGCGGTGCCGACTGCTTTGAGGGCGTTGATGGCGGGCGCCCGGATCACATCCTCCCATAGCTCCTGCTGCATCAACTCCTTCGCCAACGGGATGGCGGCATTTTTTTCGATCCGGATGTCGGCGCCAAGCGCAGCGCCGCGGACGATGAAATTTGGATCGGTGCGCGCGATTTCCCGGAGCCGAATTCCAACATCGCGAGCAGTAGTGCCGGTGATGGCGATTCTGCCGAGTGCCGCGGCGGCACTCTGACGGACCCGGCCGTCGGGGTCGCGGGTCGCTGCTACGAGCGCGTTCGACACACTCCGCATTACCGGCAGTCCGGCCCGGGTTGAATCCCTTCCCCACCCGCCAACTGCATCGACGGCTCGGGCACGGACTGCCCAGAACCTGTCGTTGCGGGTCGCGCCGATCAGGGCATTGAGCGCGTTCCCGTCCGCCGGTCGGTCCGCCAGCACATCGACCGCCTCGATTCGTCCCAGAACGTCGTCGTCGTTGACGAGCTGGTACATCATCATCGCGGTCGAGCGCGGGAAGTCGGTGATGTCCAGAATCCAGTTGCCCTTGTCCCAACGGATCGACCGGGGCGGCGCCTTCAGGTTGGCGCCCGCTTCACCGGTGCCATTGCGCACCGGCACGACGAAGTGGACGTTGCCGCTGTCGGTGCGCGCTTCGACGTCGACATCGACGTCGAACCATCCCGTCATGCTGTCGCGTGGCTGCACTTCCCTGGCGGAGATCACCAGCCGGTTCGCGACACGATCGTAGAGCGAAGACACCTGAAAGACGGGAAACCCGGCGCCATAGACCCACTGGTCGAAGAACGTCTTGTAGTCGCGACCCGTGGTCTCCTCGAACGCTTTGCGCAGATCGTCGGTGACGACATTGCCGTAGGCGTGGCTGGTGGTATAGTGGTTCATCGCCTTCCAGAACAGGTCGTCACCGAGCTGGTGCCGGAGCATCTGGAGGATCGTAGCGCCCTTCGGGTAGATGTGACCGCTGAAGAAGACTTCGATCGGGTCGTTCACCCACCGATTCCAGACGATCGGGCGTCGGCCGCGGCGATCGGCGTCGATTGTCTGTTCCTGAGCGCCCAACCGATCCATCGCTGCCTCGTCGACGCCCGCATCTGCCTCGCGAAATACCTGCTCCATGAAAGTCGCGAAGCCTTCATTCAGCCAGACGTCGCCCCAGCGTCGGGTGGTGAGAAGATCGCCGTACCATTGGTGGCCGAGCTCGTGCGCCATCAGTCCCACCGAATTTGCCTGCGGCTCCGACCACCCCGGGTGCAAAATCTCGGCGTCGTTCTGCGAAGTCGCGGTGACGTTCTCCATTCCGCCGTACTGAAACTGGGGAATGACGATCTGATCGTACTTGTTCCACGGGTACGGCACGCCGGTCTTCCGTGAGAAGACGTCGATCGCCTGCGGAGTGCGCGCGAATCCTCGCCACGCGGCATTGACGGAGTCCGGATAAGTCCAGTATCCGACGCTGACGTTTCGCCACGGCTTGTCCTGGAGCACCGTATAGTTGCCGACGACCGTCGTCATCAGATAGGTCGACGCCGGCTTGTCCAGCACCCAGTGCCATTCGATGCTGTCGCCGACGGCGCGCGATCCGGCGAGCCGGCCGTTCGAGAGCGCGCGCTGGTTCTTCGCGGTCCAGATGAAGAACTCCCACGTTTCCTTGTCGTTCGGGAAATCATAGGTGGGCACCCAGTAGTGGTTGTCCTCTGTCTCGCCCTGGGTCCAGACGATGTGCTGCGCCGGTCGGAAGTACGCGCCTTTGGTGCGATTGACTCCGTCGTAGTCGATGGTGATCGACGTCTTTTGGCCGGCGCGAAGCGGTGAAGCAAGACGCACCGTCAGGGTGTGTCCATCGTAGTCGTACTTGAGATTGGTGCTGCCCGACGCCACGCGCTTGAAGGTCATGTCACCGGCGTCGATTGCCACCGAGCTCAGTGGTGCCGCGTCGGGAAGTCCAGCGATGGTGAGGGTCGTGGTTCCAACAACGGCTTGCCGAGACCAGTCGAAGCGTACAGTGGTGACCTGATGCTGCAGGTCGTACTTAGGCACGCGCTCGCCGTGGACGGTCCCGTCGGGCGGAGGTCCCCAGGTGATCAGCGGCTCGGCTTGGAACGGCGGCACACGGTCAATCGTGAGCGTGGTGTCCATTCTGAAAGGAGGAGCGACGACCGGTGGAGTGGGCTGCGGAATTTCCGGGGCGGGAATCTGCGCGGCTGGCGGTGCACAACCGGCGAAGATCGCGCTGATGATGGCGGCGGGAAGGATGCCTTTCATGTTTCGCGGGGACGGAATGGAGTCACCCGAAATATTCGGTGCGGGTGCGCGAGTGAACCTATCATATGCTATGCGGGAACCTCACCAATCGGAAGGATGCGCGCGCTGCGACTCGCCTTCACTGTCGTGGAGCTTACGATCACGCTCTCCATTGTGGCGGTGCTTTCCGCCATCGCCATCCCATGGGCCGGCCATCTCCTGAACAGGATGCACGTGCGCGGTGCCGTGCTCGAGATCGAGTCCGGGTTTGCAGTTGCACGACACATCGCCATCGCACGGTCGGCACTCGCGACGGTAGACATCGACACGACCGCCGGTGTAATGAGGGTGAGCGTTGGTCCCGATACGCTACGCACCATCAGGGTTGGTACTGATCACGACGTGAGGCTGTCGGCGACCCGCGTCCAGATGTCGTATTCGGCGACGGGTATGGGGTACGGCGCCGCCAACCTCAGCGTCGTCGCGAGACGGAGCGCGGCCGTCGATACCGTTTTTGTGTCGCGGCTTGGCCGCCTTCGTCACTGACTTCGCCGTCGGAGGCCACGTCGTCGAGTCCCGGCTCCGGAGACGTTGGGGCGACGGTATCGGCGGTGGTACCGAAATCGTAGCCGGGCATCGAGATCCGCGGTATCTGCTGGCCGATGGTGCGCTCGATGGTTCGCACCATCGCGATCTCGTCCGGAGACATGAAGGTATAAGCATCGCCGGTCGCTGCCGCCCTGCCGGTTCTTCCGATGCGATGGACGTAATCCTCCGGCTGCTGCGGGACGTCGTAGTTGATGACGTGGGTGATCCCCGAAACGTCGAGCCCGCGCTGCGCAATGTCGGTCGCCACTAGAACACGCACCTTGCCTGACTTGAAATCCTCAAGCGCTCTGGTGCGCTCGCCTTGGGATTTGTCGGCGTGCATTGCCGTCGCGGCGACTCCTTCGTCTTCGAGCTGCCGGACAACTCTGTCCGCGCCGTGCTTGGTGCGCGTGAAGATCAGCACGGAATCCATGTCGGATTGCTTGAGCAGCGCTGCCAGCAGCGTGGTCTTTCGTTCGCGTGGCACCGGATAGACGGCGTGGGTAACGGTGTTCGCGGCTTCGGAGCGTCGACCCACCTGAACCACGAGCGGCTTGCGCAGATACTTCCGCGCCAGGGCTTCCACCTCCGGCGGCATCGTCGCGCTGAAGAGAAGCGTCTGTCGATAGGGAGGGATCTCCGCGACGATCCGATTCAGCTGCGGCGCGAATCCCATGTCGAGCATTCGGTCGGCTTCATCGAGCACCAGCACCTCGAGGTCGTCGAACGAAACGTTTTTTCGCTCCATGTGATCCAGCAGCCTGCCCGGCGTCGCCACGACAACGTCGACGCCGCGGCGCAGCGCCTTGGCCTGCGGCTCGAGCCCGACCCCGCCGAACACCGGCACCACTCGGAGCTCGGTGTGCTTGCCGTACTTCCGAAAACTTTCCTCGACCTGCGCGGCCAGCTCGCGGGTCGGCGTCAGAATCAGAACTCTCACCCGATGCACTGCATTGCCCGCTGCATCAGACAGTGGTGTGGTGATCAGGTTGTGGATGATCGGGAGCGTGAACCCGGCCGTTTTTCCCGTTCCCGTTTGAGCCAGACCGATCAGATCCCGGCCCGCGAGGGCGAGCGGGATGGCCTGCTCCTGAATCGGCGTTGGATGGGTATAGCCGGCGTCGCGAACCGCGTGCAGCACTTCCGGCGCGAGGGCGAGGTCGTTGAACGACATCCGCCCCTCGTGATCTTGATCAGGCATCTGGTTCCAATATACGCAGGCGCTGCGCCGAACCCGCGGAAGTCAGACGCTTGCGCGCCTCAGCAAGCCGAGCAGCGCATCGTTTACTTCGCCCGGGGTCTCCTCCGTAATTAGATGCCCCGCCCCGGAAATGGTTCGCAAAACGATCTGCGGCAACAGCGGCAGATACACCGCCATGCCGTCGTCAGGCATCATGTGGTCGAGATTTCCCCACACCCCGACCGCGGGAAGATCCACAACACCGAGCGGGCGATGTTCCGCTGCATTCCAGTCGTAATGGTGCAGCAGCTGACGTAGCGCCACGGCGTAATCGGGAAACTGGGAGGGCGCCAGAAACTCCTCGACATCGCGTCGTGTGTAATGCCCGCGGCGGCCGTACACCCGTCGCAGCGCGATCTTCACGATAGTGCGCGACTTGACGTGTTTGATGAGCGGAGCCAGAAACGCCGGCGTCGCGAGCTTGTACAACCACATCAGCGGAACCCCGCTCAATCCCACCGGCGAAAGCAGCCCGACGCATCGCGCTCGCCGCGGATACCGCACAGCGAAATGGTAGACGAGCGAGCCACCAAGCGAATGACCCACCAGAGCGGCGCTATCGAGCTCGAGCCCATCCATGACATCGGCGAGGTGCTCGACCAGAGCGTCGATCATGTACTCATGCGCCGCCGTCGGTTTGTCGGATAGGCCGTGTCCCTTGAGGTCGATCGCAATGGCGCGATATCCAGCGTCAGCGAGGGCCGGCATGTTGTACCGAAACACGTAGGCATCACACGCCCAGCCGTGCACGAGGAGAACGGGCGTCGCCGCCGGATCCCCACGCTCTGTCACGCGAATTTTCAGCCCGGAGCGAAGCCGCGGAAAGGCGACGCGATATCCCATCTCGCCCGCGGGAAACATCTCGCCGGGGCTGAGGGTGCGCCGGCGATGCAATCCGATCATCGGATCAGATCAGTTCAATTTCTCTGCCGAGCAATTTCCCGATGAGTCCGATGCGGAACGTGACGTCGGTCCATTTCGAGTCCTGCCCGGCGCCGTCGTCGAGCGGGAAATACGGCCAAGCCCAGGCATCGCTGGTGGTGGGGCGGTCCATTCCTTTGTGCGGGTGCCAGACTCCGTTGCGATCGCGGTCGTCGACGAACCGCTCGAAGAGCTTCATCCAGCCCTCGTTGCGGCGGAGGAAGTTGAGCCGCGCCATCGTCTCCAGCCAGAGCAGCGCGAACGGCACGTCTGCCTCCACAGCGTTCCGGTGCGGCAGCATATCGCCCATCACCAGGTGCGGCTGGGGCATCATTTTCTTACCGAACAGCTGCACGGTTTCCTGCCGCGGGAGTGGCTGGGTGATCCAGTCGTAGATCCGCTCGACTTCGCTGAAGTGCTCGTGCCTGAAGATCGGCATGTACGCGAGCATCGTCAGAGTGTAGATCGATGGTGGGGCCGACTCCGGTGCAAGTACATGCGTATTGCCGACGCGAATCCACGGCTTGTCTCCAAGAGGAGAGTTGAGGTACGAAACTATTCGCTCGAGAATCCGGCGCGCCGCGCCGCGCAGTCGCGGATCGCTCTCGTAACCCATTTGGGCCAGCGTTGCAGCGGCGGCTTCCCTGAACATCCCGCGAGTGCGGCGGACGATGTCGTCGTCTCTCGTCTTCGTCGCCAGCTCAAAGGTGAATGCCGGGTCGTTATCCTCGGCGAGCAGTCTGAACAGGATGCGGCGCGCCAGAACGAGCGGTGGGGATTCGCGGTCCCAGCCGTACTCGGTGAGCCGTCGCACGGCGGGGATCGTGCCGATGCCCGCGAACTCGGCGCCGTGTTTGGAGGGAAGGCCGAGCACCGATTGATTCCACATCCCGTCGCGATTCTGGGTCACGGCGAGGCGGATCGCCGGCCGGTGCGAATAAGGGAGCCACGAGATGTCGGGCAGTCCGCCGGCATCGGCTGGTCGGACCACCTCCGTGAGAGCGCGGTACTTTAGCGGCGCGGACGCGTGCTCGAGGAACCAGTCCAGCGGGAATCCGAGCTGTTCCGGTTCAGCCGTAGGTGTCGTCGGGGCCAGGTCAGCAGTACTACTGGGTATGGTCACAAGCGGCGCTCGGCGCCCGGAAACCAGCGAGGCCAGGCCGGCAGGCGCGTGGCCGGCATTGGGCGGGAAGAATAGCAGGTTTTCCCCAAGACGCTAGGTCAGTCGGTTAAGCTCTTGTGGCGCAAGGGGTTATCTTCAGGCACGGCTGGGTTGATCCGCGCAGCGGCTGGCACCCCTAGTCCCAAAGCCGGCAGTTAGGAGACGTGGACAGTTTGGAGCGTTGCAGCTGTCATACTCGCGGTGGGCACCATGGCGTTTCCTGAAGGCGCCCGCCTTTCTTACGAATGCCACGAGCGACAGACTCAAACACTCTTCACTGTCCAGTCTCCAGACTGCCGGCTTTGGGACTACAGTGGCCAGTCGATAGCGATCAGATTCCAGAATCCGCGCTCAGACCAAAGACCCGCCAACCTTTTCAGACCCTGCGGCGTATAACTGTGAGCGCCGCGTCGGCGCACCCACAACTCAGGAGAGTAGGATGAAGGTTATTCGCATCGCCACGCTGGCCGCTGCCCTTTGCGTTGGCATGACAACGGTTGCCGCGGCACAAGGCACCGAGCAGCAGGGACAGAGCGAGGCTCGCGGCCGTGGAATGGGAGGGATGCTCCTCAAGGACATCACCCTCACCGATGCCCAGAAGGCTCAGATCAAGACGATTCGCGACAAGTACGTTCCGCAGCAGATGGAGCTGCGCAAGTCGGCGCAGGCGACCGGCTCGATGGATGACGCCACCCGCGCCAAGATGATGGATCTGCAGACCAAGCAGGCCGCCGAGATCCGCGCCATCCTCACCGCCGATCAGCAGACCCAGTTCGACAAGAACCTCGCCGAGATGAAGGCGCGCATGGAAGCGCGTCGCAACGGCAGCAGCTAAGCTTCGCTACGATCGCGGCTCGAGGGCCGCGAGGGTGTAGTCGCTCCGCGGGTTCCAGAGTATCCAGCTCTGGAACCCGTTGTCGTATCCGGCCTTGATCTGCGCGCGAACTTGCTCCGCGTAATAGTGCGGAGGTCCGAGCGTGAAATCCTGGTACCACGGAATGATCTCGGCCGCGTTGGGGATGGCTTTGCTCCGCGCGATCGCATCCTTCAACGCGTGATCGATCGTCTCGTATGGCCGCGCGTTCGGATTGCGCAGCTTGTAGGTCCCGCGCGCGAAGTGCGACGGATACACCATCGGCAGCACCGCATCGACCTGGTCGACGAACATCTCCCAGCGCTGGCCGATGCCCATGTCGGTGGTATCTGTGGCGGTGAGGCCGAACACATCGGCCGTTACGCGGATACCGTGCGGCTTCAGCGTCTTTCTGAGGAAGCCGAGCTGCTCGCGGATTACCTGGGCGCGCACCCGCCCGTTGGCGAGTGGATAAACCGTCTCGGCAACGAGTCGCTTCTCATCCGGAAAGCGCACGTAATCGAACTGCACCTCGGAGAATCCCAGGTCGTACGCCTCGCGAGCGAGATCCGCGGCGTACTGCCAGACGGCGGGCTGATGCGGGTCGAGCCAGGGCTTCCCGTTTTTGTCGAGCCATGGCTCGAGGTCCGATTTCCGCTTGATCGCGAGGTCGAGCTTTTTCTGCGCCAGCAGCGGATCTTTGGCGACGACGATGCGCGCGATCGGATAGATGCCGTGCGCGGTCATGGTGTCGAGCACCGCGCGCAGGCGGGACGCGGACATCCAGTGGCCATCGGCGGTGTCGGCGCCGATCTCACGGGCGAGTGGAACGCGCGAGCGATAGAGGACGAAACCGCGGTCATCCTTGACGTCGATGACGAGCGCGTTGATCTCGGTGGTCTTCGCGACCGTGATGAGTCGATTCAGCTTGCTGCCCATCGCGACCCAGCGGTTGACGTATAGACCGCGGAGGGTATCTGGCAGCGGCACGTGAGCGATGGGCCGCGCCGAATCCTTGCGCGTCGTTGTCGAGGACGCGGTTGTAGAGGCGACGGCCTTGATGTCGCCACTGGATTCGGGCGTCGCGGCGCCGCGTTCTCCAGTGCAAGCCAATACGAGCGCCAGTGTGGCGGCGATGCGAGGAATCACGATCTGAATGGTAGGTGGCGCAACGCGCCGAAGATCAGAGCGCGTTGAGCTCGGCGTTGGCGTCGGAGAGATAACCCATCTCGCGCACAACGCTCTGGGCCTGCTGTGTAACCATCGTCAGGCCCGTTGGCTGGGCGTTCAGACCACCCGACCTGAAGCGAACGAGCTCGAGCCGCATCGACCTGAGGAGGTGGCGACAGTTATCGAGCTTTTCCTGGGCCTCTCGCTTCTTGCGGTCGACATCGACCAGCGCGCGCCGCTGGCGGCGAAGCATCGCGAGGCGGCGCACGCGATCTTCACTGGCGCGGTAATCGAGCGGATTCGCCTGCGATTCGAGCGTCGAAATCTCCTTCTCGACACTCTCGGTAGTCTCGCGGCCCGCACTTCGATCCATGTCGGATAGTGACAGTGCGAGCTGCTGGACCTTCTTGAAAACGGCGTCCGCGGAAGCCGCGACTTCCGGGATTTGCTCCCGCTCGTCGGACGGCATGTTCAGCAGCTGCCGATGGATCTCGCGATGGTCTGCTTCCGCCTCGCGGATCGCCGAACCGTACCGGGAATCAGGGTACGCAGCTGGTGGTCCGACGGGAATCGGGCTGGTGGTCGGTCCACCGCTGCGCGGATACGGCTGGAAGGGCTGCACCGTCGGCACAGGGGAGATCGGCGCGAAAAGTCCCTGACCACGGGCGCGGGCACGCGCACGCACCTGCGCGCGCTTCTTCTCATCGAACAAAGCGCGCGCGTCGTCGATCGTCTCGGCGGCAACGTCGAAGATCAGTCGATCGCGCGGTTGACGAAACACGTCGCGCCAGTCGTAACCGGCGGCCCACAACTTCGAGTACTTGAATGCGAGCGCGACCGTCCAGATCACTGTCAGCGCAATGAAATCGTGATTGGAGAACAGCGAGATCGGGACCAGGATCGCGTTGACGGCGAGATATGGCGCCAGCTTGCGCCGGAACGACACTACCATCGGCGCGTTCCACTTGCTCAACTCTTCGGGCGTCGGCTGCGTCGGTGCGTACCCTGCGCTCGCGGCAGCGCCATAGCGATCCCGGATTCCGCCGGTGAGCTGATCGCGTGATTCGTCGGAAACGTAGCGCTGCCGCGAGGACGTCTGCGATCCCGATAGGGGTGCCGCCGGCTGAGCGCGGGTAGCAAGCGTCGGCATGGCCCCGCCGCTAAGTGCCTGCGCGAAGGCGGCGGCGTTCGGGAAGCGATCGGCGGGATCCTTCTCGAGGCACATCATCACAGCACGCGACAGGTCGGGTGGCAGATCGGGCCACCGTTCGTCGACGGGGATCGGCCTCTCCGAAAGATGCTTCACCAACATCGACGGCGTGTTGCTGGCGACGAAGGGAGTCTGACCGCACAGCATCTGGTACCCGACGACGCCGAGCGAGTAGAGATCGCTGCGACCATCGATCGCCTTGTCGCCCGCGGATTGCTCGGGAGACATGTACGCCGGTGTGCCGATCGCCATGCCGGTGGCGGTGAGTCGCGAATCCCCGGTGTCGGTGAGCGCGCGCGCAATTCCGAAGTCCGTAACCATCGCGCGACCGGTTTCCTCATCGATGATGATGTTGTCGGGCTTGATGTCGCGATGGATGACGTTGCGGTTGTGGGCGTATGCGAGGGCATCGGCGACTTCGCGAAGAACCCGACGCACTTCGACAGGCGGCATCGGACCGTGCTGCTGCAGGCGAACGCCAAGGTTGTCTCCCTTGATGTACGCCATCACGAAGTACACGAGGTTGTCTTTTTCTTCGACCGTGTAGATCGGAACGATGTTCGGATGATTCAGTTGCGCGGCGGTCTCCGCTTCACGCAGGAATCGCTGCCTGATGTCAGCGCGGAAACTGAGCTCGGGAGGAAGAACCTTGATTGCGATCTCGCGCTTGAGCCGGCGATCGCGCGCGCAATACACGATTCCCATTCCGCCACGGCCGACCTCGTCCTCTAGCTCATAGTTTGCAGAGAGGACTTGAGCCACATGGGTGCCTAATTCGTCTTCAGGTCTAATTGGCATGCGGCCGCGTCGAATCAGCAGTTCTGGTGTTGCAGATCATGCCCGGGTGGCGTAAATCCACGAGAGCAAAAGATGCAGTAAGGGAAAGCCGTGGAGTAGTATCTAAATAAGAGTTTAGTCCCAGGAATGACAATGGCACAACGTCAGACACTACCGGTTCTCCCTCTCAGGGGCACTGTAATCTTTCCAGGCCTTACCCAGCCGATCGCGGCCGGCAGGCCTTCAACGCTGCGAGCAATCGAAGCTGCCCTCAAGGGCGACCGCCTGGTTTTCGCCGTAGCGCAGCGCGACAACACCGAAGAGCCGACGGCGGACATCCTTTACTCGATGGGCGTGATTGCGCGCATCGGTCAGATCCAGCGCGGACTTGGCGGCGTGCAGCTCCTTTTGCAGGGCGAGCAGCGCGCGACCGCACTTCAGTATTCGACGGCGGACGGTTATTTGAGCGCCGTGATCGTTCCAGCGGAGGAGATGACTCCCCAAACTGAAAACGATCCGGCTTTCACTGCGTTACAGAAAGAGACGCGCGAGCGGGCTGCTGAGCTCGGTGAGCGACGCGGACTGCCTGAGGAAGTCGTGCACCAGGTGCTCGACTCCGTCACGGAACCCGGACGCTTCGCGGACCTCGTCGCGGGCTACATCGATCTGCCGGTGCCCGAGAAGCAGGGATTGCTCGAGACTCTGAGCGTCGAGGAAAGACTGCGCCGCGTGCTCGTGCACGTGCAGCGTCAGGTCGGTCTTCTCGAGGCGCAGGAAGACATCAAGTCCCAGGTGCAGGAGGAGCTGGGTGAGCGCCAGCGCGAGATGTATCTGCGTGAGCAGCTGAAGGCGATTCAGAAAGAGCTCGGCGACGACGACTCGAGCAAGGAGATCACCGAGCTGCGCGACAAGTTGGCAAAGCTGCAGCTCTCCAAGGAAGCGCGCGCCGAAGTCGAGCGCGAGCTCGGCAGACTGGAGCGCGCTGGTCGCGAATCCATGGAAGCGCAGGTGATCCGTACCTATCTCGAGTGGATCGCCGAGCTGCCCTGGAACGATCGGTCGGACGACCAGCTCGATCTCAAGCATGCGGAGACCGTGCTTGAGGAAGATCACTACGGTCTCAAGGATGTGAAGGATCGCGTTCTCGAGTTTCTCGCGGTCAGACAGCTGCGTGCGTCGCAGCTCGCCGACGAAGTCGAGAAAAGCGGCGAAGTTCCGGCCGCCCGACTGTCGGCGAACAAGGACGACGCCACCCCGGCGCTTTCGATCGGAGAGCACGAGGATCGCGCCATCACCGACAAGATCGAGGCGAAGTCGCGCGCAATGGCGAAGGGTCCGATTCTGCTCTTCATTGGACCGCCGGGCGTCGGCAAGACCTCGATCGCCAAATCGATCGCGAGATCTCTCGGACGCGAGTACGTACGCGTCGCTCTGGGCGGGGCTCGGGACGAAGCCGACATTCGCGGCCACCGCCGCACCTACGTCGGCGCGATGCCGGGCAGAATCATCCAGGGATTGAAGCAGGCGGGCACCAAGAATCCCGTCTTCCTGCTCGACGAGGTCGATAAGCTCGGGACGTCGTTCCAGGGTGATCCGGCCAGCGCACTGCTCGAGGTCCTGGATCCCGCGCAAAACGACACCTTCACCGATCACTATCTCGGCATTCCGTTCGACCTGAGCGAGGTGCTGTTCATCGCGACGGCGAACTTCGTTCAGAACATCCCGGGTCCGCTGCTCGACCGCATGGAAGTCGTCGACTTCGCGGGTTACACCGAGAAGGAGAAAGCGGAGATCGCGAAGAAGTACCTGCTGCCGCGGCAGCTCGAGGAATCGGGATTGAGCGACAAGAACATCACTTTCACCGATGATGCAATCATGTCGGTGGTGTCGAACTACACGCGCGAGAGCGGCGTGCGGCAGCTCGAGCGGCAGATCGGAGCGGTGGCACGGAAGCTCGCGCGCAAGCTGGCGTCGAGCGAAGAGGTCGCGCACACCGTCGATGCCGATACGGTAAGAGATCTGCTCGGCAGGCCGCGGGTTCATCCCGAGCACGCACTCGCGGAAAGCGAGGTCGGCATCGCCACCGGCATGTACTACACGCCGATGGGCGGCGATATCATGTTCGTCGAGGCTTCGATCCGCCGGTATTACGGCAATCGCGAGAACGACGCGCAGAACCAGGTTGGCCCGGGCGGTGCCGTTTCACTGATTCTCACCGGCCAGCTTGGCGACGTGATGAAGGAATCGGCGCGCGCGGCGTTCACCTACGCCACCAACAACGCGGCGAATCTCGGAATTCCGCGTGACAGGCTCGGCGCCATCGAGGCGCACATCCACGTTCCGGCGGGAGCAATCCCGAAGGATGGGCCGTCCGCTGGCATCGCGATCGCGACGGCGCTGGTGTCGGAGATGTCGGACCGGCCGGTGCGACGTGATGTCGCAATGACCGGCGAGATCACGCTGCGCGGCAGAGTGTTGCCGATCGGTGGTTTGAAGGAAAAAGTCCTTGGTGCGCACCGCGCGGGCATCAAGACCATCATCATTCCGAAGGGGAATGAAGCCGACATCGAGGACGTGCCCGAAGACGTGCGCGAGACGCTCGAATTCCATCCGGTGGAGACACTGAGCGAAGTTCTGCAATTCGCGCTGGTGCCGGCTGAACCCGGCGAGCAGGCGCGCCCGCTGGAGATGGCAGAAGTCGCCTGACGTGGTTCGGTCCAAGAAAAAAAGGGGAGCCTGCCTGGCTCCCCTTTTTTTGCCCACGGATCACGTCGCGGGTGGCAGCAACGTAAAGGGTTGGGAGACCGACGCGTCGTGAGGAACCTGGTGGTAGGTCCCGAGCACCACGATCGACAACGGCACGTAGAAACGATAGGCGCCGGGTTGTCCATCGAATTCAGGATATGGTTGCTGGCCGACGGGAGCAACGATGCTGATGGTCGCACTCTGGCCCGGAGCGAGCAGCGACTCGGGTGGAACAGTTGGGTTTGAGATTGCCGCTGCAACGTCGAGGATGTAACACAGCCGGTTCCATACCGAGGTCCAATCAGACTTGCCCGGTGGCAGCGCAGGGAGACCGGCCTTTTCGAGTGACACGGCACACGACGACCACGCAAGCGGATAAGCGGACGTGTTCGTGACGGTCACGCTCGTGTTGAGAACCTGATATTGGGGTGTCTGTTGGAGAGCAATGCTCGACGTCGGGGTGGTGATTAACGCGACTCTCGCCGGCGCGGTCGCGTCGGAGCACCCGGCAGCAACGATCGCGAGCGACGCGACAAATACAGGAAGCAACGAGCTAGACCAGGCGCGACTCTGACAAGGTTTTTGATCCATGGCAACTCCCGTCCAGGGTTGAAAAAAACCTCTTTCCAGGTTGTGGCAGAAATCGCCGGATGGCAACCATGAACCGCTAGAAGATCACCGGCCCCCAGCCAAAGATCTTCCACGGATCAGCCCTCAGCGGGGCGGGCTCCGTTCCTTCGACGAAGTATTCGGTGTATTTGCGATCCGACGGAGTTTCCGGTGTGGCAGGCTCGCCGGTGGCGCGGTCGAAGTCGCCGAAGATCACGCCAATCGGCGGGGTCCACTGATCAGCCGGCCGCGACGTCAGGATCTCGGGCTTGGACGCATAGTACCTGGCGACCATTTTCCCCCAGACGGGCGCAGCGAGGGATCCGCCGGCGGCTCCGCTCGTAATCGTCGTCGGCTTGTCGAAGCCGAGCCAGACGCCGGCGACGAGATCAGGAGTGAGGCCGATGAACCAGACATCGGAGTTGTCGTTGGTCGTACCGGTTTTTCCAGCCACTGGAATCGACGCCGGAAGAAAACGGCGAATGCTCGATGCGGTTCCACGTTCGACCACGTCACGCATCATGTCACGCACGACGTAGGTCGCGCGCGGATCGAGCGCCGGCGCCAGCGCCTTGACCTCCCTGGTGAGCACCACCCGCCGATTCCTGTCCTCTATACGGTATATGAACCGCGGCTCGACGGGGGTTCCGAGGTTCGCAAAGGTTGTGTAGGCAGCGACCAAGTCGAGCGGCTGCACTACCGATGCGCCGATCGCGCTCGACGGGTAGGGAGCGATCCTCGAGCTCACGCCCATACGGTGGGCGAGACTCGCCACCGAGTCCATGCCGAGCTTTACGCCGAGCTGCACCGCGATGCCGTTGCGCGATTTCGCCAATGCGTCACGGAGAGTAAGAGGACCGAGAAACTGGCCGTCTGAATTTTCGGGGCTGTAGACGGTGCCATTCGGAAGCGGAATCGCGAGCGCGGTGTCGGAGAACACGGTGTTGGGGGTGATGCTGTCGGCGATCGCGGCCGCGTAAACAATCGGCTTGAACGATGATCCCGGCTGGCGCATCCCATCGACCGCGCGATCGAAGTGGGAGTCCGAGTAATCGCGACCTCCGACCAGCGCGCGGACATCACCGGACGCCGGATCGAGCGCGACGACCATTCCCTGCAGATAGTCGGTCTGGGTGCGGCTGCGCCGCGTTTCGCCAGGAGTGTATTTCGGGTGGGAATAGCCTGGCTGTGCCTCGACCACCGCCGTTTCCTCGAGCAGCGCGCTGGTCGCCGCATTCTGGAGCACCGGATCGAGACTCGTGTAGATGCGATATCCACCATCATTCACCGGAATCCCCGCGCGCGTCGCCTGAATTCGCACGACATCGACGAACCACGGAGAGTACGCCGAGTAGCCGCCATTCGGCGCGGTGGTAATCGGCGTCGCCTGCGCCGCCTTGGCCTGGGCCGCGGTGATGTATCCCTGATCAGCCATCAGGGAGAGTACGACATTCCGCCGGCGCCTCACGCGGTCGGGGTACTTGAGCGGATCGTACAACGCCGGGCCTTTCGGCATCGCCGCCAGCGCCGCCGCCTCGGCGATCGTGAGCTTCGCGGCGCTCTTCCCGAAGTAGTGGCGTGCCGCGCTCTCGACTCCGTACCAGCCGTGTCCGAACGGAATCTGATTGAGATAAGCCTCGAGGATCTGATCCTTGGTGTAATGCTTCTCCATCTCACGCGCCGCGGCCTGCTCATTGAGCTTGCGCCCGATACTGCGATCGGTACGGTCGATGATGGTCGGATGCATGTTGCCGACGAGCTGTTGGGTGATGGTGCTCGCGCCGCGCCGCTCGCCGAAGATGTTGTCTTTCAACGCACCCGCGATGCCGACGACGTCGACGCCGTCATGCTGATAGAAGCGATGATCCTCGACCGCGACGAAGGCGTGCGGGAGGTAGTCGGGCAGCGATTTGATCGAGACGCTGGTGCGGATCTCTTTCCCGATCTCGCCGATCAGGGAGCCATCGCGCGCCAAAACCAGCGACGCTTGGGGCATCGGGACGATCGTCCAGGCGACGCTGTCGCGCGAGCGAGCATCCTGCGCCGACGCGGGGAGGCTCGTAAACAGCAGCGCGACGAGTAGCGACGCCAGGCACAGTTGATTGTGTCTTCGCGTCGTAGCAACTTCAAATCGATGGATCGCTCTATACATCTCGTCGTAGCTCAGTTCAAGCCGCGCAAAGGCAATTACGCCGCAAATGTTGCCCGGCTGGCTGGCGTCTTTTCGCAAATCGACGCTCTCGACCCGCGGCCGAACATCGCGGTGTTCGCGGAGACTGCACTCACCGGTTATTTCGTCGAAGGCGGAGTCCGCGACGTCGCAATGACCGCCGGCGAGCTCGCCCGCGACCTTCAGGCCCAGTACGTCTCAACGGTTACTACACCGCGGACCCTCGATGTGTGCATTGGGTTCTACGAGGTCTGGAACAACGCCTTCTATAATAGTGCGCTCTATGTGACGCTGGGAGGCAAAGAGCCGGTGATTCGTCACGTTCACCGCAAGCTCTTCCTTCCTACGTACGGCTTGTTCGACGAGGAGCGGTTCGTCGATCGCGGATTCGAGGTGCGCGCGTTCGACACCGAGTACGGCCGCGCCGGCATCCTGATCTGCGAGGACGCCTGGCACAGCCTCACCGGCACAGTCGCCGCCCTCGACGGCGCGACGATGATCTTCGTGGTTTCGGCGTCGCCGGCGCGCGGGGTGTGGCCGCGCGAGGATGAGGGGCCCATCCCGGCAAATCTCAAGCGCTGGGAGCGGCTCGCCCGCGACATCGCGGAGGAGCATGGCGTCTTCGTCGCGCTCGTCAACCTGGTCGGAAGCGAGGGGGGAAAGGCGTTCTCCGGTGGCTCGATCGTTTGCGGGCCGCATGGGGATGTGCGTGCCCGCGCTCCGCTCTGGGATGAAGCGCTGCTCACGATCTCGCTCGACCCGGAAGATCTGACCCGCGCGCGCTCCGACGCGCCGCTGCTCACCGATCTGCAGACGATGATGCCGCACCTGATTCGGAACGTGGATCGGATCCAGGCCGGTGAGAGGGTTGAACTGAGCTACGACACCTCCGCGACCGATCCCGGACCGCTCAGCGCTCCGACACGTATACCGAAAAAAAAGCCGGTCACGGCAGCGGTGGATGCCAGCAGAAACGGAGCGGAGCCCCTCCCCGTCGTCCACGGTTCAGGAGCGCGAACCGGTCCGCCGCCTCTCGAGATCGATCCCGAGCTCACCACTTCCTGGCTGATCTCGTTTTTGCGCGAGGAGTTCGAGCGCCGCAGCTTCCAGAAAGCGGTCGTAGGCGTCTCCGGCGGAGTCGATTCCGCGGTGACGGCGTATCTCGCGGCCAGAGCGCTCGGGAAGGACAACGTCGTCGCCATCCGAATGCCGTATCGAACCTCCAGTCCGGATTCCCTCGCGCACGCCCAGCTGGTCATCGACGACCTCGGACTCGAAGAGCGCACCATCGACATCTCGGCCGCTGTGGATGGCTAC
Source organism: Gemmatimonadaceae bacterium (assembly GCA_035249045.1). Taxonomy (GTDB): domain Bacteria; phylum Gemmatimonadota; class Gemmatimonadetes; order Gemmatimonadales; family Gemmatimonadaceae; genus UBA4720. The sequence continues at coordinate 45,216 of DATFGW010000178.1, read as the reverse complement.
CTCGCGAATGAGCCCGACGCCGATCCGGCGCGCCGCGGCAACGTCATGGCCCGCGAGCGGATGATCGTCCTGTTCGATCAATCAGCCAAATATCACGCGCTTCCGGTGGGCACGGGAAACAAAACCGAGCGTCTGCTCGGCTATTTCACGTGGCACGCCGACGATTCGCCGCCGATCAATCCTCTGGGCGATCTCTTCAAGACGCAGGTGTGGCAGCTCGCGCGCCACCTCGGCGTACCCGCGGTGATCGTCAACAAGCCGGCGTCAGCGGACCTGATCGAAGGCCAGACCGACGAAGGCGACTTCGGGATCAGATACGCCGAGGCGGACGACATTCTCAACTGGCTGGTGAGCGGCTACAGCCCGGCGGCGCTCACCGCGCGCGGCTTCGACGCCAAAAAAGTGGAGATAGTTCGCAAGCGGCTGGCAGGTACCCACTGGAAGAGGAAGCTTCCGACGGTGGCTATGCTCAGTCAGACCGGCATTGGCGAGTCCTATCTCCGACCCGTCGATTACTGACCCGTCTGCGCCTGGCACGACCCACCGCTCAACGCAACTTTGGGCGCCAGCCTGAACTCGCAGGTCGAGACGACGTTGTATCGCTGATTGTATTCGCGTTCGGCAGCGCTGACGGCGTCGAGCTTCGCAAACAATGCCGCGGAATCGGTGGTTGCAGCGCAGTAAACGAGATAGTAGCGTGGCCCACCGCACGCGCGTGATCCCACCGGCGCGGTGCGACATTGATTGGCCGAGGCGCAGCCGTCAGTGTGCACGAGGGCCTTAGCCTGATCTTCGAGCGCGGTGATCTGGGCCCAGTCGGCTTTTTGATCGCCGGTAAAAACAACCTTGCCGCCGCCGGGCTCGGACGGATTGCCGGGCACGCCTGGGGCGCAGGCGCAGAATAGAACGGTCAGGAACGCAGTCAGAACGGTCTTGATCATCACGCTTCCACCCCGCTGAAATGTCCGGAAATCGGGGCAGGAAGCCGGCCACCGCGGCGAGGGGGACAACCGATAGCCGCCCCGGCGCGCTACCTGCTATTTTTGACGTTGCACGCCCGCCCGCTGGAGACCCATGGCCACCAGAACCATCCCCGATCGAAAAACCGCAGGTTCGCCCAGCGCGCGGCTGTCGCCCCAGCAGCTCGTGGCGGCGTATCGGAACATGCTGCTGTCTCGGCGGCTGGACGATAAGGAGGTCCAGCTCAAGAACCAGAACAAGATCTTTTTTCAGATCTCGGGAGCCGGCCACGAAGCGGTGCTCACCGCCGCTGGAATGATCCTCAAGCCGGCCTACGACTGGTTCTACACCTACTATCGGGATCGAGCGCTTTGCCTGGAGCTCGGCGTCACACCAGCCGAAATGCTGTACGAGGCAGCCGGTGCGGCAATCGATCCGGCGTCGGGCGGTCGACAGATGCCGAGCCATTGGGGACACAAAGCCTACAACATCGTGTCGGCGTCATCGCCGACGGGCACCCAGTTTCTGCAGGGCGTCGGCTCCGCCGAAGCGACCCTGCGCGCAAAGCAGCTCAACATCGCGGACGGCTTCGAGAGCGACGAGGTTGTTTTCATCTCGACCGGCGAGGGTCAGACCAGCGAAGGCGAATTCTGGGAATCGTTGAACACCGCGTCGAACCTGAAGCTGCCGGCGGTTTATCTGGTGGAAGACAACGGCTACGCGATCTCCGTCCCGGTTGAGGTGAATACCGCGGGTGGCAGCATCTCGAAGCTCGTTCGGTCGTTCCCCGGCCTGCACGTCGAGGAAGTCGACGGCTGCGATCTGCTCGCCAGCTACGACGCCATGCACCGCGCCGTCGATTACGCGCGCCAACGGAAAGGACCGGCGCTCGTTCACGCCCATGTGATCCGTCCGTACTCACACTCGCTCTCAGACGACGAGAAGCTCTATCGGCCCGCCGACGAGCGCGCGGCAGATGCAGAGCGCGATCCGGTCACGAAGTTCCCGCAATGGCTGGTCAGTCAGGGCCATGCGACCGAGGAAGAGATCAAGCAGATCCAGAAGGAAGTCGACTCCATCGTGCTCGCCGCAACCGACGACGCCCTCGCACAGCCCCAGCCCGGCCCCGACTCGGTTTACTTCGGCGTGTACTCTCCGGACGTCGATCCAACCAGCGAGCAGTTCGACACCGAGGATGACCCGCAATTCTCCGGCGATCCGACGACGATGGTGGATCTCCTCAACGCATGCATGCGCGACGAGATGCGTCGCGACCCCAAAATCCTCGTCTTCGGACAGGACGTCGCGGACGTCTCGCGCGAGGAGTATCTCGACAAGGTCAAAGGCAAGGGCGGCGTGTTCAAGGTGACGTGGCGGCTGCAGAAGGAGTTTGGCAGCGCGCGCGTTTACAACTCTCCACTCGCCGAGGCGAACATCATCGGCCGCGCAATCGGACTGGCGGTGCGCGGATTCAAGCCGGTCGTCGAAGTGCAGTTCTTCGACTACATCTGGACCGCCTACATGCAGCTGCGTGACGAGCTCGCGACGATGCGCTGGAGATCCAACAACAACTTCTCGGCGCCGGTCGTCGTGCGGACGACTTACGGCGGCTACATCCGCGGCGCGATCTATCACTCCCAGACGGGCGCGTCGATTTTCACGCACTGCCCCGGACTCCGGGTGGTCTGTCCGTCGACGGCGCTCGACGCGAACGGTCTGTTGCGCACTGCCATCCGCTGTGAGGACCCGGTCCTTTTCCTCGAGCACAAGCACCTCTACCGCCAGACCTACAACAAGTCTGCGTATCCGGGTCCGAACTTCATGATTCCGCTCGGCAAGGCTAAGGTGGTACGCGAAGGAAGCGACGTGACCGTTGTCACTTACGGCGCGACGGTGCAGCGCGCAATTACCGCCGCCAACGCCGTCGCCGACAGCGGTATCTCGGTCGAGATAATCGATCTGCGCACCTTGAGTCCGTGGGATCGTGAGACGGTGTTTGCTTCGGTGAAGAAAAACTCGCGGGTGATTGTGGCCTACGAGGACTCGAAGTCGTGGGGAGTCGGGGCCGAGATCTCGGCCTCGATCGCGGATGAGTGTTTTGCGTGGCTCGACGCGCCGGTGATGCGGGTCGCGTCGGAGGACACCTTCGTCGGTTACGCTCCTCGCCTCGAGGATGCCATCTTGCCGCAGGTCGATGATTTCAAGCGCGCGTACGAAGAGATTGTGAAGTTTTAGCGGGAGGCGGGAGGCGGGAGGCGGGAAGCGGGAAGCGGGAAGCCCGTCCTAGAGTGCGCGTTTCAGATTGGTAATCATTCGACTAATCGCGTCGCAGTGGTCGAGCGCAGTGGCGAGCGTGGGCGGCTTCACGTATCCAAGCCGCTCGGCCAGATTCAGCTGTACCTCGACTTCGGCAACCGACCCTCGCGCCATGGATAAATGGTTTTTGTATTCACCGCGGCTGGAGCGCGCATGTCCTTCGGCGATGTTGGATGGAACTGACACGACAGCACGTCGCAATTGGCTCGTCAGCCCGAAACGTTCAGTGTGTGGAAAAAGTTCCGTGATTCGATACACCTCGAGTACTAGTGATATTGCTGTGTTCCAAACTCGAAGGTCGCGATAGCTCGAGCCAGCATGCGGGGATGTCATTTCCAAGGAATGACACAGGCAACACTGACGGATGGGAAGCCAAACAACTTCTAACGGTCGCATTTTGCCGCTCCGCCTTCCCGCTTCCCGCTTCCCGCTTCCCGCCTCCCGCTTCCCGCTTCCCGCTTCCCCGCTACTTCGGCGGAATCGCCCCGTCTGAACCGCCCCCGCCCTGCATGCCGGGCAGCGCGATTGCGGTGTACCCCGCCGGCACGTCGAAAATTCCGGGCTTGGCGGCGACCCACTGCACCGAAGTGACTTCCGCTTTGGTGTTGGTAACGCGGGTCTGGCCCTGAGCAATCATCGTCGCGGTGGTAGACGCGCGCAGCGGTGTCGCCTTGGGCAGCTTGCTTTGGGCAAGCTTGAGCTTGTCCGCGAACTCCTTGCTCGACCCGCCGAACATCGCCGACATGTCGCTGCCGGTGAGAGTGGCGAACGGATTCACGACGCCGGCGAGATCGGTGGCGTAATAGTAGTCGGCAGTGGTCGAGATTTTTACCGTCTGCTCCTGACCCATCGCGGCAATAGTCATCGTCATGCCGGTTCCGACGCGATAGTGCGAGGTCGGGTGGCCCAGGATCTTCGGGCCAGCCCCGAGATTATCGACGTTCGCCTGGGTATCTGAAAACTTCATCGTCATCTGCCCAGATTGCTGCGCCATCGCCAGCATGTCCGAGGGCCGGACGCGCAGATACCGACTGCTCGCGGAATCGAGGTAGGTGACCGTCTTGCCGGTGTCCGACAGGATCATGGTGATCTTGCCGCCGGCGCCTCCGAGCGGACTGACTTGCGCCCCGGGACCTTTGAGGTCGAGGTCCATGCGCATCTTGTCGCCGGAGCCGACGGCATGGCCCTGGATCACGCCCGTGTCGGCCATTCCGGAAATCGTGACGGTGGTGCGGAAATCCATCGCCAGGTTCCGGGCCGGGGTCTGGGCGTTTGTGTATGACAGCGGCGCGAGCGCGAGTGCCGCGCCCGCAATGCGTGAAATGCATCTCATGCGAAGGTCCTGATTGTCTGGGTGAAGGCGGTGGGAGAAGCCAATGGAAGACGTGTTCTCCGCCGTTAGAGTAACCCGCCGGGGCAATTTAGTGCCCGGTTCGGGGCCACTTGACCGACGCCAAGATCGAAGTCCCGAGCACCGCCGCAACCACCCCGAGCGACGCGAGGATGGGAATGTGAAAAACCTGTTCGAGAAGCATCTTCGCCCCGATGAAGATGAGCACCACCGACAGGCCCAGCTTGAGGTAGACGAACTTGTCGACGACGTTGGCGAGCAGGAAATAGAGGGCGCGGAGGCCGAGCACGGCGCAGATGTTAGAGGTATAGACGATGAACGGATCGCGCGTCACGGCGAAAATGGCGGGTATTGAATCAGTCGCGAAAATGACGTCGGTGGTATCAACGATCAGCAATACTATGAATAGGGGCGTTGCGGCGGTTCGCATTCTACCGGTCGCGTCCCGCTCCCGAACGAAGAAGTTCTTGCCGTGATAATCGCTGGTCACCGGCATGAGTCGCCGCGAGAGCCGCAGCACCGGATCGCGCTGCGGGTTGTACACTGCGGCATCCTTTTGGAGCGCCATCCTCAATCCCGTTGCCACCAGGAACGCACCGAAGATGTAGAGTGTCCACGCGAAACGGCTCACCAGGGCTGAGCCCGCCACGATCATCACCCCGCGCAGCACGAGCGCCCCGATGATTCCCCAGAAAAGCACCCGGTGCTGATACTTCGCCGGCACCCCGAAATACGAGAAGATCAGGACGAAGACGAAGATGTTGTCGACGGAAAGGGCGTACTCGATCAGATATCCGGTGAGAAACTCGAGCCCCGATTGCTTTCCCATGGTGCGATAGATCGCGAACGCGAAGGAGAGCGACAGCGCGACCCAGACCGCGCTCCAGATCGCGGATTCCCTGAGCGATACTTTTTCGGATTTGCGATGGAGAACGCCGAGATCGAGTGCGAGGATCGCCAGAACGACGACGTTGAAGCCAATCCAGCCCCAGATCGAATTCACCGGCCATCCTTCGCGGATGGAACGGCGCGCCTAGCGGCGCTCAAGCGCGTCGCGAACGTCGAGAAGGATCTCGAAGTACAGCTGCTCCCGGCGGTAGGCGAAGTCGAGGGTCGCCATCTGCGACTGGTCGCCGCTGGCTTTCGCGCGCTCGAATGCTTCGCGGTACATCTCGTCGAGGTTGTTGAGAATGGTGCTACGCGAGCGTGACATTGAGTTGCTCTCCGGACTCCGATTGTCCAACGACGTGAGACCGGCGATGCGCTCGAGTGCCGTCTCGGGATCTTCGTTCTCGAAGATCAGCTTCTTCGCCGCCCCGAGCGCGAGCCTGCGCGGATTGAATGGTAATGGTGTCACTTTGACTGCAGCCGGTTGCTCAGAAAGTTAAAGCGAAAGCGGGAGCTAAAGCTAACCTCCGCCCCGCAACCGACAGCAAACGAAAAGGGCGGGAGCCGTTTCCGCCCCCGCCCTTTCTGATTCCGGTTTCCTGCTACCGGTTGCTGCTCGAGCCGCTGCTGCTGCTCGAGCCGCTGCTGCCACTCGAGCCGCTGCTTCCGCCGCGGTTCGTCGAGCTGCTACCGGAGGAGCTGCCACCGGAGGAACCGCTCGAGCCGCTCGAGGAGCCACTCATGCCGCTATTCCCCGAGTCGCTGCTGCTGCCGCGTGAGCCCGAGCTACTGGAACTTCCGAGGTCGTCGCCGAACCCGCTGCGGTCACCGCGGGACCCCGAGCTTCCGCTTGATCCCAGTCCGCCAGAGCCTCCGGTGCTTCCCGAGCCACTGCCCGCTCCCATGCCGCCGCTGCTCCGGCCCGCATCGCTGCTGCCGCCATAGCCGCCAGTGCCGCTCGACCCACCAGAGCTGTCACGGGAATTACCGGGATTGTTCTGATTTTTGTCGTTGAGGTTTTTATCCTGCGCCATAGTTCCTCCTGTTTGGGAGGCCTAACAAACGCATGACGTATGCCCCGCGCGGCCTGCAGAGCGGGGGAAACCCGCTCGAAATCTTGCCCGAAGAAACGCGAAAGGAGAGCAAAAGCTCTCCCTTCTGAATCGGTAAAGAATGTGATTGTGGAAAGTGCATTGACCGTGCCGATTCAGAGTCGGTGAAAAATCGCGTCCTCGACGGGGCGGTTCTGGCTGAGGTGCTCGACGACAATGCGCTCCAGCAGTTCGGACGTCACCTCGGCGTACCAGATCCCGTCGGGATAGACAACGACGATCGGACCGTTGCTGCACACGCCGAGGCACGGGGTCTCACCGCGCTTGACGCGGTCGGGGCCGAACAGAAGATCTTCACGCTGGAGCAGCTCCGCGAGCAGCGAGTAGAGCTCGCGGCCGCGACGGTCCGGAGAGCAGAAGCCGCCCGTGCAGACAAGAACGTGTCGCGAGTACGGCGCCATCACCGGCAATTGTCTTTCGCTCATCGACCAAAGATAAGCGTCCGCGCCATCGCACTTGCCCGCCAGGCTGCGGCGTCTGATTATGCTTCAGGCTCTCCATCTGCGGAGCGAACATGGCGGCAACAATCACCGGCGGGACAACCGCCGATCCGGCAATCGCCGGAAAGAATTACGTGCATCCGGAAGTCCTCGTCACCACCAGCTGGTTGGCGGAGCACCTCGACGATCCCAGTTTGCGAATCATCGAGAGCGATGAGGACGTTCTTCTTTACGACACCGGTCACATTCCCGGTGCGCAGAAAGTCGATTGGCACCTCGATCTGAACGACCCGGTCCTCCGCGATTACGTATCGTCGGAGCAGTTCGAGAAGCTTCTGCGCGAGAAGGGAATCGACGAGAACACCACCGTGATTTTCTACGGCGACAAGAACAACTGGTGGGCAACCTACGCGTTCTGGGTATTCCAGCTGTTCGGATTCACCAACGCGAAGCTTCTCGACGGCGGCCGGATCAAATGGGAGCAGGAAGGGCGGCCGTTCAACACCGAGGTTCCGCGCTTTCCCAAAACGAGCTACAAGGCTCCCAAGCGGTCCGATGACAGGATCCGCGCCTTCTTCCACGAGGTGCGGGAGCACGCGGACGCCGGCAAACCGCTGATCGATGTGCGGTCGCCCGAAGAGTTCACCGGCCAGCGCACCCACATGCCGGACTACCCGCAGGAAGGAACCCTGCGCGGTGGTCACATCACGGGCGCGAAGAGCGTTCCGTGGGCGCGCGCGGCAAATGCCGACGGCACCTTCAAGGATGCGGCATCGCTGCGCGCGATCTATGAGCAGGAGAAAGGTCTTAAGAAGAGCGATGACATCGTCGCCTACTGCCGCATCGGTGAGCGATCGTCGCACACCTGGTTCGTCCTGACCTATCTGCTCGGCTACGACCGCGTCAGGAACTACGACGGGAGCTGGACGGAGTGGGGCAACGCGGTTCGCGCGCCAATCGAGAAGGGTCCGGAGAGATGACGGCACCTTCGCCGGTCACAGCGCCTCCGAAGCCGTCTCGAATTCACGTCGACTGGGTCGGGGATCACCGCTTCGATGCGGGCCGGCCGGATGGTCCGACGGCGCGGATCGACGGAGAAGGCGAGACGGGTCAGAGCCCGCCCGAAACGCTGCTCACCGCTCTCGCAACCTGTGTTTCGTACGACGTGATCGACATCCTGGCGAAACAGCGCACGCCGATCGAATCGTTGTCGATCGACGTCGTCGGCGAGCGCGTGGCGACGGTTCCGCGACGCTACAAGCACATCACGCTGAACTTCCGGATCGGTGGCAAAGGAATCGACGAAGCCCAGGCACTGCGCGCGATCGAGCTATCGGCGAACAAGTATTGTTCGGTGAGAGAGACACTTCGTCCGGATCTCGAGATCGACTGGACGGTGGAGCTCGCGGGCTAGGATCGTCGCCGCTGCGCCGCGGAGTAAGGAGCCCACTTCTTCTCCGAATGCTCGATCTCTTCCCGCAGCCGCAGGTAGCTGTCGAACCGTTCGGCGCTGATTTGGCCGGTGCTGACCGCTTCGCGCACGGCACAGCCAGGCTCGACCCGGTGGGTGCAGTTCCCGAATTTGCATTTCGGGATGTGCACGCGGAACTCGCGGAAGCATTCGTCGAGGTGGTCGGAAGACAAACCCCACATTCCGACTTCGCGGAGGCCGGGGGTATCGACGACGAACCCAGCATCGGGCAGCGGGTGCATCAAGGCGCCGACAGTGGTGTGGCGTCCCTTGTTCACCGACTCGCTGATCTCGCCGACGCGGAGATCGAGGCCGGGGTACATCGCGTTCATGAGCGATGACTTGCCGACGCCCGACGGTCCGGTCAGCACCGATATCTTCCCGGACAAATGGTCGTGGAGATCATCGAGGCCGATGCGCTGCTTTACGCTGGTGAAGTGCACCGGATAACCCGCCGCGCCGTAGTCCGCGAACTCGCGCTCCGCGACGTCGCGATCGACCAGTTCTACCTTGTTGATCACGACGCGCGCGTCGAGTGAATTGGCCTCGGCGATTACGAGAAAGCGATCGAGCATCCGACGGTGCGGCTCCGGTTTCGCCGCGGCGAAGACGACGACGACCTGATCGACGTTGGCGGCGACGATGCGCTCGCCCTGTCCTTCTCCGGGCGCGCGCCGCGCCAGCTGCGAGTGCCGCGGCAGAATGTCGGTGATCGTCCAGACTGCACCGCGCTGATCGATCTCCAGAACTACGTGGTCTCCGACGGCAAGCTTCTGGGTCTCTTCACGATCGAGCTTGAGCCGGCCACGCAGCGATGCTTCGTGAACCTCGCCCGATGCCGCGCGAACGTGCCAGACTCCGCCCGTCCCGCGCAGCACGATCCCCTGCTTTTGCGTCAACTGCTACCCTCGCGGCGCATCGCGTCCCACCACTGGACCGACTGCTCGTGACGCGCCTTGATCAGCGCATCGAGTGTCGCCTTCACGTCGTTGAGCTTCATGGCGCCGACCGCGCGGCGCGCGTCGTCCCCGCTCGCGGCGAAGGAAAGAAACTCTGTTTCGAGATGGCCGCTCGCGACTGAATCGCCGTGACCCCAGCGCACGAACAACAGGTACGCGGCGAATGGCTTGTCCTTCTCACCGCTCTCGTCGGTGACGATCTCGACACTGTAGGATGCGCCGTCGCTGCCCTCGAACGCCGCCGGACGATCGTGGACAGCCATGTACCCGCCAATCGTGTTGGGATCGCCCTTCGAGTGATCGGGGGGAATGAATCTGCCCATCTCAGCGGCCGCGCCCGGCGATCATTTCCCTGAACAGGTTGCCAGTGAGGAAGGCGACGTTCGCTGGTCGCTCCGCCAGGCGCCGCATCAGGTATGGGTACCACTGCGTTCCGAACGGCACGTACACGCGCATCCGATACCCTTCGCGCACCAGCTTGTCCTGGAGGTCCCGTCGCACTCCGTACAGCATCTGAAACTCGAAACTATCGAGGGGAATGTCGTTGGATTTCACGAAGCGTTTGACCTCGCGAATGATCGCCTCGTCGTGGGTCGCGATACCCGGATAATTGCCTTTCGTCAGCAGCTCCTGCATGCACCGGATGTAGTTGGCGTCGACGTCTTTCTTCGCCGGGTAAGCGACGGTCTCGGGCTCCTTGTAGGCTCCCTTGCAGATGCGGACGCGCGCCTTGAGGAGATTGACGTGCTGGACATCGGCGAAGGTGCGATACAGGTAGCTTTGCAGCACCACGCCGACGTTCTCGCGATACGCCGGATACAACCGCTGCTCGAAGAGGTCGAGGGTGCGCTGGGTGTACTCGCTCGACTCCATGTCGATCCGCACGAAGGAGCCATAATCGCGAGCGCGCTGCAGAATCTTGTGCATCGTCGCCACGCACAGCTCTTCGGAGATGTCGAGCCCCATCGCCGTGAGCTTCACCGAAACGTTGGCATTCGCCTTTCGCTCGTTGATTTTGTCGAGCATTGCGACGTAGGCATCGCCCGCCGCGCGCGCTTCGGCCTCGTTGTGAACGCTCTCGCCAAGCAGATCGAGCGAGGCAGTGATGCCGCGGGCGTTCAGTCTCGCCACCGCCGCGAGTGCCGTGTCCAGCGTTTCTCCGGCAACGAATCTGTTGGCAAAGCTTTTCGCCAGTCCGTTGTTTCTGACGAACCTGAATATCTTCGGCTGGTTGGACAGGTAGAGCAGTGCGCTACGAAGCATTTGGTGCCGGGTTACCGTGGCAGGGCTGACGACGCAGAAGAGCGGCGATTCGCTGATCGCCCACGTCGCAGATCGAAAATCCTGGTCACCGGAAAACGGCCTCCCTTTTTCAGATCGCCGTCGAACAGGTTCCAGGTCGTGAAGCCATCTTCGCTCTCCGGCTCGAGCAGGTAAACCACGAGCGCGCCGAGTGGCTGAGCGGTGGACACGATGAATGAGCGCGGCACGAGCGCCTGTAAGCCACGCTGCCAGTGTCCCTTGAGCTGAACCTCGTGGTGTCCCTGAAACTGTCGAGGCGAAGTAATGATCGAATCGACGATGTACGCCTCGCCGCGCGCCAGCCACGCCGAGTCGGAGCGATCGACACGAACCCCGTGCAGCCGCAACAGTCTGACGACGGCGGTGTCCTGCGGGGCGACGACGTAGGCCGCCGGCGGAGTCCGGTCGAGCGTCGAGATGAAGCGGTCGTAGACCGGAATTCGTACCGGGTGCACCACACCGGTACGTCTCTCGCCGCGCGGCACTCCGGGCTGACTCAGCGCCGAGTCACTGGTCTTTTCCAGGTCCTCTTTCAGCACGTCCATCATTCGCGGCGTTGCGATCAGCTCGGAGCGGATCGCCACCATCTGCAGGGAGTCGGGCGAGCGCCCCCATGCCAGCGGCAGGCTGTCGGCGCGCGCGCTGAGTGACCTGATCGCATCAGCTTTCTCCGCGACCAGTGACAGGATCTCGCTCACGAAGGCGCGGGTCGACGCGATGCGGCGCTCCAGGGAATCGTGGGAGAATGCTTCGCTAAGGATGGCGATGCGCCCGCGGATTCCGTAATAGTTGGTGCCGAAGCGAGGGCGCGAGTCGTAGGTTGCCCACGCCTCGTGAACGGTGGTGTCAGGCACCAGCCCCGGCTCGTCAGAGACGAAGTTCCCGTAGTCGAAGATCTCGAATCCGTCGCGCACGCGCATGCGCTCACGCAGCACCGGCAGCAGTGAGTCCCGCGCGTACACGCCGCCGAAAACCGCCGCCGGACTCAGCGACGGCGAATAGGTAAGCGCGTAACCGTGAAAGCTGCCGTCGGTGGTGTGCAGATCCACGAACACGTCGGGGTCCCAGGCATTGAACATCGCCAGTGATGCGCGGGTCTCCGGCGCTTCCGCCTTCACGTAATCCCGGTTGAGATCGAGATTCTGCGCATTGGCGCGGGTGCCAACGCTCTCGGGACCGTTCTGCTCCCTTCGATTCACAGACTGCGGCGCGAACCGCTCGTTGCCGTCGGCATTGTAGATCGGTACCGCGATCAACACGATCGAGTCGAGAGCGTTGGGCGCCGGCGAAAAAGTCAGATCGCGCAGCAATGCCAGCAGGGCTTCCTTCCCCTCGATCTCGCCGGCGTGGATGTTCGCCTGCACGTAGACAATCGGACGCCCGAGCGCCCTGGCGGCGGACGGAGTTGATACCAGTGGCCGCGAAGCGATGACGTACGGAATGTCCCGGCCCTCATTCGTCTTTCCAATCGACCCGAACGCCAGTGGAGCGCGGAGCACCCGCAGCGAGTCGAGAAAGTGGCGGACGTCGGAGTAGCGCGAAGTTTCGCGGTAATTCGTGAGCTCGGCACGAGTGCGGGGGTACGCCGCGGGGCCAGCCGGCGCATGCACCGCCGCCTGCGCGCAGCCGAAGCTCAGTACGATTGCAACCAGCGGCCAGCGTCTCGCGATAAGAACCGCTGGCTTCACGACCGCTCGTCGGAATAGAAAGTCTGACGACGCCGCGCCATCTCGAGCAGCATCTCGGCCGGCTCGAACCGGCCGGGGAAGCGCGCGTTGAGATCCTCGAGCCGTTGCACGACTATCTGGATGCCGAGGGTGTCCATGTAGCGGAACGGACCGCCGCGAAATGGCGGGAACCCGATTCCAAAGACCGCGCCAACATCTCCATCGCGTGGCGAACGGATGATTCCGTCGCTCAGGCACCGCACAGCTTCGTTCAGCATTGCGAGAACGGTGCGCTGCTGAATCTGGATTGACGGCATTTCGGCGGGCGCGGACGGTTCGCCTCCGCTCGGTGACGTGATCGCGGTGGTGACAGGGACATTTCCGGGAGGAAGAAACAGACCGTACACCGTCTGGTCGACCTCACCCTTCTTGCCACTGCTGTCGTAGGTGTAGAAGCCTTTTCTGGATTTGCGGCCGTATCGACCCGCCGCGACTACCGACTGAATCGATTTCGCGGGATGCATCCGGTCGGGGAACGCATCGGCCATGATCTTCCCGGCCTTCGTGGCAACGTCGAGCCCGACCTCATCGACGAGTGTGATGGGGCCGACCGGGAATCCGAAATCAACGATTGCCTTGTCGATGAGATCGATCGCCACGCCCTGATCGAGGAGAATTGCGGCTTCGTTGATATAGGGCGACAGGATGCGGTTGACGTAGAATCCCGGCCCGTCGTTCACGACAATGACCGTCTTGCCGAGCTTCTTACCGTAGGCGACCGCCGTGGCGGTGACTTGCGGGTACGTCTCCCCGGTCGTGATGACCTCGAGCAGCGGCATCTTGTGCACGGGCGAGAAGAAGTGCATGCCGAGCACGCGTTCAGGTCGGCTCGACGCCTGCGCAATCAGCGCAATCGGAATTGTCGAAGTGTTGGTCGCGAAGATCGCGCTCGGCTTGATCGCCGCTTCGGTCTCGCGGAGCACCTGGTGCTTGACGGCGAGATCCTCGAACACCGCCTCGATGACGAGATCGACGTTGCCGAACCCGGAATAGTCCACGGTGCCGCCCAGCAGCGCCATGTAGTCGCTGTACTGGACCTTGTTGATCTGCTTCCTGGTGAGCCTTTCCTTCAGGACATCGCGCACCGCGGCATAGCCCTTCGCCACGCGGGCGTGATCGGCATCCTTGAGACGCACCAGACTGCCGTGCTGCACCGCGATCGATGCAATACCGGCCCCCATGAAGCCGGCGCCGATGATGGCGATCTTCTCGACCGGCATTGGCTCGAACGCCGACACCGGGAGATCAGGATACTGCGCGGGATCTACACCGGGATCCTTCTTGAGCTCGTTGGTGGCAAAGAACAGGAAGATGAGCTGGCGCGACACATCGGTCATCGCCATCTCACCAAACAGTCGCGACTCCTCGCGGTAACCGTGCGCCACTCCCCTCTCATATCCGGCCGCGACGGCGTCGATCGCGGCAAGGAGCGCGGGATAATTGCCACGCGATTTGGCCAGAGTCTGCTCGCGCGCCTTTTTGAGCACGATGGCGCGGCCGGCCGGATTTCGCTCGAGGACGAAGCTCTTGATGCCGCCACCCCCCTTTTCGCTCTTCCGTCGGCCTTCTGCAACCTCGCGAGCACGCTGGATCGCGATCGAGCGCAGAATGGACGGATGCACGAGCTCGTCGACGAGTCCCAGCTTCAGCGCCTTTTGCGCGCGGACGTGCTTGCCGGTGAGAATCATGTCCAGGGCGCTGGTCAAGCCAATTCGCCGGGGCAAGCGCTGAGTTCCGCCGGCACCGGGAATCAGACCCAGCTGCACTTCGGGGAGTCCGAGCAAAGTCTTCGGGTGATCTGTCGCAATCCGATAGCGACAGGCCAACGCTGTCTCCAGACCGCCGCCGAGACATGCACCACTGATCGCCGCGACGAGGGGCACGCGCAGGCGCTCGATCGAATCGAGCAGCATCTGTCCATCGCGACTCAGGCGCTCCGCGTCGGCCGCGGTCTTGAGCTGAAGAAACTCTTCGATGTCGGCGCCGGCGATCCAGACGTCCGCCTTGCCGCTGATGAGAACTGCGCCGTGCACGGTGGTATCACGCTCGATCCGCGCGAACAGCGCCACGAACTCGTCCTTAACCCCTCGGCTCAACTTGTTGACGGACTCGTTGGGCAGATCGAAAGTGATGACCGCGATGCTGTCGACCATTTCGACGGAGAGCGCCGGCTTGAAGCGCGTGCCGACCAGCCCGCCGATGGTAACCTCGGACGCGGAGCTCATTCGGTTCTCTCCACCACCATAGCGAAGCCCATCCCGCCGGCAGCGCACACGGTCATCAGGCCGAACTGGCCGCCGCGACGCCGCAGCTCGTTGAGCAGCGTGGTTGTGATGCGCGCGCCGGTGGCGCCGAACGGATGGCCGATCGCTATCGATCCACCCATCACGTTGAGCTTCGCCCGATCGACCTCGCCTGTGGGCTGCGAAAAACCAGCACGCTCGGCCCACGCCTTCGACTCGAAACCCTTGAGGTTCGACAGCACCTGCGCGGCGAAGGCCTCGTGCATCTCGACGAGATCGATGTCCTTGAGCGTAAGCCCGGCGCGCTTGAGCGCGACTGGTGCGGCAAGCACCGGCGCCTGGAGAAGCTGCTCACCGGGATCGAGCGCGGCGTAAGCATAGGACTTGATGACGCCGAGCACAGGATAGCCGAGTGCCTTCGCCTTCTCCTCGCTCATGAGCAGAACGCACGCACCCCCGTCGGTGAGCGGTGAGGAGTTGCCGGCGGTCACCGAGCCGTATTTTCGATCGAAGACGGGCTTGAGAGCCGCGAGTTGCTCGTAGCTGGTATCGTCGCGGATCCCGTTGTCGGACGTGATCACGCTGTCGAACTTCGGCGGGATGTACACCGGCATTATTTCCGCGGTCAGCCGGCCATCGGCTGTTCCCGCCGACGCCAGGCGGTGCGACCGAAGCGCGAAGTGGTCCTGTTCCTCCCGCGAGATGGTGTTGAGCTTGGCCATCTTCTCAGCCGACTGTCCCATTGTCTCGCCCGTCGAGGGCTCGGCGATCGCCGGCGCGATTGGGATCAGATCCTTCGGTCGAATCCGCGCGAAGGTGCGAAGTCGCGCCGGCAGCGACTTGGCTTTCGATGCGAGGAGAAGCGTTTCGGCAAACCGCGGTGAGTGTAGGATCGGGATGTTCGACAATGACTCGGCGCCGCCGGCGATCACGACATCCAGATGCCCGAGCGCGATCTGGTCGGCCCCATCGGTGATCGCCTGGTTCGCCGAGGCGCACGCGCGACCGACTGTGTAAGCCTGCACGCCCTTCGGCAGCTGCGGCATCAGCGATACTTCGCGCGCGATATTGGGCGCGAGCACGGACGGAATCACCGTCCCGAACACCAACGCCTGCACCTCTTTGCCGTCGAGGTTGGTGCGTTGCAGCAGCTCGGCGACGCACAGCTTCCCAAGATCGATCGCGGAGATCGACTTGAGCACCGTGCCGGCCTTTGCGAACGGTGTTCTAACGCCCGCGACGATGGCGACGCGGCGCCCGTCCCCGAATGTTGCCATGCAGGGAAGTTAGACGGGCGCCGTTTATCTATCTAGGACGTTCCCTCTCGTCTCGTGGCACGCTCTTTCGCGAGTAATCTCTTCTTGCGCTCGACACCCCATCGATATCCGCCGAGCGCCCCGCCCTGCCCGATGACGCGATGACACGGGATCAGCACCGCGACCCTGTTGCGCGCGCAGGCACTCGCCACCGCGCGGACAGCTTTGGGTGATCCGATCGCGCGTGCGACCTCGGTGTACGAGCGCGTCTCGCCGAGCGGGATCTTCTGCAGCTCGCGCCATACCTTCCACTGAAATGCCGACGCCTGGATATCGACTGGAATTCCGGCGGTGGCGCGATCGCCTTCGACCGCTGCGACTATCTCTTTGACCCAGCGACCGAAATCGTTCGACGGTTCCTCGACGCGGGTTCGCGATGCGGCTGGGTACTCTCGCTCGAGCGCCATCTCGAGGTGTGGCTCGTCGTCACCGAGGGTGACCGCGCAAATGCCGCGATCGGTGGCCGCGACGAGCAGCGTTCCCAGCGAGGTAGCTGCGGTCAGATAGTGGATGCTCGCGCCGGCGCCGCCCCGACGATAGGTCGCGGGCGTCATGCCGAGCTGTGAGTCAGCATCATCGTAGACGCGGCTGCTCGAGCCGTAGCCCGCCTCGTAGGTCGCGCGGCTCACCGTATCGCCGCGCTTGAGCTGTCCTTTAAGGCGCTCGCTCTTGCGCGCGCGCACGTACTGCGCGGGGCTCAGCCCCAGTGTTTCCTTGAATTTGCGCTGCAGGTGATACGGACTGAGACCAACGTGCTCTCCGAGCAGCTCGAGGGTGATTCGCTCGTCGCCGAAGCCGGAGATATGTGCATCGATATACTCGCGCGCGCGCTCAACCGCGCGATTCGGCTCGCTGGCGCGATTGGGGTGACACCGCTGACAGGCCCGGAATCCAGCGCGCTCGGCGGACTCTGCCGACGAGAAAAATGCGACGTTGTCGCGCTTCGGGCGACGTGATGGACACGACGGACGGCAGTAAATGCCGGTCGTCGTCACGCCATAGAGGAAACGAGCGTCGGCGGAAGGATCACGGTTCAGCACCGATTCCCACGCGGTCGAGTCATCGAGCTCATTGGACTTCATTCTGGTTGGAAAGATAGCGCGCGCTAACGATTGCATAGTTGCTCTCCGTCGGAGCCATTGGTTGTTATTACGTGCCGAAGGATAGGACGGTGGGCGGCGGCGTGATATCCGAATCTTGCGGTCAAATTCCTTATACTTCGGCGATGACGGGAGTCTCCGGCGAAACCTTCGACCTGCTGATCATCGGCGGCGGCATCAACGGCTGCGGCGTGGCCCGCGATGCGGCGATGCGTGGGCTGAGCGTCGTACTGCTCGAGCGCGACGACTTCGGCAGTGGGACCTCCGGCCGCTCGTCGCGCCTCATTCATGGCGGCATCAGATATCTCGAACAGGGTCAGCTGCATCTCGTGCACGAGTCGATTCGCGAACGGCAGACTCTGCTGCGCATTGCGCCGCACTTGGTCAAACCGCTCGCGTTCACCTGGCCGATTTATCGCGGCGCGCGGGTTGGAAAGGTGAAGCTGAGCGCGGGCCTGCTGGTGTATCAGCTGATGGCCGTGGGCCGTTACCGCTGGCATTCTTCCCTCAACGCGGTGGAGACACTGGACCGCGAGCCCTGCCTCAAACCGACCGGTTTGACCGGCGGCGCGGTGTACTACGACGCGTGCACCGACGACGCCCGGCTAACCGTTGCGAACGCCATCGCGGCGCGCGAGCTCGGGGCCCGGATTCACAATCACACTCCTGTCGTGCGCATCATTCGCGAGGCGGGCAAAGCCGTGGGGGCGGTGGCGCGGAGCGAGCTTACCGGAGACGAGATCGAGCTGCGCGGCCGCGTCATCGTCGACGCAACCGGCGTTTGGCACAACACCTTTGACGGCGACACGCGCGCGCGACGGGTGCGCGGCAGCAAGGGCGTCCACATCGCCGTGGCCCGGGAGCGGGTGGGAAATCGCGATGCGCTGACGCTCATATCGCCGGTCGACGGCCGCGTGATGTTCTGCCTGCCAGCGGGCCCTCAGACAATCATCGGTACCACCGACACGTGGACCGACGAATCACCGGAGACAGTGCACGCCGCGCCAGGCGACGTTCAGTACCTCCTCGACTCTGCGAACTCGTACTTTCCGCAAGCGCGCCTGACCCCGGCAGAAGTAGTGAGCGCCTGGGCGGGCATTCGCCCGCTTGCGAGTGCACGCGCCGCCAATCCGAGCGCGGTCTCTCGAGAGCACAGCATCGTCACCGACCCGTCGGGCATCATCGACGTCACCGGTGGGAAGCTCACTACTTATAGATCGATGGCGGCGGAGATCGTCGATCGCGTCCAGGAAGCGCTGGGCCAGAGCCCTGAGCCAGCGCCGACCGCCGAGACCGAGCTGCCCGGCGCGGGCCGCGCAAAAGAGATCGCGCGAATGCAGCGAGAAGATCCGGCGATGTCAGAGGTGCTCGTTGACGGCCTGCCGTACACCGCCGCCCACCTCGTTTACGCCGTCCAGCACGAGCTGGCGCGGACCCTGAGTGATCTGTTGGTCCGGCGCACTCACGTCGCCTTCGAGACCCGCGACCACGGTGTTGGTGTCGCGAGTGCCGCCGCAAACATCGTCGCGCCGCTACTGCACTGGGACGATGTGACGAAAGCCCAGCGCGTGCGGGAGTTCACCGACGACGCGGCCCGGATGTTCGCGATCGGGTGATCGCGCGATTTTTCAGTACCGCGGCGAGCCGTTCGACGAGTGCGCCAGCCGCAGGAACTCGTCGCGCGTTTTGGGGTCCTCGCGGAACGCCCCGCGCAGCGCCGATGTAATCGTCTTCGAGTTCTGTTTTTCGACGCCGCGCATCATCATGCAAAGGTGGGACGCCTCGATCACGACCCCCACGCCCTTGGGATGCAGAACGCGGCACAATCCTTCGGCGACTTGCTCGGTGAGCCGCTCCTGAACCTGCAGCCGCCTGGCGTAGACATCGACAATGCGCGGAATCTTGGACAGCCCGACGATCTTGCCGTTCGGAATGTATGCGACGTGCGCCTTGCCGAAGAACGGCAGCATGTGGTGCTCGCACAGCGAGTAAAGCTCGATGTCACGCACCATGATCATGTTGTCGTGCTCTTCCGCGAAGATTCCTTCGCCGACGACTTCTTCCGCCGAAGAGTTGTAGCCCTGGGTCAGAAAATCCATCGCTTTCGCGACCCGCGAAGGCGTGCTTAGCAGGCCCTCACGCGACGGATCTTCGCCAATCAGCTCCAGCTCGCGGCGGACCAGCTGCTCCATTTCACTCTGGTGATCTTTCTGCAGCGGCTCGACACGCGCCGACGCGCGAAAAAGACGGGTTGCCATCGGTCAGACCTCCGCCGGCTGAACGGTGATGTCGACCGGAGGCTTCAACAGCAGCTCTGTCTCGAGCTCGACTTCAGTTTCGAGGTTCTCTCTGTCACGATTTATGGTGGCCATTGCTCTTCGTTTACCCGCCTTCATGTAGGAGACCGCGCAGTCCATCGCTTTCACATCGCCTTCGATAATGGTTTCGTCCCATCGATCGACGTGGCCGACGTACTGAATGGACAGCGTGTCGTAGTGGTTGCTCCAGAAAAACGGGATGTCGTCGAAACGGTCGCGGTGTCCGAGCATGTTGAGCGCGGCGACCTGACCCTGGCGCTCGGCCACCACCCAGTGCTCGATGCGGAGGCGCGCATCGGAGTACGCGTCCGGCCAGCGCGCGACGTCGCCCGCGGCGTAGATGCCGGCGACGCTGGTCTGCAGGAACTCGTCGACGGCAATGCCGTTGTCGAGGGTAAGGCCAGCCGATTCGGCGAGGCGAAGATTTGGTCGCACTCCGACGCCGGCGACCACCAGATCCGCGTCGATCCGGCTACCGTCGTCGAGGGTCACGCCCTTGTCGTCGATCGAGGTGGTCTTGCGACCGAGCCTGAACACGACGCCGTGCTCTTCGTGAACGCTCTGAATCAGGCTGCCGAGGTCCGCTCCGAGTACGCGACCGAGCGGTAGCGGCTCGGGCGCGACGACGGTGACCTTGAGACCCCGGGTGCAAAGCGAACCCGCGACTTCGAGACCAATGAAGCTGGCGCCGATGACGACCGCAGTCTTCGCATCCTCGGAAGCGTCGATGATCGCACGACAGTCGCGCAGGCTCCGGAGATAGCGTACGCGCTCTCCACCCGGCATGTCGAGCCTGATCGGAGACGCTCCGGTGGCAATCAACAACCGGTCGTAGCTGCGGGTGGTGCCGTCGCTCAGTTGCACCGTCTTAGCCTTCGCGTCGATGCCGGTCGCTTCGAGACCGGAGAGAATCTCGATGTGCTGGCTGTCGTAGAACTCCTTCGGGTGCAGCGGGAGCCACTCCTCAGGAGCGTTTCCGGCGAGATAATCTTTTGACAGGTTCGGCCGGTCGTACGGGGCGTCGGAATCAGGATCGATCATCGTGATCGGCCCCCGATACGCTTCGCGGCGCAGCATCTCGGCGCAGGCGTTGCCGGCGGCACCGGCGCCGATTATGACCACCGAAGACGGACCAGCGGTGGGCTTGGGCTCGAACAACACGCGCTCAGGCGCGCGGGACGTGCGCGCCCGGTGCGGCTCTCCCTTCACCTGGCCACGATCACGCTTCCGAGCCACGCGCACGATGTTGTTTTCAACCGAGACGTCGTACGACGCCAGGTCGTTGAGCGCAGGTGCGCGGGAAGCCGCACCATTGTGGAGCTGAAAACACGCATGGTGCCACGGACAGCGGATGGTGTCGCTGACCAGCACACCCTGGTCGAGGGGCGCGCCGTAGTGAGTGCACTTGCCGCCGACCGCAAACCAGTTCGGGGCGACGTGCACGAGCAGCACGGGCTCCCCGAATGCGTGGCCCGCAACGAGCTGACCGGACGCAACAGATCCAGTCTCGATCCCTTTGGCGAGATCGGGCCCGGTCAGCTCATCGGAGTGTTCGGTCACTTCAGCTTGTTGAGAAGGTTCTGGGCGGCGTCGCGGTGGGCGACGAACGCAGGGCCAACTTTCGTCACCAGGTCCTTCACCTGGGCGTTCTGGATCGCCGGCATGAGAGTCTTGTTGATCGCGTCGATCACAGCGTTATGAAAATCGACCTCGTGCTGGAGAAAAGCCTTGTCGAATGCCTTGCCGTTAAGGCTGCGCAGCGACTTCATCGCCTCTGCATGCGCGGTTGCCAGCGCAAAATCCTTCGGCGGTGTCGGCGTCACGTTGAGGGACTTGGCAAGATCACGTCCCTGCTGTCTTACCATCTTGTGATCCCGAGCTAACATTGCACCGAAATCCCGTACCGTCTTAGTGGAGGCCTTGGTCGCGGCGAGCGATCCTGTCTCAATATCATAAGTGTTCGCGGCGTCGAATATGGCGACGATAGTAGGATCGTCGAGCCCGGGCGCGGCGGCGCGCGGAGATGCGGCAGCCAGCAGTCCAAACGCGCCGGCGACAAGTGCAATAGCTGTGAGTCTGGTGATACTGCGGTTCTGCAAAATCATTTCTCAGTAACCTCCGAGTGGGTCGAGTGGTGCGATAGCCTTCGATTCCACGTTAGGGGAAGGACGGAGATAAGTCAAGGTTTTCTTTGACTTATCTGGCGGAGGGCGCTAAATTGGAGGCAGATGACTGACATGAACCGCCAACCCGCAGCTGGACGCAGCGACGGAACCCGCCCCCGGCTACTTGCCCTCCTCAGGGAGGGGTCGTGGACCGTGGACGACCTCGCCGCACGCCTCGAGCTCACCGACAACGCGGTGCGGTTCCACCTCGATGCACTGGAACGCGAAGGCACCGTCCGCAAGGAAGGCCGCAGGCGGACGGGCGCCGTTGGCCAGCCGGCCGCGCTCTACTCACTCAGTACGGAGGCCGAAGAGGCATTCTCGCGCGCGTACGCGCCGGTACTGATCGCAACTCTGGCGGAGCTCAAGGACCAGATGTCGCGCACCCAACTGGTGGCCTTTCTCAAGCGCGTCGGGCGCCGTTTGTCTGGTGAAGGCGCCGCCCCGACGGGGCCGCTGGCAGGAAGGGTGAAAAACGCGTCGCGCCTGCTCGACGCACTGGGTGGGGTGACCACTGTCGAACAGTCGGGCGATGTCTACCGAATTCTCGGGCGCGCCTGCCCGTTATCGCGCGCGGTGGAAGCCGACCACTGCGTCTGCAGCGCCGTCACCTCGCTGGTCGCCGAAGTAGTAGGCGCGGAAGTGACGGAGCGGTGCGATCGTTCGGGACATCCGAAGTGCTGTTTCGAGATCACTTCGGATGCCAGGACCCGAACGACCGCTCACGGTTGACCAGCTGCGATTACTGAACCGTAATTGATCCGGACATCACTGCTCCGTGGACCGAGCAGTGATAGTTGTAAACGCCGGGAGTGTTGAAGGTCTTGCTGAAAGTACCGGTGTCCTGAATCGCCGACCCGCTGCCGTCGTCGAACGTCACGCTGTGTTCGGCGCATATCTGGCCAGAGTATGAGTCACCGCTGCACGTGTTCCATGCCCACTTGACCGTCGCTCCCGCGCTCACGGTCTTGGTACCGGGGGTGAACGCGTTGTTCGTCACCGAGATTCCATCGACGGCCGGCGGAGTGTTGACTCCCGGATTGTTGTTGGGCGCGGTACTCGACGAGCCGCCGCCCCCGCCGCACGCACTCAACGCGGCGACAGCCATTACGACAAAAACACCCTTCATGTGAAATCGCCTCCTGGCGAACCTGGTTCTCCGGAGACGCTATCGCGGGTTTCGCGGGGCAACAACGGGATTGACTGCGGGGGCCGGTGAACGGCTGCAAACACGCGGCGAGCGGTTGCGGCAATGCGTTCGCGCGTGCTACGCCGCGTCGTGGATGGTTTTCAGCTCGATGATCTTCAGCCGGCGGGTCATGGCCGGCAGCTTGAGCACAACTGTCTCGCCGACGCTGCGACCAACAAGCGTTCTGCCGATTGGCGACGACATGCTGACGTGGCCTTCCTCGAACTCGACCGAATCCCCGAACACCAGGCTATAGTTCTCGCGCTCACCGGTCTTCTCGTCCTGTACGACAACCTGTGAGCCGAGTCCGACTTTGTCGGCGGGGATCTGCGACACGTCGATCTGCGAAAGCTTGCTCAGGCGCTGGCGCAGCTGGCCAAGCCTCGCCTGCACGAACTGTTGCCGCTCGAGCGCGGCCTTGTACTCGCTGTTCTCGCGCAGATCTCCGAGCTCGACCGCTTTCCGAATTTCCTGGGGCAGCGTGACATTCAGCTCGTGCTGGAGTCGCTCGGCTTCATCGCCCAGCTTTTTCTTGAGTTCGTCGATCATGGGATTGCGCCTTCCTGGCCGGCTAGTGAAAAACGAGCGCCCGACCTTCCGCGATCGGGCGCTCGTCAGTTCAAACTAGGTGCTCTAAGTCTCCGTTGCAATCTCGGCGTGGATCCGGGTCGCATCGATTGGCCACCCTCGTACATAAGCGGGCAGCGGCAAGCTTTCGTTCATGTGGTGGCCAGCCAGGCCACGTGACGTCCTACGCCGAGTTTCATCGGTGCTGCGGCAACTTCGAATCCGTGTCCCCGATATCCGGCGGCTTCGAGCTCGACCTCTCGTACTCCTCCCGCAACCTCTGCATCATCACTTCCCGACGCTCGAACAACCGCTTGAGCGGTCGCGGCTTGTGCCGGGCGAAAGCGTAGGCCGTCAGTAGTGGGAGCGCCACAGTTGAATCGAGGTAGCACACTACCGCGTCCGGCAACCGATCCGGATCGATTTTCCCCCAGCTGACCGCCTCGGCCGGTGTCGCACCCGAGAGCCCACCGGTGTCCGGCCGCGCATCGGTGATCTGAAGGAAATAGTCGTGGCCCTTTTCGTCGATACCGAGCACTTCCTGAATCTGCGGCTCCGTCTGGAGCATGAAGTTTTTCGGGCTGCCGCCGCCGAGGATCATCACTCCACTCTTGCCGCCGCCGCGTTTGGCATCGAGTACGATCGACGCAGTCTCGTTGACGTCGCGATTGGGATCGAGGACCAGCTCGTTACCGTCCAGCGTCAGCGCCGCGATGTTCATTCCGATCGAGCTGTCGCCCGGTGACGACGTATAGATCGGCACGCCCGCCGAGTAGGCCGCCGACAACAGCGACTTTTGTCCGATGCCAAGCGCCTTCTCGCGCTCCCGCACGTACTTGCCCGCCAGGTTGTGGAACTCGGCGCTCGACATCGAGCGCTGAAATTCGCCGCCGGTGATGATCTTCCTGAAGAACGCGTCGGTCGAGAGGAGTACGTCGTAGTCGAAGAAGATGTCGTAGATGCGGACAACGCCTTCCTCGCGGAGCACGACGTCGGACTCCTGTGCGTTGCCGCGGTGCATCGCCAGGCCTAGCCCGAAATGGGTGTCGTGATAAAGGTTCGCCCCAGTCGAGATTATCCAGTCGATGAACCCAGCCTCGATGAGCGGAATCAGCGCCGACATTCCGAGTCCGGCTGGGGTAAGCGCGCCGGTGATCGAGAGTCCGATGGTGACGTCGGGCTCGAGCATCTTCTCCGCGAACAGCTGACACGCTTCGCGCAGACGGGCCGCGTTGTAGGCGAGATAGGTTCCCTCGATCAGATCGGCGACAGTTTCCTTACCGTTGATGCGACGCGGATCGATCCGCTGGCCTTTCAGGAAGCGGCTGGCCTCGTGCGCGGTGTGCTTGACGCCTTTCTGCTCGCGCTCCTCCGCCGCCATTTTCTGCTGCGCTTTCGGACCCGCCGCCGACGCCCTGGCATGTCGCGAAGCCTTGAAGCCACCGCGGTCTCTCTGCGCGGGTTTTTTGCCGTTCCCCGTCTCCCGCTTCCCGCCTCCCGCGTCCCGCTTACTTTTCGCCATCGATCTTCTCGGCGCGGGTTTCGTCGTACTGATCACCGGCGGTTTTACCGAGGGATTTGTACGCCGTGATGATCGTCTGCGCCGCCTCCGCTGGATCGTCGGTGACGAGCATCAGATCGAGATCGCCATCCGAAATTTTTCCTTCCGTCAGCACGCGCGCCTGCAGCCAACGCAATAGCCCTGCCCAGTAGTAGCGGCCGAACAGGATCACGGGGAACCTGTAGATCTTCCCCGTCTGAATAAGCGTCAGTGCCTCGAACAGCTCGTCGAGGGTTCCAAATCCGCCGGGGAAAATGATGAAGGCCACGGAGTACTTGATGAACATCGTCTTGCGGACGAAGAAGTACCTGAACTGGATCAGAGTGTCGACATAGGGATTTGCGCCCTGCTCGAAGGGCAGCTGGATGTTGCAGCCGATGGAGCGGCTGCCGCCGAGCTTCGCGCCCTTGTTCCCGGCTTCCATGATGCCCGGCCCGGCCCCGGTGATGATGTCGAACCCCGCTTTGGCGAGCAGCCTCGATGTCTCGACTGCCGCCTCGTAATGCGGATCGTCGGGCCCTATTCGCGCCGAGCCGAAAATGGTGACCGCCTTCTCGACCGACGCGAGGGTGTCGAATCCCTCGATGAACTCGCCCATGATGCGCAACACCCGCCACGGGTCTGTACGGGTGAAGTCGATGCGCGGCCCTGATTGCTGGAGAAGCTTCTCATCTTCGGTGACGGGAGATGAATCCCGAATGGCGTCGTCGATTCTCCTGGTGACGGCGAGATTGCCCGGGCCCTGGGAGGGTGGTGTTCTGCCCGCCTTGAGGTGGCCTTCTTCGGTGCGCTGTTTCAATCCCTCGAGCGCTTTCTGCTCCGCCGAGGCCAGCACTTCCGGATTGAGTTTCTTCCCGCCAGCTGTGCGACCGCGCATTGCGCGAGAGCGGCCGGGGTTCGTGGGGACGTCGTTCGATTTATCTTTTCTGTTCTTCATGTGGGCCGCTGTCGCGGGCTCGGCTCGTCTTTTCATCAGGAATCGTAAAGTTGCGTGCGACTGCACAAAGCCCGCCAGGTGATGCTGCACAGATCGTCATCATCATAGCAGATGGAGCGCGTCCGGATATGCTCGCGCGCTCCATGGACGCTGGCCGATTGCCCGCGCTCGCATCGCTGCGCGAGGAAGGCTTCGCCGGCACTGTGACGTCAGTATTTCCCTCGGTGACCGGACCGGCGTATGCGCCGTTCCTGATGGGAAGATATCCGGGCGCGATCGGATTGCCGGGCCTCAGGTGGTACGACCGCTCGCGTCGCATCGCGAGAATGCCCGGCCATTCACGCAGCTACGTCGGCGCGGAGATGCGTCTCGTCGACCGTGATATTGATGCGGAGGCGCCCACCATCTTCGAGCTGGCGCGTCCGTCGTTCGGCGCACTGAGCGTGATCACCCGCGGCCTCAAGCGCCGCGACCGCATCGGACACAATCCCGGCTTCGTCGCGCGCGCCGCGGCTACGCATTTCCGCGGCAATGTGCGCGGCTGGCTGAGCATCGACTGCGAAGTCGGCGAGGAAGCAGCACGGAGGCTCAGAACCCAATCAGTGAAGTTCGCGTTCATCGCAATGACGGGCATCGACAAGACATCCCACGCCGGCGGGCATGAGTCAGATGTCGTCGCCGACGCGATGCGAATTGTCGACGACACCGTCGCCCAGATCCGACGCGACGCGGAGCGCGACGGGCGCTGGTCGAAAATGCAGCTGTGGATCGGCAGCGATCACGGCCATTCCCCAGTCCGCGAGCACGAGGATCTGGTTGGTGTTCTGGAGAATTCCGGGTACCGCACGCTCGCGCACCCTTGGGCCTTCAAAACGGGCGCCGACATCGCCGTGATGGTGAGCGGCAACGCGATGGCACACCTCTATGTCGATCTCGACGTCACTTCGCGACGGTGGTGGCCCGATCACGAGCAGAAGTGGGGCGCGCTCGTCGACCGCCTCGCCGAGCGCGAATCAGTGGATTTGCTCATCCTTCCGACCAGCATCGGGTCCTGCGAGATCCGCGGACGGCGCCGCGGTTCTGCAATTCTGCACTGGAAGGAATCGCGGTATTCGTATCGCACTGTCGGCGGCGATCCGCTTGGGATCGGCGACCACGATTCACTCAGCGACCGGGAAGCCTACGAAGCGACCATCGAAAGCGATTACCCGGATGCGCTGGTTCAACTGGCAAGTCTGGTGGGCGCCGCACGCAGTGGGGACATCATCCTCTCGGCTTCACGCGATTGGGATTTTCGCGCCCGCTATGAACCTATTCCGCACGTTTCATCTCACGGCGCGCTGCACCGTGAGCACATGCTCGTCCCGCTCCTGTTGAATCACGTTCCGACCCGGGCGCCGCGGCGGACGGTGGATGTGATGCCAAGCGCTCTGTCGGCACTGGGCATCACGATTCCACCTGGTGTCAGCGGGGTTTCGTTTCTTTAAACGCCTTTACTGTACGATGAGAGTACCGGTCATGCCCGCTGTCGGCGTGCCGTGAATACTGCAATAGAACTTGTAGGTGCCCGCGACATTGAAGACACGCGTGTGTGTGCCGCTATCGAAGTTGGGCATATCACCTGTGCCGTCGCCGGCGGCAGCCGCAGTGCGACCCGCCGCGTCGTTCCATAGAACGTTGTGAGCCACTCCCGAGTCGTTAGTCCAGGTGACCGTCGAGCCGACCGCCACAGTGAGAGTCTTCACGGTGGGTCCTGCCGCCGTAAAGAAGGAACTGCTACCCATGCAGAACGTTCCGGCGGGGCAGTTGCCACCCCCTCCGCCACCGCCACCCCCGCCACCGCCTCCACCTCCGCCTCCGGTGCCGGTTGAATCACCTCCGCATGAAGCCAGTGCCATCGCGAGCACCAGTACTCCAAACTGACCCGCAAATTTTCTCATCCTGCCTCCTCGTCGCTTGAATTCAGGTCGTGTCCCGGGCTGTTAATTAGCGGCCGCGCGCGAATACCCGCAAAGCGACTTCGGTAACCGTATGTCTCGGCGCCGCGAAACGCACCGTATGTGGGGTGAGCGGTGAAGTCTCACTCCGCCCTCACTGCACAGGTATACAGCCTCCAGTCCGAGTCGGGGGCCGCAACCGCCGCAATGTAGCTCGGTCGGGGCGCGAAAAGTCTGTGTGTCAGGCGCCCGTTCTGCGAGACCGTTTCCGGGCCAGACCATATTCCGCGACCCTCGGCCTTGAGCCTTGCCTCGCGAACTACCCACGAGCGCAGAAACGCGGTGTTTCGCTCGTCGGGAGCTGTGTCCACCAGCGAGCGCAGCTCTGCCTCGGACATAAATCGCTGCGCGACATCGAGAAGTCGCCGCACCGGCCGCTCATTCTCGACATCGACACCAACAGGACGGTCGGGCGAAAAAGCAAACAGAGCCAGATCCGCGGAATGCGAGATGTTGAAGTGGATGTCGTCGCGATCATCCAGCGCCGGCTTGCCAGAGCTACCATAACGGAAACGCAGCTTATCGGCGGGCGTACCGGTATAGCCGGTCAGCAGCTCGCGCAGAATTCCGCGGGCAACGATGAAGCGGCGCGCCGAACCGGGCGAAAGCGTCGTCGCGCGGCTTCTCTCTTCACTCGGAAGCAAGCGCGACAGGGCGTCGTATCGCTCGTTGCTGACGTCGAGCGACGCGACCCAGACCTGAACCTCTTCGGTCATCAGCTCAAGCGATGTCAATGATGTCAACTTCGGCTCTCCCTCCGGCAATCGTCAGTCTTCCGACGCTTGGCTTGAGATTAAACCGCCTTGGACCAGCCGCTCCCGGATTCACGAACAGCCGGGCGTCGATTCTGGTGACGAGCTGCTGGTGCGTGTGCCCATAGACGACGACATCGGCATCGTAGCGCTCGGCAAGTTTCGCCGGCGTCGGACTCCCGACTTCGTGGCCGTGGCTCACGTGAAGATGTACTCCGCCGACCTCGACATCGATCCGTTCCACAAGCGCGGGATCGCCGGGAACGTCTGTGTTCCCGAACACAGCCCGCACCGGCGCGATCAATCGCAACTCCTGCAGAATCGCGTCGCCTCCGACATCACCAGCATGAAGAATGAGCTCGACGCCGCTCAATGCTTCGTGTACCCCCGCCCTCACCAGACCGTGGGTATCGGAAATGAGTCCAATGATGTGCGCGGGGTCTGGCATACGTACTTCTATATATTAGGAGGGTCATGGTGTGGCTACGACTCGCGTTTCAGCTGGCGTTGCGTGCGCTGCGCCGCCCGCGGCTCGCGGTGGATCTGATGAAGGTCACCTGGAGATTCAGGTCGAGCGGCTGGTACCGTCATTTCCCGTTTCTCCCCCTCCCCGATCCCACCTATCTGCGCTGGCGGATGTACACCGCATATGGGGACTACAATGCCATACCGACGGTCACGGACGTCGAGCGTTATGCGCGGTGGGCGGGCTCGAACGAATGACTGCTGTCGCGGCTGAGACTTTCGCGGACTCCCGGCTCCTCAAGGCGCAGGCTTACGGACTTGGCTTCGATCTCGTTGGAATCGCGTCGCTGGGGCCTATGGACACCGCGGCCCGATTCGACGAATGGGTGAGCGCAGGCTACGCCGGAGACATGGCATACCTCGAGCGTGGTGCAGCGAAGCGCCGCGATACCCGCCTTCCGTTTGCCGACGTTGCGTCGGCGATCGTGGTCGGCCTGTCGTACGGAGGCCGCGAGCCCAGCGGGCCCGTCGCGCGCTACGCCCGCGGCGACGATTATCACGACCTGATCACGGCGCGCCTCGATGAGCTGCATCGCTGGCTCGAGCGTCAACTGGGACGTGCGGTTCGCGGCAAAGCCTACGTCGATACGGGGCCCATCCTCGAGCGCGATCTGGCCCGTCGCGCGGGTCTTGGCTGGTTCGGAAAAAACACCAATCTCGTCAACCCGCGCATCGGCTCGTTCTTTTTCATTGGGGCTTTGCTCGTGGATCTCGAATTGTCGTCCGACGAGCCGTTTGCGGTCGATCACTGCGGGACGTGCACTCGTTGCCTCGACGCATGCCCGACCAGCGCTTTCGTCGAGCCACGGGTGCTCGATGCGACCAGATGCATTTCGTATCTGACCATCGAAGCGAAGGGCGCGATACCCGAAGGTCTGCGTCCGGCAATCGGAGGTCTCGCCTACGGCTGCGATGTCTGCCAGGACGTCTGTCCCTGGAACATCCGCTTCGCCACCGAGCTCCGCGAGGAATCATTCGAGCCGCGACCGATCGTGTCGGGTGACGCGAGAGCCGTGGCGAGAAAACTTCTCGAGGTCGACGACGAGTCTTTCAGAAATGAGCTGAAAGGCTCGCCGATGAAGCGCGCAAAAAGGCGAGGTCTGGCCCGCAATGCGGCGACGGTGCTTGGGAACGTCGGGATCGACGAGGATGTCGCTTGGCTTGCCAGGGCCTCCGGCGATCCCGACCCACTCATCGCGGAACACGCCGACTGGGCGCTACGGCGCATCCGGGCGCGGATCGAAAACCCGGACGCGCGGACGAACGACCGCGTTCGCTAGACGGCATTCGTCCCGGTCGGCGGCTTGCCAGATTGCCGCTGGCTGATCGCCATCCAGGTCGCTGTATCCCAGGCGTTGTGGATTCCCGTGTAAAGCAGGAGCAGTGCAGAAGCGGCCACGAAGTAGAGCGGCCACGCCGAGCCGCCTGCGAGGATCGCGGCGCAGATCCCCATCACGATGTACGCGATCAGCGGAAAAACGGCGTGCCATAGCCAGTCTTCGCCGACCGGATTGTATTGAGTGAGGGTCCTGATGCGCCGCACTACAACAACCATGTACCCGAGACCAACGAGCGCGACCGCGCCAACGCTGATGCCGAGACTCAGCGCAGTATGCTTCGGCGAGGTCAGCACCGAGGCAAGGAGGATCACGAGACAGAAGTGGACGATCGTTGGTGATGAATAGGCCGCGACGCCGTCCGCGGTAGCACCCGCCTCCATTCTCATTTCGGTGGTCAGACTAACCACCACGAACATCAGACCCGTCAGCGCCGCGGCGGACGATCCGATGATCACATAGAACGTATCCCAGCCCGAGACTGCTTCGCTCATCGGCACCTCGCAGGAAAAACTTGGCTGTCCCTAGCTAGCTCACGCGCCTGACGTCGGGAACGAGGTCGCGAACCGCTGCGCGAAGGTACTGAGCGGCATCGTCCTCGTGCGTAGGATCCCACTCTTCGGCCAGCTCCGCCAGGTGCGCGCGGCGAGCGGCGACGATGCGATCCAGGGTCTGGCACCCCCGTGATGTCAGCTCGGAGTGCGCGGGAGAGTCGCGGCGCGGCACAGTCACCAGCCCGCGACGTCGCAGCTCCTCCAGGCCTGCCTGCGCCCGATCCGCGGCCACGCCACGGCCGTGGGCGATGTCGAAGGGGGACTGCTCGGGATGCCGCTCGATCTCGACGAGCAGCCACGCGGCCAGCGGCGTCAAAGTCTCACCGGCGCGCGTCACGATTCGTTCGATGTGCGCCCGCTGGACATCCCGATCCGCCATCCTCGCCAGCGTGGCGTATAACTGGGAAGCGACCGCGTCTTCATCCATCGGTCGCGCGAATGCTTCTCCGGCTTCGGCACCAGGCGCGGCGGCGCGAGCGGCAATCGTCTCCCGGAGCGGTCGCTCCGGCAACAGCCATGTCAGCACAAACCCGACCGCGGCAACAATTGCGGCAACGAGAAAAACGGTGTCGAGCGATTCGGTGAATGCCCGCGCGTAGAGTCCACGTGTGGCCGCCGGCAACTTCGCCATCGCCTGCATGCTCAAACCACGAGACGCGGCCCCCGCCGCGCCGGCGGGCAGTATGCTTGCGAGATTGGCGGCGAGCTGCGCTGCGAAGATCGCCCCGAGAACCGCGGTACCAAGCGATCCGCCAACGAGCCTGAACAACGTCGCGCCGGATGTCGCTACACCGAGATCGCGATACTCGACGGCGTTCTGAACGGCGATCACCAGCACCTGCATCACCAGACCCAAGCCGATGCCGAGGACCAGCAATAAAAGGGATGCGGTCATGGCGGTGCTCTGCGCGGTAAGTCGCGACAGCAGGTAAAGTCCCACCGTCATCACCGCGGTGCCGAGCACGGGAAACAGCTTGTAGCGTCCTGTCCTGCTGATAAGCTGTCCCGACACGATCGACGTAACGAGCATTCCGCCCATCATCGGCAGCATTTGCATGCCCGACGCGGTTGGGCTCACTCCCTTCACGGCCTGCAGATAGAGAGGGAAGTAGGTGACCGAGCCGAACAGCGCGAAGCCGACGATCAGCCCGATCAGGGACGTCACCACAAATGTCTGTTGCCGGAACAGCCGCATCGGAAGTATTGGCTCGTTCGCTCGATTCTCCGCGAGCACGAACAGCGCGAGAGCAACGACGCTCACGATTATCAGACCGATGATGATCGCCGACGACCACGGATACGCAGTGCCGCCAAGGTCGCTGAGTAGTGTGATGCTGCTCAGGGCGACTGCGACGAGACCTGCGCCGGCGTAGTCGATCGCGTGAGCGATGCGCCGGGAGCTGGCCGGCAGCGTCGCAGCCAACACTACCAGCGCCCCAAGTCCGACTGGAAGGTTGATGTAAAAAATCCACCGCCACGTCCAGTGCGTGGTGAAGTAGCCGCCGAGCAGAGGTCCCGCGATGCTCGCGAGACCGAACACCGCGCCGAAGATGCCCTGGTAGCGGCCCCGATCGCGTGGCGGCACGAGATCACCGACGACCGCCTGGGTCGTGACGACGAGCCCGCCACCACCGAGTCCCTGGATGCCCCGGAACGAGATCAGCTGGGTCATGTTCTGACTCAGCCCGCACAGCACTGATCCGATCAGAAACAGAACGATCGCCGACTGCATGATGATCTTGCGGCCGTAGAGATCGCCGAGCTTGCCATAGATCGGCGTGACGATGGTCTGCGCCAGGAGATACGCGGTCACCACCCACGCCAGGTGCTCGAGTCCGCCGAGCTCGCTGACGATTGTCGGCAGTGCCGTCGAGACGATCGTCGAATCGAGTGCGGCCAGCAGCATCGCCAGTACAAGTCCGCTGAATGCGACGAGCACCTGGCGGTGCCCAAGCGCGGGCAGTTGGTTAGTGCTTTCGATTGTTGTGGTGCTCTCAGTCATCGGCGTACGACTTCCCCACGCGTTGGCTAGTCAGGTCTCGCGCTCGCAGTCTCTCGGCGAATCACAGGGGCGACCTTCGTGCCAAACAGCTCGATCGACCGCATTACCTGCGCGTGGGGCATAGTCCCGACGCTCATTTGAGCCAGAAATCTCTGGTGGCCGAAGATCCGGTGCTGGAAGAGAATCTTGTCGATTACTTCCTGCGGATCTCCCACCAACAACGCACCGCGTGGCGAGCGCAGCGCCTCGAACTGCTCGCGGGTGGTCGGCGGCCAGCCACGCTCGCGCCCGATCTTGGTCATCACGTACGCGTAGGAAGGAAAGAACTCATCTGCCGCCCGCTTCGATTCGTCGGCGATGTACGCGTGCGAGTTGATGCTGACCGGCATGCTCGAAAGATCGTGTCCGGCTTTCGAGGCGGTGTCGCGATACAGTGAAACGAATGGTGCAAAGCGCTCGGGCGAGCCACCAATGATCGCAAGCGCCATTGGCAAGCCAAGCGTCGCGGCGCGCACGACCGACTGCGGAGTACCGCCGACCGCGATCCATATGGGCAACGGATGCTGCAACGGCCGCGGATAGACTCCGAGGTTCTCGAGCGGCGCGCGGTGCTCGCCTGCCCAGGTCACCCGCTCATCATCGACGAGCCGCAGCAGGAGTTCGAGTTTCTCCGCGAAGAGATCATCGTAGTCGTCGAGATCGTAGCCGAACAACGGGAACGATTCGATGAACGATCCGCGGCCGGCCATTATCTCGGCGCGGCCGCCTGAGAGCAGATCGAGGGTCGCGAAATCCTGGAATACGCGCACCGGATCGTCCGAGCTCAGCACGGTGACGGCGCTCGTGAGGCGGATCTTTTTTGTCCGCTCCGCTGCTGCCGCGAGCACCACCGCCGGAGCTGATACGGCGAAGTCAGGCCGATGGTGCTCCCCGACGCCGAATACCTCGAGCCCGACCTGATCGGCGAGCTCGATCTCCTCGATCAGGTCGCGGAGCCGCTGCGCGGCACCAATCGTCCGACCGCTTACCGGGTCGGGCGTGGTCTCCGCAAAAGTGTAGACGCCGAGCTCCATTCAGGAATCGCTACACTGCGGCTCGTCGCCTAGTCAGGCCAGGCGCTGCCGATGATCTTGAGCGCCAGACACGCGGCGCCGAATCCATTATCGATATTCATGACAGCGACGCCCGGACTGCACGTCGCGAGCATGGTGTTGAGCGCAACCATCCCACCCTGCGCCACCCCGCTTCCCACTGATGTCGGCACCGCGATCACCGGCGAGCGCAACAGCCCCGCGACCACACCGGGGAGCGCGCCGTCCATTCCAGCGACCACGATGCAGACGCGCGCGCTCGCGAGCTCGGGGAGTATCGACTGCAGTCGGTGGATTCCCGCGATGCCGACATCGAAATGGGTCGCCGTCGGAACCCCCATCGCGCCCAGCGTCGTGGAGGCCTCGAGCGCGACCGGGATATCGGCGGTGCCGGCAGTGATGACCGGGATCGGCGCCATTTCCCGGGCCGGTCGGCCGTTCCGCACCGCCATCCTTGCCTCGGGATGGATCGTCGCGAGATCGCGGAGAACGTCCATCTGCTCGTCACTCAGCCGCGAGGCGATTCGCAGCTCCTCGGAGCCCTCGAAAATCTGTCGCAGGTGCGCGGCCGTCTTGCCCGGTCCATAGACCACTTCCGGAACGCCGGTCCTCGCCTCGCGATCCTTATCCCAGCGTACGTGCATCACGACCCAACCAATGGCAGCGAAACGCTGCCGCTCTGAAGTCCGCCCAGATCGAGCGCGACGAACCTGAAGCCCGCCTTCCGACAAGCGCGTCGCAGCTCTCCACGCAACGGATCGCTCACTACCCGCTCGAACATCCCGGCCGGGATCTCCAGGCGCACCACGCTGTCGTGCCAACGAGCCCGCGCGGGCCAGACGTCGTTGAGCCGCAGGAATTCCTCGACCGCTTCGATTTGCGCCAGTCGCTCGGGCGTCACCTCGATTCCTACCGGAACTCTGCTGGCGAGACAGGGCGCGGCCGGCTTGTCAGCGTTCGACAGCTTCCATTCGCGCGCCAGCGCGCGCACGTCCGCTTTGTTGAATCCGGCATCGACCAGCGGCGCGACGACGCCGTGCTCCATCGCAGCCCGCAGACCCGGACGGTGGGCGCCCAAATCATCCACATGCGTACCGACGAAGACGACTTCGTCCTCACCACGCGATGCCGCCAATTCCTGCACGTTGTCGTAGAGCGCTGTCTTGCAGTAGTAACAGCGGTCACCAGCGTTGGCGCGGTAGCCCTCGAGATCCATTTCGGTCGTTTCCACTTCCTCGACCCGCGCGCCGATTTCGGTCGCGATCCGGTGCGCGTCGGCGCGCTCCGCAGCGGCGAGTGACGCGCTCACTCCCAGGAGAGCAACCGTTTCGAGCCCGGCGCGCACCGATGCGGCGAGCACGACCGTCGAATCGATTCCGCCGGAATAGCACACGTAGGCGGTCCGACCGCCGGCGGCACTCCGAATGGCATCAAGCAGTCGCTCTTCGAGCTGCATCTAGACGCCAGCGCGGCCAGCCGCGTCAGCGGCCGAACCGTTGAGAGATTTCATCACCGCGGCCCTGATCTCCGCCACTGAACGCTCGGTCTCCTCGGCGACCCGACGCAGATCGTCGAACTCCGGCTTCGCGCGGTGGGTGCCGTCGGGAAGCGTCGCGACCTTCACGCGGATGTCGCGTCCGTCGAAGCGCACCAGCGTCGATTCGCGCTGCAAGGCGCTTCGCACCACGTCGAATGTCTTGACGCCAATGGTGGTGAACTGCTGAAAGATCTTTTCCTCGAGTCGAGCGAGATCGGAAGTCTGCACCAGCGCTTCGACGCGTGTGCCCAGCCGGCCCTTCTTCATCGTCGTGTGCAACAGCACGACATCTAGAGCGCCGTCGGCGCGAAGGACGTCGGCCGCTCCCGCCAGCTCCTCCGGAGACATGTCGTCGATGTCCGCGCTCAGCACGTGCAAATGCTCGGTGTGCACGTGCTCGTGATGGTGGTGATGGTGATCGTGTTGCTCGGCGGTGGACTCGCCGAGGATGATGCGTAGTGCATTGAGCTGGCCCTTGATGTCGCGGGTGCCGGCTCCGTAGCCGCTGCGGCGCGGAACGTATTCATCGGGTGGCGCGCCCCGTGACAGCACGCGCACCAAGGCCGCTCCAGTCGGCGTAGTCAGCTCACCCGAGTTGGGCGGGCCGTGCCTGACGTTGAAGCCCTCGAGCAGTCGTATTGTTGCCGGAGCCGGAACGGGAAGGATTCCGTGCGCCGTTTTCACCGTGCCGTCGCCGAGCGAGATCCGGGTGTTGTAAATGCGGTCGATTCCCAGCTGCTCCACGCCCCAGATCGACCCAATTACGTCGAGAATCGCGTCGACCGCGCCAACTTCGTGCAGGTGCAGCTCGGCGGGCGCAACTCCATGAATTGCCGCTTCGATGGAAGCGATCGCCTCGAATGCCTGGTGGGCGAGGCGCGCGACTTTCTCCGGGATCTTCACCGCGTCGATCAGGCGGTGGATCTCCGACACCGCGCGCCCGTGTGGCTGGGGCGGGATGTCGAAATCGACTTTCATGCAGTGCACTGCTGACCGCTGGACGTCGGCGATTCGCACGTCGACGCCGTCGAGCCCAAGCGTCGCGGGCAGACGCTCGAGCCAGGCGCGGTCCAGACCGACGTCGATGAGCGCACCGATGAACATGTCGCCGGCGATTCCGCTCGCCGGATCGAGAACCGCGATCTTCATGTGAACGAAGTGGAAGAAATCGACATCACGCGCGACTCAAGCCGGTCGCGCACCACTCCTGAGTAATCTAATTCCGCGCCGAGTGCGGGGAATCGAATTTGCACCGCGCGGCTCACATGACACCACGCTATGATGTCGCCGTCGTCGGCGGCGGGCCCGCCGGACTTTGCGCAGCGCTGTGGCTGGCGCGCTATCTACACAAAGTAGTTGTCGTCGATTCCGGCGATCCCCGGAACTGGGAAACTCGCGGCATCAACGGATATCTCGGTCATCAGGGGATCCGCTCGCCCGAGCTCCGCGCCATCGGCCGCGACGAATGCGCGAGCTACGGCGTGGAGTTCATCGGTGGCATCGTCGATCAGGCGATCAATGAGACCGGCGAGCTGTTCGCGATATGCCTGCGCGGCGGGACGACGATCGAAGCGCAGCGCATCCTGCTGGCGATCGGAATCAGGGATGTCTGGCCGGCGATTCCGGGACTCGACGCGTGTTACGGAGAGACCGTCCACGTCTGCCCCGATTGCGACGGTTACGAAACGCGCAATTGCAAGACGGTGGTTGTTGGCAAGGGACGCAAAGCCGTCGGGATGGCCCTCGCGCTCACGACGTGGACTCGCGAGATCGTGATCTGCACCAACGGTGAGCCGCCGGACATGGAACAGCAGCTGCTCGACCAGCTGAAGGCACTAAACATTCCCGTTCTGGATCAGCCGATCACATGCGTGCTGTCGCGGAACAAGGAGATCTCTGGCATCGAGCTCGCGGGCGGGATGTCGCTCGATTGCGAGCGCCTATACTTCGCAATC
This sequence comes from Gemmatimonadaceae bacterium, assembly GCA_035249045.1. Lineage (GTDB taxonomy): Bacteria > Gemmatimonadota > Gemmatimonadetes > Gemmatimonadales > Gemmatimonadaceae > UBA4720. The sequence goes on along the minus strand of DATFGW010000178.1, from coordinate 7,544 downwards.
GGCCAGTACCCATCGGACGATCTGGGCGCGCAGCTCGGATGCAAGCGGGATGAGCTCGGCCGGCTCGTGATCGACGAGCACAATCATACGTCGGTGATGAATGTATTCGCCGCCGGCGATATCGCCGGCGGACCTCAGCTCGCTATCGCCGCCGCGGCGAGCGGGGCCATCGCCGCGGTTGCAATTCACGCATCGCTGTTACCGGAAGGCCGAAAGCTTCCGCCGGTCCGGGCTACTGCGTGAACGCGCCTACCAGTGCAGAGTAACGGTCTGGAGCTTGTTCTTGCGCAGAACCTGAAGGACGATTTCCTGGTCGGTTTCGTCGGCGCTCTTGATCGCCTGTACCAGATCTATCGGGTTGTCGATCTTGAGCGCATCGGCTCTGATCACCACGTCACCCCCTCGCAGTCCGGCAAGGCGTGCTGGTGATCCCTCGCTCACGCTGGTCACGAAGACTCCTTCGGGCTTGACCCCCAGGGTCTCGCACAAGTCGGGGTTGAGGGCGGTGAATTCCGCGCCGGCAAATGGATAAACCCCGCCGCCCATTCCGAGCGCGGGCGGTAACACCACCATCGGCCTCGGCGAAGGCATGCGCGCGTGTACCAGACCGGCACCCACTGACCCGCTCCGCTGCTCCATGATCTCGGGCACGGTCAGCTGCACGACCAGGTTCTGATCCCAGTCCTTCGGCCGGCGGCCGAGCACACCCCTCACTACCCGCGTCTTATCGTTGCGACGCACCCGGAGCACGAACGGTGAGCCGACCTTCAGCCACTTGATGAGCTGCACCGAGCCGCCGCGCATGTCGTGCGCGTTGAAAGAGAGAAGGACATCGCCGGGCTGCACTCCGGCCTTCGATGCCGGCGACCCGGGCTCGACCTGCGTGATCACGGGGTAGGAGTCGAAGAAAGCGTTGCCGCGCTCATCGATCATCGCCTGATCGGACAGCCGCACACCAAACCATCCGGTCGGTGCCTGCACGATGGTTCGTGTCTTGGTTTCCTGCGCTCCGAGTGGGAGTGCGAACATGCCGATCACCGCCAGAGCGAGCGCTCCCGGCGCGCCGAGCGCGCCGAGCGCGAATGATCTCATGCGTCTCACCATCTCTAGAATCCCTTCAAGACAACCGGTCGGGCGACCATCTGCTCGGTCGCGACGCGCGCGCCCATGGTCGCGAGGTAGTACTGGTTGATCACCGGATCGTGCGGCGCCGTCTGCAGCGCCCTCTCCGTCGCGTTCACGATCTTGTCCAGCGCCTCGGCGCGAGCTGCGTAGATGGCGAGGCTGTCACGGCTACCGCCAGAAGCGTTGTTGGCGGCAAGGAAACGGGAGGCGCGCTGATAGTCGGTGAGCGCACGATTGAGCGCGGCGGATGCTTCCTCGACGGAGCTGAACCCAAGGGTGGTCGAACTGGCGGGGACGGCGACAGCGGCGGGGGGAGAAGCTGTGGCCGGAGAAACGGCTTCGGTGCTGGCGACGCTGGGAGGAGAGCTCGGAAGCGCGATCGTGGTGCGTCCAATGGCGATCCCACCCACCAGGATCAGAACCGCTGCGGCTGCCTGGAGCCATGGCTGCGCCGAGCCCCAAATCCGGTTTGCCTCCGACTCGCGAAGCAGTCCCTCTTCGCGCGCTCGTGCAGCGATGGTGCGCCATTCGTTTAGCGGCGCGGGCTCCCGCAACCGCTCGCGGTCAATCATCTCGTCGAGTTGGTCTTCAGACAGCTGCGACATGTCCCTTCCCCTTCCCAGCTACAGTTGGTGTTTCGTCCACTAAGTGCGCCAGCAGCTTCCGCAGCTTGGCGCGCGCCTTGAATAGTTGCGATTTCGATCCACCCGGAGTGATTCCGAGCTCCTCGCCGATCTCTCCGTGCGTGTATCCCTCTATGTCGTGCAGCACGAACACCGCTCTGGCCCCCGGCGAAAGCTTGCTCATCGCCTGCTCGATCGACTCCGCTACGAAGGTCCGGTCGGAATCCATCTCGGTCATCGCGGAATCGTCTTCGATCTCCGTTTCGATCTTCGCGAGACGCCGGATCTTGCGCAACGCGTTGAGTGTCCTGTTGACCGCGATCCGATGGGCCCATGTTCCGAACTGCGAATCTCCCCGGTAGCTTGGCAGGGCCCTGAAGATCTGCATCCAGACCTCCTGCGAGATGTCGGCGGCCAACTCGGCGTCCCCGCACAGCCTGCGTACGACCGCGTCGATGTGCGGTGCGTGCTGCGACCAAAGCCGCTGCAACGCCCTCTCATCGCCGGCTATTGCACGCTTGAGGTCGAGTTGATCGAATGGCATCTCGGACTCTTGTTTAGTCACCACACACCTATCGGAAGTTTCCTTTGGGAAGTTTCCTCCAGAGCGAAAATTCCTCTTGAAAAGCGGTGACTTTAGCCTTAAGGAATCGTTTGCAAAACGTACCCTTCACCGTGCCGCTGAAAAGTTGTTCCAGGTCACTGGCCGGAACTTCGGATCTTGCGACCTGTATAAACTAAAGTAGTCCAAGGAGTTAGCGTTGCTCAGAGTTATTCTCACTGCGCTGACGGTGACCCGGGCCGGCGAAGGCCTCCCGGTCAAGTCACCGACAGAAGTTGGCATGTCCAGCACCCGTCTCGCCGCGATCGAGCGCGTCGTTGAGCGCGGGATCAAAGCAGGCGGATATCCCGGCGCGGCCGTCATCGTGGGCAGAAAAGGCGCGGCGGTGTTTGAGAAAGGCTTTGGCAGACTATCCTGGAGCGAGACCAGCACTCCGGTCGATGCCCAGCGCACCATCTACGACATCGCGTCACTGAGCAAGGTCGTCGGGACCACCACGGCGATCATGATCCTGTACGACGAAAAGAAAATCGGGCTCGACGATCCCGTCGTGAACTACCTCCCGACCTTCGGCGGCGGCGACAAGGACAAGGTCACCATCCGCGAGCTCCTGACCCACACCTCGGGACTCCCTGCCGGCCGCGACATTTGGCGCATCGCCCAGACGCCGCTCGAGGCGCGAGCGCTCGTGCTGAGCACCCCGCTCGAGGGACGCCCGGGTGCCCAGTACATCTATTCCGACCTCGGCGCCGACGTGCTCGGCTTGCTCGTCGAAGTCGTCTCCGGCGAGCCGCTCGACAAGTTCCTGAACCGCCGGGTCTTCGAGCCGCTGGGCATGAACGAGACGATGTACAGGCCCGCCGATTCCCTGAAATACCGGATCGCGCCGACTGAAGTCACGCCGCCGCGGGGCTACCCGCTGCGCGGCGAGGTCCACGACGAAAATGCCTACGCGCTTGGCGGAGTCGCCGGACACGCCGGCCTGTTCAGCACCGCTGCCGATCTCTCGGTCTTTGCGCAGATGATGCTCAATGGCGGCGAATACAACGGAGTCCAGATCGTCAGCAAGCCGACGGTCGATCTCTTCGTTTCCCGGGCTTTCGGCCACCGCGCCCTTGGGTGGGACACCGCCGAAGGCGACTACGGGTCGGGCAGATACCTCGGACCGACCGCGTACGGTCACACCGGCTTCACCGGCACATCGATGTGGATCGATCCGGAGCGTGAGATGTTCGTCATCCTGCTCACCAATCGCGTCCACGCCGCCCGCGCGCTGCGGCCGGCAAAGGTGATCTCTGATGTTCGCGCCGACCTTTCCGATGCCGCCGTTCTGTCCGTTCTCGACGGACCCAAGGTGGTGAGGGTGTCGAAGACCTTCCGCGCCGACCGCGAGGTGGGTTGGAATCCGCCGCCCCCGTCCAGACGCCGTCACGCAACGTCCAGGCATCACAGCATCGCCAGCGCGACGGCGAGGAGCCGCGCCAGCTCCGCGAAGAAGAGCTCCTCGAGCAAGAAAAAGACGACCGCCAAAAAAAGCTCGAAGACTCACCACTAAACGGGCGGGGAGAAAAACGAGCGGGCGCCCAAACGGGCGCCCGCTCTTGTTTATGCGGTGACGTCGAAGTGATTATTCGTTTATAGCAAAAGGATTCCGCATGAGCGACGAAAACCAAACTGCATCCACCGCTCCGGCCGCCGAGAGGCCGGCGCCAGCGACGACCGGAGTCGTCTCCGAGGACCAGGTCAAGCTTGCCCTGCGCAGGGTCAAGGATCCGGATCTTCAGCTCAACATCATGGATCTGGGGCTGGTGTACGGCATTGCCGTCGATGGATCGACCGTGAAGGTGGACATGACGCTGACTTCGCCCGGTTGTCCTTCCGGGCCGGAGATCATGACCAACGCCGAGAAGGAGATAATGTCGATGCCCGGCGTTGAGAAAGTGGACATGAACCTCGTCTGGATGCCGTTCTGGACACCTGAGAAGATGGAGCCGAGGGTAAGGGCGTACCTGGGATTCTAGCGGTCGGCTTCGCGTTGACTCTCGCGTGAAGCGCGGATCGCCCGCGGTCCTCGCCGCGTCGGCACTATTGCTTGCCGCGTGTGCAACCGGCACGAGCGGAACGCGGCGCGCTGCGAGAAACTCGGCGTCCGAAGGTGGCATAGGGTGTCTCGACACCCTGCACGCCACCGATTCGGTGGAAAGGATCGTCAAGCTCAGCATCGCGTCGCGCGACAGCAGCGTGAGGCTGCCCAGCGATTTCGCGAACCTTCTCGCCGAGGAGTTTCGGCGCCGCTTCAAAGCTCCGGCGAAGACGCCGCTCAGCGTGGTGAAGGGCGTTGCCCCGTGCGACTCGGTTGGCTCGCGATGCGCGGCTGGGGTGCTCGATATCGGCGCAATCGTGTACGCGACCGCTCAGAACGACGGGAAGCTGCGCGACATCGATGTACTCGACGTCGCCCTGGTTCCGTCCCTTGCCGACACCGTGAGGTCGGTACTCGCCGCGATCTCCCGCGAATCGCTGGCTCCGCCGACTGGTGAAGTCGAATCGATCCCTCTGCTTCTGGAGCTCCGCACCGAAGACCAGCCTGATACCGTGTCGCAGTACCGGCAGATCTTCAAGGTGAAGTTGCCGATGTACGGACTGCCGTTCAGGTATGCATCGATGCCCGCGGCCGGAATTGACGCCAGCTACCCGTTCACCGCCCGACTCGCCGGAATCGGCGATACGGTGAGCATGGCCTTTACCGTTGCCTCTGATGGAATGATTCAGCCGGAGTCACTCGAGCTGGTCAGGGCCGGCTACCGTGACTTCGTTGCGCCCGTTGCCAATGCGCTTCTCGAGACGCGATATCACCCAGCCCGCCTCGGCGACTGCGCCGTTGCGACGCGTATGGAGCAGCGCTTCGTGTTCAAGCCACCAGAGTAGAGACGCTAGACCGAGCCCGTCAGCGCGCGGAGGAAGCCCGGTCCCATCTCCTCGATCTGCCAGCGTCGCAGCTCCGGAACCGACGCCAGCTCTTCCATCGACCTCGCTCCGCTGCGTGCGACATTTTCCAATCGCTCACGCGAGCAGAGGACGCCGGGATCGAGCTCCAGACGCGTGGCCGCTTCGTCACGCACGGCCTTGAGACGGGTGACGCGGTCGTCGAAGTCCCGGTCCTTGTTCCAGCGCTGGCCACGCGGAAATTTTGGCAGCTCCGCTTCCGGCGCTTCCATCCCGCGCCGAATCGCGGAGATGATGTCGCTCCCGGCACGCTCGATCATTCCCTTAGGCATGCCCTTGATTGCGGTGAGCTCGGAAACGCTGCGCGGCGCGCGCCGCGCCAGCTCGAACAGGACTTCATTGCCCATTACGCGAAAGGTGGCGCGATCGAGCTGTGCGGCGACGGTGTCTCGCCAGTTCGCGACCTCGCGGAGCACGGCGAGCTCGCGGCGACTGAGATCGCGGGCACCCTTCAGGCGCAGGAATCCTTGCATCTCCTCCTCGGCTTCCCACCGCGTGCCTTCGAGTCGCGCGAACTCCTCTCGTGCCCAGTGCAGGCGTCCGCGCTTCTCGAGCTCGGTCTGCAGCTGATCCTTGAGCTGGAGCAGGAAGCGCGTATCCTGCGCGGCGTACTCCAGCATGTCGGGGGTGAGCGGTCGCATCGACCAGTCGGCGCGTTGGTGTTTTTTGTCGAGCTTGACGTCGAAAAACTGCTCCAGCAGCGCCGCAAGTCCGAAGGACTTGATGCCGAGCAGCTGGGCGGCAATACGGGTGTCGAAGATGTTGGTGACGTGCCAGCCGTAGTCCTGGTGAAGCAGGCGCAGATCGTAGTCGGCATCGTGAAAAACGACCTCGACGTTGCCGCTCTCGACGAGCTTGCCCAATTGCGTGGGCGAGCCAATCGGCAGCGGGTCGATGATGGCGCTGCGGTCGCGGGTCGAAAGCTGGAGCAGGTAGATGCGGTCGAGAAAGCGGTGGAAGCTCGCGCCTTCGGTGTCGAGCGCGAGCTCGGTAACTCCAGAGATCTCGTTGAGAAAGCGGTCGACGTCGGGAACGCGATCGAGGTAGTCAGCGCTCTCGGTTCTGGCGGGAGACATCATCGAAATCTAGTGCGTGAATGGTGTCCCGCCCCTCGGGCGTTAAGTTTCGACGCTGACTTCTGCGCGACGAGACGATGACTGAAGACTTCAAGGTTCATATCTATCCGAGCGACTGTGATTCGGTGGGCCATGTCAATCACGCCCACATGCTGACGTTGATGGAGCGAGCCCGGTGGGCCGCTCTCGAGCGACACATGTCGTACGACGAGTACATGAAGACGAGCCTGTGGGCCGTCGTCCGCAAGGTGGAAGCTTCGTACCAGGCGCAGACTTTCCCGGGCGACGAGCTGAGCATTCGAACCGGGCTGACGTCGGTGGGCAATACGAGCTTCATCGTGCGGCAGGTGGTGCGCAATCATCACGATGCCGTTGTCTGCGACGCGTCAATCGTGTACGTGACCGTTTCACCCGACGGCAAGCCCATTCCCGTGCCCGACCAGTGGCGGACTCTCTTTTCACCCTGGGAAGAAACCGGCACGGAGCAGAAGGGCCGCAGTTGACGAATCCGACCCGAGTGCCTGGTCCGGTGAGTGCGACCGAGCAATCGATCCCCGCGCAGATCGGGTCGGTGCTGTTCCGCCATCGCGGCTGGCTTCCGCTTTTGTTCCTGGGAATTCCACTCGTATTTCCGGGCTCGACGTCACCGTTTCGCTGGGAAGTTGGATTGGCGCTCATCGCGATCGGTGAGGTGATCAGACTTGCGGGCGTGGCAGCCGCCGGCACGGTCACTCGTCGACGATCGCGCGCAGTGCAGCGATTGGTGACTTACGGGATTTTCGCGTGGGTCAGGAATCCTCTTTACATCGGAAATTTTCTGGTCTGGATGGGATTCGTCACGATCTCGGGAGTGCTGTGGTTCCTGCCCATCGCGGTGCTGCTCTTCGCCGTGGAGTACGAGCTGATCGTGCGCTACGAGGAAGGCGTGCTCGAATCGATCTTCGGCCGTGACTACCTCGAGTATAAGAACTCGACGCCGCGCTGGATCCCGCGCCCGCCCAGGACGCCGCCGCCGCCCGGAGAGTACCATTGGGGCGAAGCGTTCCGGAGCGAGATCAGCACCTTCCTCCAGTACGCCGTGCTTTTAGCGGCGTTCTACGTGAAGAGCCGGTTGACGGCCCAGGTTGGCTGGTGGGGCGGGGTCAGGAAGTT